>CAYRGS010000128.1:0-8978 GCA_964423875.1 uncultured bacterium
CGCGAAGGTGCGCGATCAGGTGATCGAGGCGGCCGCCGGGCGGCTGGAGGCCGATCCGTCCGACCTGGAGGTTTCCGGGGAAAAGGTTTTCGTGCGGGGGGCCCCCGAGCGGGCTTTGTCGCTCTCCGACGTGGTCAAGGCCAACCGCTACCGCAAGGACGGCCAGGCCATGTGGGCGCAGGCTCATTACGACGCGCCCAGCGAGCTGGCCGACAAGAAGACGGGGCGGGGGAATTTCTCGAGCGCGTTCGCCTTCGGGGCCAAGGCCGTCGAGGTGGAGGTGGATCCCGAGACGGGAGAGGTCCACATCCTGCGGGTGGTCTCCGCCTCGGACATCGGGCGAGTGGTCAGCCCGAACGGGGCGCAGGCGCAGGTGGAGGGCGGATTTGCCCAAAGCCAGGGCTTCACCCTCATGGAGGAGATCGCCTGCCGGGAGGGCCAGGTGATCAACCCCAACCTCATCGAGTACAAGGTGCCGACCACCCTGGATTTCACCCCTGTGGAGGGGATTTTCATCGAGGCGGGCGACCCGCTGGGCCCCTGGGGGGTGAAGGGGATCGGGGAGATGGTCACCGTCGATGGAGGCCCGGCCATCGTCTCGGCCATTCACGACGCCGCGGGGGTGTGGATGACGGATCTGCCCGTTACGCCGGACAAGCTGTGGCGGGGGATCCATGCCCGGCCTGGAGAAGGGGCCTGAAACTTCAGGCATCATTTGCCGGGAATAAACATTTTGTCTGGTTGTTGCACAGCCTCGTGAATTTTTGCTACGCTACTGTTTTGTCATCTTGCAAAGCGCAAGTCCCCGATATGCAGCGGTCGCCCGAGAGCGGTCCGCTTGGCAGAATGGCGGGGAGAACGCGGGGCCGGTTGAAGTTTCTTCGGCGTGGGCGGTCTGGATGGCGCGCCGTGGATCTTCCCGCGGTCACGAGGTCAGGTTCTTGCTTTCAGGGAGGGTGAGGAAAATGAAAAGTCGATTCTTCCATCGCATGTCGTGCATCGGGGTGTTCCTCGCGGCCGTGGTGATGTTCGCCGGGCCGCTGGGGTCCGCGGCCCTGGCCCAGAAGCCCATCAAGATCGGTTTCGGCATGGCGCTCACCGGAGGGCTGGCCGCCAACGGGAAGGCCGCGGTCCTCGCCATGAAAATCTGGCGGGACGACGTGAACCGGAAGGGCGGGCTGCTCGGCCGCAAGGTGGAGCTGGTCTACTACGACGACCAGACCAAGTCGGCCACCGTGCCGGGCATCTATTCCAAGCTCCTGGACGTGGACAAGGTGGACTTCGTCGTCTCCGGGTACGGGACGAACCTCATCGCCCCCGCCATGCCCATCGTGATGGAGCGCGAGCTGGTGTTCATGGGGTTGTTCGGCCTCGCGGTCAACGAGAAGTTCAACTACCGTCACTACTTCCAGATCATGCCGGCGGGCCCGCACCCCAGGACGGACTGGTCCAACGGCTTCTTCCAGATCGCGTTGCAGCAGACGCCGAGGCCGAAGACCATCGCCCTCATCGGCGCGGACGCCGAGTTCGCCCGGAACGCGGTCTCCGGCGCCCGGGACAACGCCAAGAAGTACGGCTTCAAGATTGTCTACGACAAGCGGTATCCCCCGGGCACGGCGGACTTCACGCCGATCGTCCGGGCCATCAAGGCGACCAATCCCGACCTCCTGTACGTGGGTGCCTACCCTCCGGGGTCGGTTGGCATCACCCGGGCGGCGCATGAAGTCGGCCTGAAGCCGAAGCTCTTCGGAGGCGGGATGGTGGGTCTTCAGTACGCCGTCTTTCTCAGCAAGCTCGGCTCGAAGCTGAACGGCATCGTGAATTACGACTTCTGGGTGCCCGAGCGCACCCTGAAGTTCCCGGGGATCGAGGCCTTCCTGAAGAAGTACCAGGCGCAGGCAAAGAAGGTGGGCGTGGATCCCCTGGGCCACTACCTGCCGCCCTGGGCCTACGCCTACGTCCAAATCCTCGGACAGGCCATCGAGGCCGTGAAGAGCACGGACCAGAAGAAGGTGGGCGAATACATCCGCGCCAACACGTTCAACACCATCGTCGGCAAGGTCAAGTTTGCTCCCAACGGCGAGTGGGCGAAGACCCGGGCGCTCATGATTCAGTTCCAGGGCATCAAGGGCTCCAATGTCGATCAGTTCAGGAAGCCCGGGAAGCGGGTGGTGCTCTATCCGGAGGAGTGGAAATCGGGCAAGGTGATTTACCCTTACGCCAAAGCCCAGTAACATAACCTGTCCCTTTATGGAACAAGGGCCGCGCCCCGGGGAGGGCGCGCGCCCTTGTTCTATGTCGGGAGGCGCTTCGTGTTCTCCTTCGATCTGCTGCTGAACGCCATCGTCGCGGGTCTTTTGGTGGGCGGATTCTACGCGGCCGTCGCCCTGGGGCTTTCCCTGGCCTTCGGACTGCTGGACGTGGTGAACATCGCCCACCCCGTCTTCGTCATCCTGGGCTCTTATGTGGCCTTCATGTTGTATGAAGGCCTCGGGATCGACCCCATCGTTGCGGGGCTGATCTTTACCCCCGTCTTCTATCTGCTCGGGGTCGGGGTCTACCGGCTCTATTACAACAGCTTCGAGAAAAAGGGGGCGGAGTCTCTGCGGGGGCTAGTGTTCTTCTTCGGCCTTCTCTTCATCATCGAGGTTTCGCTGATCATCCTGTACGGCGTGGACTACCGCCTGCTCGAGCCGTCCTACATCGGTAAATCCATCTATATCGGCGTCGTCGGGATCGCCACCCGGCTGCTTGTGCCCTTTCTCGGCGGGGTGATCATGACGCTGTCGCTTCATTTCTTCCTCTCCAGGAGCTTTTACGGCAAGGCCATCATGGGGGTTTCCCAGGACGGTCTCGCCCTCCGGCTCATGGGGGCCGACCCCGTCAAGATCAAGTCCATCGCCTTCGGAATCGCCATCGCCACGGCCAGCCTCGCGGGCGCGCTGCTGATCATCCTCGCCACCGTCGAGCCTTCCATCAACCGGGAGTACATCGGACGGGTTTTCGCCATCGTCGTCTTGGGCGGGATGGGGAGCGTCGGCGGGACGCTGGTGGCCGCTTTGATCCTGGGGGTGCTGGAGAGTCTCACCTCGACGTTCTACGGCCCTTCCTGGTCGCTGGCCGTTTCGTTCGGGATCCTCCTGATCGTGCTGGCGATCCGGCCATCGGGTCTGTTCGGGAGGTAGTCCTTGAGAAACAAATGGCTCTTTTTGACGGCGGCCGCCATCATCGCCGCGGGCTTCATTCTGACCCGCATCATGCAGAACCAGTATTACTATTTCGCCAGCTACGTTGTCCTGCAGTACATCGTCCTCGCCACCGCGTGGAACATCCTGGGGGGATACACCGGCTATGTGAACTTCGGCACGGCCGGCTTCTTCGCCGTCGGCGCCTACACGGCCGTGGCTCTCCTCAAGGCGTACAAGATCAATATCCTCCTCATGATCCTCTGCGGAGGCGTTGTTTCGGGCCTCCTGGGGCTGGGGATCGGGTATCTGACGATGAGGCTTCACGGGGTGTTCTTCGCCATCGCCACGCTGGCGCTTGCGATCGTCTTGAAGACCGTGGTCGACAATTGGGAGTTTGTGGGCGGGGCGAGGGGGATGTACATCCTCCGGCCGAGAGAGGTTCCCTTCTTCAGCAACTATGTGGAATTCCTCTTCGCCTTGATGGTAGTCCTCGCCGTCCTCTCCGTGGCCGTCGCCTGGTTCATCGAGAACTCCCGGATCGGGAGGGGGCTCGCCGCCATCCGGGATGATGAGGAGGCGGCCGAGTGCATGGGCGTGCCGATCCTGAAGCTGAAGCTGTTCGCCACGACGGTGAGCGGGTTCCTGATGGGGGTGGCCGGCGCCCCGTTCCCGTACTACATCACGTACCTGGAGCCGACTTCCGCCTTCAGCCTCGACTACGCCGTGAACAGCTTGGCCATGCCGTTGATCGGCGGGACCACCACATGGCTGGGTCCCGTGGTCGGGGCGGTCCTGTTGGCGACCGCGCAGCAGATTCTGACCGTCACGATCTCATCAGAGTGGGCGCTGTTCTTCGTGGGCGTCGTCCTGATCGGGTTTGTCATCCTCGCCCCCGAGGGGCTCGTCGGGCTCTTTCGCAAGGTGATCGGGAAGAAGACCTGATGGCGGACGAACGGCTTCTCGACATCCAAGGCGTGTCGAAGCGCTTCGGCGGGTTTCACGCCCTGACGGAAATCAGTGTTCACGTCAACGCCGGCGAGCGGTTCGGCCTGATCGGTCCCAACGGCTCCGGCAAGACCACCCTCATCAACTGCGTCTCCGGCGCCCTGCCGTGCGACGGGGGAAGGGTCGTCTTCGGCGGAAAGGACATCACGACCACGGCCGGCTACAAGCGGGCCCGGATGGGGCTGGTGAGAAGCTTCCAGATTCCGAAGCCGTTCACCAGCATGACGGTCTTGGAGAACCTCTGCATCCCGCTGGAGTACGCGGCGCACTACAAGTCCCACCACGGGCTCCACATCCATAAGGAAGCGGAAGAGATCCTTCGGCTCGTCGGTCTCGACGGAAGGGCCGACGCGAAACCCGGCGGCCTGACCCAGATCGAGATGCGGAAGCTGGAGCTCGCCAGAGCCCTGGCGGCTGAGCCGAAGCTCCTCATCCTGGATGAGGCCATGGCGGGCCTGTCGAGCTCGGAGGTGGACGAGATCATCGAGATGCTGTTCCGCCTCAACGAGCGCGGCATCACGATCATCATGATCGAGCACATCATGCGGGCCGTGATGAGCTTCTCGGAAAGGATCGCCGTCCTGGACGCGGGAAAGAAGATCGCCGAGGGCGCGCCCGAGGAGGTCGTGGCCAACCCGGAAGTGGAGAGGGCCTACCTTGGGGAATAGCATCGTCGTCAAAAACCTGAGCGCTGGGTACGGAGCGGTGAAGGTCCTCCACGGCGTCTCGGTGGACGTTCAGAACGGGGAAACCGTCGCGCTCCTCGGGACGAACGGCAACGGCAAGAGCACGCTGCTCAAGTGCATCATGGGGCTGATCTCGCCCGACAGCGGCGAGATCTATTTCGAGTCCGACGGCGGGCGGATCGACCTGGTGGGGAAGCCCGCCGAGGAGATCGTGGACCTCGGCGTCACCCTGGTCCCGGAAGGCCGCAGATTGTTCCCGATGCTGACCGTGGAGGAGAACCTCGAGCTCGGCGCTTACCGTCCGGAAGCGAGGAGCCGCCTCGACGCCAACAAGCGGTTCTGCTTCGAGGCCTTCCCTATCCTGGAAGAGCGCCGAGGCCAACAGGCGGGCAGCATGAGCGGGGGCGAGCAGCAGATGCTGGCCATCGCACGGGCGCTCATGTCCTCGCCCAAGATCCTCCTCATCGATGAGCCCTCCGTGGGCCTGGCCCCGATCCTTGTCAGCCGGGTGATCGCCAAAATCCGCGAGCTGAAGGAACAATACAACCTGACGGTCCTCATGGCGGAGCAGAACTTCAATCAGGCCATCAAGATCGCCGACCGGGGCTACATCATCGTGGAAGGGAAGATAGCCTTCGAGGGAAAAAGCACCGAGGAGCTCAGCAATCACGAGCTCGTCAAGAAATATTACCTGGGCGTGTAAGGACGGGCGCCCTCACGCGGCTTTACCCCGCCGAAGCCATGTTCCAAGAGCGTGTATCAACGCTCATCCTCCATCCATTGATTCCCCACTGAATGTCTCATCGACTTTTTTCATCCGACGCCGGTGCGGTCCCCTTCCGGCCGCTGGAAACCCTCCCCCCCTATCGAAGATACTGCGACCGGGGACAGTGGAGTCCCCCAGGGGTTGGAAGCGCGCTTTCGGATCGGTGAAGGGTGTCTCTTGACGATCCGCCCGGAAACCATGGCATGGATTCAAAGGACGGCGGTTCTCTTCCTGGGAGCGCTTGTTCTCTTGGGCGAATCCGCCTTCGCCGCTGAAAGGGCGATCCCGCCTTCGGTTGAGGGGTATTCCCCCGGGGACAGAGAGATGGCCGCCGCGATTGTCGACCGGCCGACCTTTCAGGCGGCCCGGAAGCTGACCTTCCGGGCGGACCCCGATGTCTTCCGGTTCCTGATCGACCAGCCCGATTTCGCGGCGGCCGTCAGCCGGGGGATCGGCCATGACCGGTTCCGCATCCTGCCAGAGAGGGGCCGCTATCGCATCTTCCATGGGCATGCCCGGGGCGTTTTCTGGGCGGCGGAGCGCCGGCCCGGCCGGGCGGCGTATCTGGCGAAGGGCGTCTACGAGAATCCCGCCTTCGCCTGGCTCGGGATCGTCGTCCGCGCGCGTTCCTACGTGGTGGAGGATTTCATGTGGGCCGCCCCGGGGAATTCCGGCACGTCCGAATCCGTCGCGATCCGGGCCTATCTTCACGTCGAGAACGTCATCCTGGACTGGGTGTTTCGGATCATCGCGCCGCTGGTTCGGAAGGCTTTCGAGGACAAGCTGACGGGGGCCTACCGCATCGCGCCCGATTTGAGCCGAATGGCCTATCGGGACGCTGACGGTTTTCTCGAAAAAGTCCGGAAGATCGAGGGCCTGGACCCGGCCCGGTTGAACGCATTCGAAAAGCTCGTCAAACGCCGCGCGCGGCCGCCCGGGCCGTAAGGGCGTAGCTTGTGTGCTGAGAGGCTGCGGCATCTCAATCAATCGGATCTAATTCGAATTCCTCCGGTGAGCCGTCGAAGTATTCATTGGTACAATTGACGACCCGGAAGGCGCACAGGCGACTCGACGGTACTGGTGTCACCAACTTGAAGTTCAAGGCTTGGCTAAAAGGCCGAAAAATCTCCGAATCTATGGAACTTGCCCATTCGATCATTCCGTTGGGATCCCCACCATGTTCGTCTTTCAACTCCGACACGGAGACGCGATCCAGCCTGATCAGAGGTGGATACGACGAAATCGGGCGCAATTCCGCCACCTCAGGATAGTTCTCGAGGAGGTCCTCCGATCGACTAGGTGCTTCCTCGTCCAGCAGATCGAGCAAAGTGAAGTTTCCCTTATCAATTCTGATCCATAGCTCTTCGTTCCGTAAGAGACCGCACGCCTAATGTTTGCTGCTAAAAATGCCGAACCGTGCCGCCAATTAAAACGATTTACCTGTTGCTTTTCCATGTGTTCGTACATCCCAATCTGAAGTTCAACCGATTCCAATGCTTTGGACCCTGGAGGTTGCCTCCCCACATGTTTTTTGCGATAGCGAATAAATCCAGTACCTGCCATTCTTTGATCCCGTTCCGTCCGCCTACTCCATGGGTCTTTATAGAATCCCAAAAGATCGTGCTCGTACCGTGATAGAGTGGAATGGTTAGATAACCGTCTGAATTCAGGATGTCGATGGTTGCCATTGTTGAAAATCCACGGCGAAAGATTTGCCCTCTAACATGCGATTCTGAGACTATTTGTCCCAGAATAAGCCAACTCCCTCTCCGATTACAGGAGTTGTACCTCGTGTCCGCAATCTCGCTTGGTAAAGCTTCCAATCGGGCATACACTGAGAAAATAGTTGGCGGAATCTAAGACTGTGGTCGGGGTACTTAAGGTGGCAGAGCTCATGCATCACTACGTAGTCAATGCATTTGTACAAGTTCGCCCTGGAAATCTCGCGCGAAGTCAAAGCATGTGGCGGGGAGGGTGACGGGCGGCTCAGTTCCGGTCCGGCTGGGCGTTCAAGGTGAAGTCGAACGTCAGGAATCGCAGGGGAAGACGGGCGTCATCGGGGGTAATGAGTTGACGGTTCAACAGCCATGTCCTCGGGTTGTTCCCGAAGTCGCGTTTGAACCAGTCGAAGAAGGTCGAGATGTGGAGGATGCCTCCGGTCGCGGCGCGCTCGATGCGCTTTCCCTTCCCGGAGTTGCTGAAAAAGGACTTCACCTGTTCTCTGAGCTGGTCATCCAGCTTGTCCGCTTGATAAGGCTCCGGTCTCAGGTCTGGCGAGCTCACCATCCCTTTGGTGAGCGCGAAATGAACGCGCGGATCCTTGAACTTGTTCCGCAGAATCACGCGATCGATCCCATGTAACGAATGGGTTTTTCCCGCCACCACTCCTGCGGCCAAATGCCAGACGGATGTTGTTCCCTTCCGGATTTCCAGCAGGTTCTTCAACCCGGGGTGATCCACGACCAATGAAAGCACGAGGAAATTATAAATATTGAGCCACAAGGCCAGGCGCTTCCGCTCGGGAAGCGTTGAAAAAGAGGGCAGCCGGGCCAATCCTCTACGGAGCTTCATGAATCGGCGGTCCTCGCGCAGTCCCTTGTAATCCACCAGATTGCAGGTGACGCCGTTTCGCGAGCCGGGACTCACATACCGGCGAAGAAGCAGTCCGTACCCCTCTGTCCAACTGTCTGAAAAATACGCCCGGGCCGGTTCAACCCCCGCCCAGAGCAAAAACGCCGCGGCCGCAACGACGGCGATTCGCTTAATCACCATGAGCCCCCAACTTCGTCATCGCCGCGTCCCCCACATTTCCCGCTGACAGGTTTTCCCTCGGATGTATCAACCGCAAAATTATACCTAGCTTATTGTATTTAATGCTTTTTATTTAAACAATCCCCAAAATGGGGACGCCTTAGGCGTCATTTTTGCTCGTTCATATGGACAGACCACCAGGGGGGTGGTTTGTCCCTTGCTACGGGAAAAAACGTTAAGGAGGCGCTACAGCTCACGCAGTTCTCCGTGGACAAAGCGGACTAGACGCCCAGGTACCGGAGCCGCAACTCCTGTTGGGCGGCGAGGGCGGCCGAATCCCCGGACCAGACCACCTTCCCCTTCTCCATGATGTAATGCCGGTCGGCGATGCGCGTCAGGGCGTCGAGGCTTCTGTCGATGACCAGGATTGACTGCCCGGCCTCCTTGAGGCGCTCCAGGCACCGCCAGATCTCCGCGCGGATCAGCGGCGCGAGCCCCTCCGTCGCGTCGTCCAGGATGAGGACCTTCGAATTGATCATCAATGCCCGCCCGATCGCGAGCATCTGCTGTTCCCCGCCGGAT
>CAYRGS010000129.1:0-8750 GCA_964423875.1 uncultured bacterium
CTCACGCCGGTCCAGACGGCCTGGTTGGCCCGATTCGCATTTTGGATCAACCTCATCAGACCACTGTTCATGGGGTCCTCCACCGGGTCCGGGACGACGAGGGTGAAGTCGCCGGTCGCCGCGATAACATCCTCCGCCTGGATGATGTCCGGGGCCTTGGCGAGGAGATAGGCTTGATCTCTCTCGCCGGAAAGGACCAACAACTCCGCCGCCGCCAATCGCTCGAGGATGGGGAACAAGTCATTCCGGGTCAGCTTCAGGTGGTCCGCCAAGTCCTGAAGCCTGAGCGGCGGTTCCCCCCGATCGAATCCGCGGGCGATGTGAAGCATGGCGCGCAGAGCGTAGCGCCACCGATGATTTTCGATGTCCGGCGGGATCGTCTCCCGATTCGGTGCGGGCAGATCGGCCCGACAGGCCAGCTCGGCGCCGAAGAGGATGAACCCCCAGGTTAGATACAGCCAGACGAGGAAAACGGGAATGACGCCCAGGGAGCCGTAGACCTGATCGAACGTCGAGAAATATCTTACGTAAGCCTCGAAACCCAGTTTGGCGCCCTCCCAGAGGCTTCCGGCGACGATGGCTCCCGTCAGCGCCCCCCGCCAGGCGACGTCCGCTTTGGGGACGAACCGGTAAAGGCAAAAGAAAGCCGACCAGGTCAACAGAATCGGGAGGATGATCTCGCTCCAGACACTCATGGCGGAAATCCCGGCGACGGACCGGAACCAGGAGGATAGATAGACCGAACCGGCCATCAGAAACGGCGCCAGTGTCAATACGGTCCAGAATGTGACGAACTCTTTGAAGGAGGAGCGGTTTCTCGCGTAGCCCCAGACCCGGGTCAGGGCGTGATCCAACGTCCGGAGGAGCGAGTAGGCCATGACGATGAGGAAGATCAGGCCGAAGACGGAAAGCGTCCCGGCGTTCTCGGAGAAGGTTTGGATGTGCCGGTAAATCACGTCCCCCGAGCTCACGATGAAATGCGAAAGGAGCATCCGCCGGACCTGCTCCAACGAGGCCGTTGATTCGGGAAAGGCGCTGAAGACGGAAAAGGACAGGACGACGATGGGGATCAAAGAAAGGAGGCTAGTGTACGCGAGGGCCATCGCCCAGTAGGGGCAACCATCCTCGAAAAACTTTATCAGTGAATCCCCGGTCAGGGTGCGGGCCTGTAGTAAGAATTGACGGATGGGCCGGACGGACATTCAGAAAGATCCTCCTGCGGGTATTCTAGAAGAAATGGATGTGAATATTCGAGGGTTCGGGCGATAATCCGAAGAAAGAATCACTCGATGGCCAGGGGGGCAAGTCCGATGGGAAGGCCGAACGCGGTCAGGATTTTGCTATTGCTCGTCCTCGCGGCGGGGTGCGCGGGGATCCCCCCGGCCAAACCCATTTCGGACATGGAGGAGATCGTCGGAAGGTGGGAGGGCAACCTTGTGTAGAAAGCGCCGGAGCGGGGTTTGCTTTTCGCCGGAGCGACCTGGGTCCTGAATCGAGACGGGACGTTCGCGATGACCAGCCCGTGGGGGACGGCGAGGGGAACCTTTCGGATTGTGGATGGAAGGATCCACTTCCCCAGCCGCGGCTCAACCTTCAGTGGAATCGCCGGCGTGCGTGAGGGCGGCGGAGGGCGGATGCTGCTGAGCTGGCACGACGACGTCGCCTCGGGAGAATGGGCACCGGCCCGGTAGCCCCACCCGGGAAGGCGCTCCCGCTTATCGCGCATACGTGAACCGGACCGACCGTTCTTTCAGGTTTTTTCGTTCTCGTCGTGGATTTGAACGACCGCTTCCAGGTTATGTTTTCCTTTACCCCGGTTGAACTCGATGTTCGGCATGAAAATCTTGAAATCGGAGCACCTTGTACTCTCGTATTTGGGCGTGAACGCTTCCTGGACCGTAACGTAGCCGCTGCTCGTTTTGTATTGACTGCTCGCCGATTTTTCGGGGCGCTATCGCCGTGGCGACCTGAATGATAAAAATCCCACCTGGAATTCCCCGTTTGCGTCAATGCGGAATCGGTCGAATATTTCCTGGGACCATTCCTCATCCTTGCGGGCGGAGTTGTACACCCGAGGGTTGCAAAACCACCCCGACGGAATCCCATCATTCAGTTGGACAGACCTCGGCGGGGTCAGGTTCTGTATCTTTTTATGAAAATTTCCCTGGACTTCGACTGTGGTCGGGAGTCATTTTCCAATGAAGGGGCATTTGGCGGGGAGGGCGCCTAAGGACACGCCGCCATGCGGATAGTCGTTCGTGCGGGAATAACAGGGAGTCAAAGGGATGACTGTGCTTTGGAAGAACACTCCTGATCCAGTAGGGGACGAATTGTGACGGTCGGGTCTGTCACCGGATCGACGGGCCTGGCTCGGGAATTGCGCGACGCGCCGTTTCTCAAGGCCTGCCGCCGGGAGGAAACGGACCGCACGCCGGTCTGGCTGATGCGTCAGGCGGGCCGGTACATGAAGGAATACCGCGAGGTCCGCGCGAAGACTTCCTTTCTGGAGCTTTGCAAGAACCCGGAGCTGGCCGCTGAGGTCACTGTCCACGCGGCCGGACGCATCGGGGCCGACGCGGCCATCCTTTTCTCCGACCTGCTGCCCATCCTCGAACCGATGGGTCTCGGCCTCGAGTACACCCAGGGCGACGGGCCTATTATCCACCGACCGGTCCGGGACAGGGCCGACGTGGACCGTCTGTCCGAGGTGGAGCCGGAGGAATCGTTGGCCTTTGTATTCGAGGCCGTTCGCCTGTGCCGGGCCGAGCTGCCGTCCCACGTCCCGCTGATCGGTTTCGCGGGCGCGCCTTTCACGCTGGCGTCCTACGCCATCGAGGGTGGCGGCTCGAAGGGCTACGCCCACACGAAGGGCTTGATGTACCGGGATCCGGGCGCGTGGCGCGCGCTGATGGATAAGCTGGTCCGGGCGTTGACGAAACACCTCAATGGACAGATCGCCGCCGGAGCGCAGGCCGTTCAGTTGTTCGACAGCTGGGTGGGCTGTCTCTCGCCGTCCGATTACCGGGAGTTTGTTCTGCCCCACAGCCGTGCCCTCATCCAGGGCCTTACGCCCGGAGTGCCGGTGATTCATTTCGGGACGGGGACGGGACTGTTCCTGGAGGACATGAAAGAGGCGGGCGGGGATGTCATCGGCGTGGACTTCCGCACGGAGCTGGATGAAGCCTGGGCGCGTCTTGGCGACGTGGCAGTCCAGGGAAACCTCGATCCGGTCGTTCTCCTCGCGGACCTGCTCTACATTCGGAAGCGGGTGGCACGCGTCCTGGAGCAGGCCGGCGGGCGGATCGGCCACATTTTCAACCTCGGTCACGGCATCCTGCCGGAGACGTCGGTGGACAACGTGATTGCGCTCGTCGACATGGTTCACGAGATGAGCGGGCGCGGATGAGCGGAGCCATCGATGCTGTTTTGTTGATCGGGTTCGGCGGCCCGACGAAGCGGGAAGAGGTCCGTCCGTTCCTCGAGACCGTCCTCCGGAACCGGAAAGTCCCCCCCGGGCGGATTGATGAAGTCGAGCATCACTACGAAGTTTGCGGCGGGTATTCCCCCTTCAACGAGTTGACGTTCCGGCAGGCGGAGGCCCTGAAGGCCCGGTTGGAGGAATCGGGAGCGTCGATTCCGGTGTATGTGGGGATGCGCAACTGGCATCCGTTCATCAAGGACGTGACGAGGCGGATGGCGGATGACGGCGTCCGGAACGCCCTGGGCGTCATCATGGCCCCCCACCGGGCGAAGGCTAGTTGGGAGGCTTATCGGCAATCGGTCATCGAGGGTCTGAGGCCCCTGGGGGAGCGCGCCCCCGTTTTCGATTACCTGGACGGGTGGCACGACCATCCTGGGTTCGTCGAGGCGGTTGCGGACCGTGTCCGGGAGGCGACCGGCGGGTTTGATGAGGCGAGGAAGAAAAAGGCCTTTTTGATTTTTACGGCCCACTCGATCCCGACGGGGATGGCCCGGCAGTCCCGTTACGCCGAGGAGTTCGCCGAGTCCTCGGCCGCCGTGGCGGAATTCCTGGGGATGAAGGCGTGGACGACGGCGTACCAGAGCCGAAGCGGCAGCCCAAGCGAGCCTTGGTTGGAGCCGGACGTGGAGGACGTGATCCGCAAGGCGGGGGGGCGCGGCGTCCGTGACATCGTTCTCGTCCCCATCGGTTTTCTGTGCGACCACATGGAAGTGCTATTCGACCTGGACGTCGAGGCCGCGGAGATTGCGGAAGAGTCCGGCGTTGGCCTCGTCCGGGCCGGGACGGTGGGAGACCACGCGAAATTCATTCGGATGTTGGCGGAGATGATCCGGGCGTAAGCCGTCGGCGACTGAGGGCGATGCCTCAGGGATTCACGCCGATGATTTTCGCCTGTCCTATGTCCAAATCTTTAGCCGCTGGATTGCCGGAATCCAAGGCTTGACTCTGTCCCAATGCCTTTTCCTGGACTGGGGGGGGAGGAGGGGGATTTGTGGGCGCACGCTGAAGCGCATCGGGAAAGAGGCCCTTGGCCATCCCTTCGGACTTGATAGTCGAGACCGGTCTTTCGCCCTCTCTCAGTGCGGCCGCGGACAGGTATTTGTTTTCCCGCCCGGGAGGGGGGGGGGGGCATCGGACCGGAACACGGCCGATTCTCCGCATCTACACGCTGGATCGGTCTTCTTTGTTGCTTGGCCGGTATCAACCGCTCCCGAATGCTTTTCCGCGAAACAAGAGCGCAGAGAAGATCGGTCGGCGCCTGACCGGCGGGCGGGCGGTCCCGGCGGGCCATGGATTTATCGGGATTGCCTTCTTCCTGCCGAGTGCCTGGGATTTGACCGGAAACCCGAACCGCATCCTTTCCCCGGATCGCGTTCTGAATCGCTATGTTCGCGGCGTCATGCGAGGGTGTCACCGCTTCAAGGTCAGGGCACTTTACATGGGCCGGGACGTCCTGACGGTGAATCACAAGAAGATCGCCCTTGCGGGCTTCACGTTCTCGAAAGCCGGAGGTGTTTTGTTCGAGTGCCATCTGGCTCTTTCGGGAAACCTGGGAGAATTGGACCCGTCGTTTGATTGGGCACCGAACCGGGAGAGCATTCTTTCCAGTCTCCTCACCCCTCCCGTTACGTCCGTGAAAGCGGAGGCCGGGCGGGATATTTCCCCGCGGGAGATGGCCGAATCCATTTGCGAGGGATCGGAGAGCCGATTGGGTCTCGTGTTTGAAGAGCGGACCTGGACCACGCGGGAAAGGGAGGAGATCAGGCGACTCCAAAGAGAAGAGATCGAAAACGGGGGTTGGATCGAAGAAAGAGAGCCTCGCCCTTCGGAAACGAGCCGGGCCGAAAGCGAAATTCACCTTGGGCGGATTTCCGTTGCCCTGGCCCTGGATAAGGACGGGAGTATCGCGTCCGCAACGTTGGCCGGAGACTTTCTGTCGGATGACAGAACGGTGTCCGAGCTGGAGACCGCGTTTTGCGGGGAGGCGTGCGAGTGGACGACACTCGATGCGCTCACCAAGCGGGTGCTCAACCGGCCGGGTCGATTTATCCTGGGATTGGGGAATCTGCGGGTTGTGCCGGACACGCTGGTTGAAGCCGGGATGAGAACGGACAGCTAGACGCCGGATCAGGGCGTAAAAAAACCTCCCGCCCTGCAAGGCGGGAGGTCTCCTGGAAGTGGCGGCCGTTTATGTGCGGAAACGGGACAGGTCCGGAGTCAGGTCTTCCAGGTTCGGAACGTCCATGTCCGGATGAATGGCCTTGGCGCGGGCGAGGAGGACTTCTTCGGTTTCGTCGTTGTTGGGGTCCGCAACGCAGCAGTCCACCGGACAAACCACGGCACATTGCTCTTCGTCGTGGAACCCGACGCACTCGGTGCAGGTGTTCGGGTCGATGACGAAGATGTCTTCGCCCTCGGAGATGGCCTCATTCGGGCATTCCGGCTCGCAAACCCCGCAATTGATGCACTCGTCCGTAATCATCGTAGCCATGCAACCCACCTCCCGGCCTGAATTGATCTCATGTTCAGCAACCCCCAACCCCTCGCCCCCGGTGGGCAATGAATCGGGAGAATATCACTCTTCTTAATTATTGGGTCCGGTGTCTCTCAATGTCAATTCAACCCTCAGACCTCGCGGATAAATTTTGGGAGGGGGGGTTTTCAGTATCTTGATAGAGAAACTTCAGACCGCGTCGGCGCTCTCGCCGTTCGCCGCGTTTCCTTACACGATCTCCTCGACCCTGGGCGGGCCAGGTCGGGGTAGGTCATGAAGGGGAAGCCGGCTGATCCGTGGGAAAGAGCGGCCCGGACGGTCCGCAGAGATTCGCGGCGGGGATCATTCCTCGATGATGTTTCCCGTGTACTCAATCTCGATCCCCCGCCTGACGCTCTGGGACGCGGTGCACTTGCTTTCGTGGACCTCGAGCGCGCGCTCCGCCTCCTCGCGCTTGCCCTTGGGGATCTTGACGGTGTAATGGACGCGGATTCGGGTGATATAGGTTTTGCCGTCGATCCGCTCGATGTCGCCTTCCACCTGTGAAGCGAGTTTATCCGGGTGGCTCGGGATTCCGCGCGCTTCCAGCGCGCCTCCAAAGTTTCCTGTCATTCAGGACGCGACGGCGGTCACGATGTGATCGAGCGTCGCCGGAAGGTCTTCCGGCGACTCGAGCCCGTAGATTGCCCTGATTCCGGGATGCATCCCATAACGGACAGGTTCGGGGAAGTCTTCGATATACCCCCGCCGGACCACGCCGGCGTCCTTTTCGATCCGCGAGTGGATGGTGTGCACGACTTCGCCCATTGAGTAACCTCCTTTTCATCAAGTGGAAATTGAATGAAGGCATGTTACAAAAGAACCCGTCGAAAGGAAAGAACCGCCCCGTGCTTGCTTTTGCGGAAGCGGCTGATTATATTGGAGGTAATGGAACAGAAGGCTCCTCTTTACCCGGCCTTCCGCGTCGGGAAAGTTCCTGTGTCCATTGAAACGCGCTTCTCTTCGGCCGAGTCGGCTTGGTGACAGGCGCGGCCCTGGCAGGGGTTGGAAAGGGATTCTCGTTCATGAGCAGTGTCGTCAAAAAGCGACGCAAAAAGATGCGCAAGCACAAGCATAAGAAATTGATGTCGCGCAACCGTCATAAGAAGAAGAAATAGTCATACGGATTGATTTCCGGTTGTCATTGATGAAGGGGACGGGTGTACACGTTCCGGGTGACATTTGGCCCGTGTGTGGCGGCCGTCCCTTTCTTCTTTGCGGAGTCCGTGGGTCTCGGCGCCGCGCGCCGGTTGTCGTTTTGGATTCAGGCCAAGGTTGACGCAAGCAGATCTCTGAGCACCGTTGCACTCGTGGAAAAATCCATTTCCCGCCCCGCTCGACGTGCCGCCGCTCCCATGGACGCGAGCGCCACCCGGTCCGAGAGCATTTCCTGAAGGACCTCCAGAAGCCGCTTCTCTCCGCCCCGCCCTTGAATCTCCACCTCTTTGCCATAGGCCGGCTGAACCAGGTGACGGGAGCCGGAGCTTACGCTCGACACCACCGGGACCCCTTGGCGCAGCGCTTCTACAATCGTCAAGCCGTAGCTTTCGTGCCTGGAAGGAGACACGTAGAGGTTCGCAAGCCGAAAGAGCGCCCGTTTTCGCGCGCCCCCGACGTGCCCCGGGAACCAGACGCGGATTCGGCAAAGCCGTGCGGCTGTTTTTCGAAGTCTGGCCGCGTAGGCCTCACCGCCCATGAACGCCGCGCCCCCGCAAATCAGGACCCGGACATCCTTCAGCCCGGCGACGGTCGCATCCCTTTCCCATAGTAGAAGCGCCTTCAGGAGGCGGTCGAGGCCCTTTTCCGGGGAGATCCGGCTGAGCGTCAGCAGGACGAGCGTGTCCGGCCGGAGGTCGTAATCCTGCCGGGCGGCGGCCATCTCCTCCTCGACCTCCCGCTCCGCAACGTCCTCATCCCAGCCGCCCCAGGGAAGGACCGTTGTTTTCCGAAGCGCCCGGAGGCCGTAGCAGCGCCCCAGCGTCCGGGCCATCCCCGTGGAGGGAACGACGAGTCGGGACGAGTGCCGGACGCAGCGCGACTGCTTTTCGAAGACCAATCGCAACACCTCCGGACACAGCGCGAAAAGTCCGGAAGACGCGATGGCGCGGTGGATGCCAATGGGGATCACGGGGGAGGCGTTGAGCCGCAGATACATCCGGGAGAAGAAGTGCGCGACGTCCACGTGAAAGATGGTCACGATCGGATGGCCCATGGCCGTCACCGCGCGGAAGTCGACGCCCTCGGAGATGTCGTTGCTCAACACCACGAAAGGCTCGGGCGGCGGCCGGGCCGTCATTCCCCGGAGGTGGTCGGTGGCGGCGGCTTCGAACCGGCGGCAGAAACGCGCGTATTCTCTCCGGCTTAGCCGGGCGGGGTGGTCGTCGCCCCCCAGGACCGCGAGGTGGACGTACTCCACCCCCGCGGGGGTGTCGGGCGGTCTCCTTCCCGGCGCGACGAGGGTGAGGGAGATCTTCCGGTCGGCCGCCCAGAGATGAACGAGGCGCCGGCAGACCGCGGCGCCTCCGCCGAGGGGCAGCCGCTCCGGGTGATAGCCCCCGTGGGCGGCGATATAAACGATGCGAAGCGGTGACGCCATCAGTCCCGGAACATCGGTTGAACGATCCCCGCCCGAAGGCCCCCGCTTCTCAGGCGTCGGCTTGGCCGCCTTCGCTGTCCGTGGCCTCCCGGAGCGCCGCCCAGACGACCTCCGGAGTCAGCGGGAGGTTATTGAACGGG
>CAYRGS010000130.1:0-8742 GCA_964423875.1 uncultured bacterium
TCCAAACAACCCCCCAAAATTGCCCCCTTCACAAGTTGGTGAAAAATGCGGGCTAGCCCAGAGAGGATAGAGCCATGCTGGAGAAAGACCTCAGGACGTTCCTGGACGAATTGGAGGCCAACGACCTGTTGCGGGTCGTCCACTCGCCCGTTAACCCGGCCGCCGAGATGGGGACCCTTTTCGACCAGACGGACCGGCCCATCCTGTTTGAGAATATCAGGGGATTTGAAGACTGGCGGGTCTGCGGCGAGCTCCTGACAAAGCGGACGACCCAGGCCCTCGCCCTGGGGTGCGAGCCGAAGGACGTTCTGCCGGAGCTGGTCCGGCGCTATCGCAAGGGGCTTGTCCCATTCGAGATCGTTGACGACGGGCCGTGCAAAGAGGTGATCCTGACGGGAGACGACGTCGACCTCAACCGCCTCCCCGTGGTCAAACACTCCAGGAAGGATGGGAACATCACCATCGGCTCCGGGATGAACTACACCCGGGATCTGGAGACGGGGATCGGGAACCTGGCCATGCTTCGGATGGAGGTTCAGGACAGGAATCACACAGGGATGCTCCTCGTCCCGCGCCACACCTACCGGCATTTCGAGCAGTACGAGGCGGCCGGAGAGGACATGCCCATGGCGGTCCCCATCGGCCATCATCCGCTGCTGGACGTGGCCACGAACTGGACCGTCCCCTACGGCGTGGACGAGTTCGAGTTGGCGGGGGCGTTGCTGGAATCCCCCATCCCCATGGTCCGGTGCGAGACGGTGGACCTCGTGGCCCCGGCCCGCGCGGAAATCGTCATCGAAGGCAAGCTTCTGGCGGGCGTGAGGAAGGCCGAGGGGCCGTTCGGGGAGTTTCAATGCTCCTACGCTTCCGGGACCGGGGACAACCCGGTCTTCGAGGTCTCGGCCATCACCCTGCGCCGGAATCCCATCTACCGCCACTGCCAGTCCACCAACTTCGTCGAGCACCAGTCCCTCAACGGCCTCCCGATGGAGGCCCACCTCTACGAGCGCCTGCGCGAGGTGGAGGGATTCTCAGACGTCCACGATGTCCACTGCGCCCCGTACGGCGGCCAGTTCGTGATCCTGATCCGGATGACCCCGCACTATGAAGGGCAGGTGGTCAACGTCCTGATGGGGGCGCTCAGCAGCGCGTACCTCCATCCCAAGGTGGCCATCGCCGTTGACGAGGACGTGGACATCCACAAGGCGGAAGAGGTCCTGTGGGCCATCGGGACGCGCTTTAATCCGGACACCGACGTCCACCTCATCCGGGGGACCCGAAACCACCCGATGGATGTCGCCCTGCCCCAGGTCGCGCCCCCGGGGGCCCGCTGGCAGCGGGTCGGGGGCAAGCTCGGCATCGATGCCTGCCGCCCGTCGACCTTTCGGTTGGAGGAGCGTGAGCTGCTCGAGCGAACCGAGCCCCAGGGCGAGGGCGAGATCTTCCTGAAGGACCTGGAGGTCACAAACCGGATCAGCCGCCGGGCGCCGGTGTGAGGGGGGTTCCCGCAATCCGCTTACGGTTGACGCGGTTCGGGCAAATTGTGTACCGTTGGGGGGATTCGAAAATGCGGGACGCACCTGAGTCCGGCCGTCTCCGGGCCGCTTGCCCGGCAGTGAGGAGGCCTCTTTCCTCGTCCCCCCAGGGAGAAGGGAGATTTCCGGGGTGATCTTTCAAGACCTTCGGGAGTTCATCGATGAATGTGATCGGATTGGAGAGCTCCATCGGATCGACGGTGCGGAGACCGACCTGGAGATTGGCGCCCTGACCGAATTGATCGCGGAGGAAGACCTCATGGGTCATCCGGCCCTGCTCTTCGATCAGATCAAGGGTTATCCCAAGGGGTACCGGGTTCTCTCCAACATCCTGACCAACGTCCGGCGCAACGCCCTGGCGTTGGGGATCGATCCGGATACCCCGCCCATGGAGGCGCTGCGGTATTGGAAGAACAAGGTGGCGGCTTATCAGCCGATTCCGCCGAAGGTGGTGAAGGACGGTCCGGTTTTCGAGAACATCTTCCGTGGGGATGATGTCGATATCCTCAAGTTTCCGTCCCCCCGCTGGCATGAGAACGATCCCGGCGCCTTCATCGGGACGGGGAATATGGTCATCATGAAAGACCCCGAGGGCGACTGGGTCAACGTGGCGGCCCAGCGGAACATGGTGTTCGAGCGCGACACCATCGGCATCCTCCCTTTGCCCGGCAAGACCCCGGCGATCTTCCTGCAGAAGGCCCACGCCCAGGGGGAGAGTCTCCCCGTAGTCATCTGCTTCGGCCAGGAGCCCCTGACGTGGATACCGGCCGGGTTTTTCTTCCCTTACGGGACCAGCGAATTCGATTACATCGGACATCTGCGGGGCGAGCCGTTGGAGGTCGTTCATGGGCCGTTGACGGGTCTCCCCTTTCCGGCCACTGCGGAGATCGTCATCGAGGGGCGCATCCCCCCGATGGAAGTCGAGAATCGCATGGAAGGCCCGTTCGGAGAGTTTACCGGCTATTACGCGTCGGGACCGCACCCCCAGCCCGTCGTCAAAATCGACGCCGTTTACCACCGGAACGACCCGATCATTTTCGGCGTCCCTCCGCTCAAGCCGCCGGTCGGGCCTTATACCGGGATACCCCTGCTGGCGGCGGATACGTGGGACGCCCTCGAGAAGTCCGGGATTCCCGAAGTGGTTGGGGTCTGGCAGCCGGTGAGCCGCCTCATGACGGTTGTGTCCATCCGCCAGCGTTTTGCGGGGCACGCCAAATCGGCTGCGCTGGTGGCGGCCGGCGCCCGGGGAACGGCCTACTTCATCAAGTATGTGGTGGTCGTGGACGACGACATCGACATCACAAGCCTCGAGGACGTCATGTGGGCCGTCGTTACGCGCTGCAACCCCGAGGAATCGATGGACATCATCAAAGAGACCTGGGGCTCGTCCCTGGACCCGAGCCTTTCCCCCGATGTGAGATTGAGGTCGGGCTCCGAGACGCATCTCAACTCCAAGGTCATCATCAACGCCTGCAAGAATTACAAGTGGCTCAAGGACTATCCGGTGATGAACCGAGTCTCGGACGAGGTCCGTCAAGCGACGCGGGAAAAGCATCGCGAGCTTTTCGAGTCCCTGGGCCGGAACAAGGTCGTTGTATGAAGGAGGATCTGCGCGCGGGCTCCACGCCCGCGGAATCGGTGGTTGGAATGGAGGGCGCGGTTCAATTCCTGGAAGCAAGGAGGAGGAAAAGATGATGAAGCTCTTCAAGGTTGGTCTCGCGGCAGTCTGCGCGCTCTTGCTGGTGGGCGCTCTGGCCATCATCCCGTCGGCCTCGGCGGAAAGCTTCAAGTTCGGCGTCTCGAAGCCGGGCGGCGCCTGGTATCCCATCGGGACCGCCATCCAGCGATTGATGGATAAGGACTACGGCGACAAGGTGTCCCTGGACATCGGCGGTGGTGTGGCCAACGCCTTGAACGCGTTGAGCGGCAAGATCGCGATGGGCTTGACCTTCGCCTCGACGGTGGCCGACGCGTTGAATGGCAGGGGGCCTTTCAAGGGGAAGGACGCCTCGGACCTGAGAATCGCCGCCGTTCAGTACAACCAGATGATGTGTTGGGTGGTATGGGCCGATTCCGGCATCACGCATTGGTCACAGCTCAAGGGCAAGCGGGTCAGTGCCATGCCCAAGCGGTTCTCCGCCCAGGCCCTGAACAAGGACATGCTGAAGGGTCTCGGGATGTCCTACAAGGATTTCTCCAAGACGCTTCACCTGGGGTTCAACGATTCCGTTTCGCAGATGAAGGACGGCCACATCGACGCTTTCATGGGGCCGGGAGAGAGGGCGTACGCCCCGATCATCCAGCTTGCGGCACACAAGCCAATCCGCATCCTCAACTTCACCAATGAGGATATCAGCAAGATTCGCTCGGTTCAGCCCGCTCTCGTCCCGGTGACGCTGGAGAAGAAGTACTACAACCGGGCGGAGGACGCCCAGGTGGTCCAAACCTATCAGATCATTGTGACCAACAAGAACGTCTCTGAGAATTTGGTTTACAAGGTTGCCAAGGCGATGTACGGCAACCTGGATTACATGAAGAAGCTGAACCCGAACTTTAAACGGGTGAACACAAAGTCCGCTACGCAAGATCTGGGTGCCAAGCGGCATCGCGGGTTAACGAAATACCTCAAGGAAGTTGGAGCTTTGTAGCCCTAGTTCCGGTTGATTACGTCAACCTCGACGGGGCCGGCGCTTGTGCGCTGGCCCCGTCTAATATCGTTTGAAGTTTAGTAGACGGTTTGAGAGACTCGCGGAAGTCTATTTTGGCAGGGTTTGCAGCGACAGGGAAATTGCGAATGCCCACTTCCAATTCCCCGAACCGGTTTCAGGTCACTCTCATCCTATCAGGTCCTCAAAGGGCGACCTAAGATGCAGAGACAACTGAAGGGTCGGGCCTGGATAGCGCTGAGCCTGTTTGCCGCGGGCTCTTCCATCTACCACATCTGGACGGGTGTTTTCGGCCAGCCGGAGGCCTATCTCCACCGCGTTATTCATGTCACCTTCATGTTTGGCATCAGCCTGATGGCCTATCCGATCCTCAAAAACCGGGATACGGAGAAGATCCCCTGGTATGACGGCCTGATCCTGCTCTTCTGGCTGACGTCGATGGGCTATATCTTTTATCACTACGAATGGATCAGCGAGCACATCGGGCATGTCGATACCTTCTCGGTTTTTGACAAGATCCTTGCGTTCGGTGCCATGGGCGTTGTCTTGGAGTGCTGCCGCCGGGTCATCGGATGGCCGCTGATGGCCCTCACCATCCTCGTCGTCGTCTTTGCCTTCGTGGGGCCGTGGATGCCTTGGTTGTTCTACCACCTGGGTTATTCGGCCTCCTTGGTGGTGGACAACCAGTATTTCCTGCCCGACGGCCTGTTCGGCTTGCCCACGGGCATTTCCGCGACGTTCATCTTCCTGTTCATCGTGTTCGGCGCGTTTCTCGAAAAGTCCGGGTTCGGGCAGTTCACCATCGACTTCGCCACGGCCGTCGCGGGCCAGTTCCGGGGAGGTCCGGCGAAGGTGGCCGTCCTGTCCAGCGGACTGATGGGGTCGATCTCGGGCAGCAGCACCGCGAACGCCGTGATCACGGGGTCTTTCACCATCCCCATGATGAAGAAGATCGGCTTCAAGGCCCATGTGGCGGCGGCGGTGGAGGCGGCGGCCTCCACCGGCGGGCTCATCATGCCGCCCGTCATGGCGTCGGTGGGGTTCCTGATGGCGGAGTACACGGGGATTCCCTACGTCCGGATCATGAAACTGGTTGTCCTGCCGGCGGTTCTCTACTTCCTGAGCGTGGGGATCATGGTCCACATCTACTCGGTGAAGGAAAAGATCCCGACCGTGCCGAAGGAAGAGCTGCCGGATCTCAAGAAAATCGTGAAGGAGCGGGGATATCTGGCCCTGCCGCTGATCATCCTGATCTATCTCCTGGTGGCCGGCTACAGCCCGGGTTATGCGGTCGTCCGGTGCATCGGCGGGATTCTTATCGTTTGTTGGGTCTGGGCGCTTATGCAGGTCATCATCGCCATGAAGAAAATACCGGCGCGGATGAACGCCCGGGAGATCTATGTGGTTTGGAAGAGAGAGAACCGGATGGGTCTGCGGCGCATCTGGGACGCCTTGGTCCAAGGGAGCCTCCAGGCGACCATCGTGGCCGTCGCCATCATCACCTCGGGCATCATGGTCGGGATATTCGATCTCACGGGCGTCGCCGTCAAATTCTCGGGCCTCCTCGTGGACTTCGCGGGGGGGAGCATCTTCCTCGCGCTTGTCTTCATCATGCTCACCTCGATCGTCCTCGGGATGGGGCTTCCTCTCTCCTCCGCGTACATCATACAAGTGGGCATCGCGATTCCGGCCCTCATCACGATGATGCAGAGTATCGGCCTGCCGGAGCAGATCCTCGTCCCGCAGGCGCACCTGTTCGTGATCTTCTTCAGCGCTTTTTCGGCCATCACGCCGCCGACGGCGCCCACCAGCTACGCGGCCGCCGCCATCGCCCGGTCGCCGATCATGCCCACGGCCATCGAGGCCATGAAGCTCGCGCTTCCGGCGTTTCTCCTGCCTTTTATGTTCGTTGTAGACCCGTCCCTGCTCTTGATCGGCTCGACGGGGAAGGTCACGCTTGGCGTCGTCTTCGCGTTGGGCGGGATCGTATCCATGGCCATCGCGATTCAGAACTACGCCTTTGTCCTCCTCGACCCCGTGAAGCGGGTCTTGTTCTTTGTCGCGGGGATCGGCCTGATCGGCCCGACCCTTTACTGGCACATCCCCGGCGCGATCGTGGCGGGGGGGCTCTTTCTGCTTCTGTGGGCCCGATATAGACGGGGGGGCTTGGAGAAGAAGGCGTCCTCGGAAGCTTGACGGCCCGAGCGGGGCGTTCATCCGGACCTTGGGTGAGGTGACGGCCTGATGTCGCGATCCCCTTTGATCTGCACGTATTGCGGCAACCGGACGTTCGTCCAGGGGGTTGAATCCCCTGAGTGTCTGAGCTGCGCCAACCGGTACGTCCCGGAGCCCAGGGGCGATCGGGAGCGGTTCGCCGACCCGGACGCCGTTCGGGCGGACCACCGGATGGACATCATCCAACTGGAAGAGGACGTCTGGCGGCTCCACGTCCATCCAGTCTTGGGGATCCGCCACTTCGCATGGTTCATCGAGCGGCCCGGCGGAAACGTTTTGATGGACATGCAGCCGATCCTGACCGATGACCTGGAGGCGTGGATCGCCTCACGGGGCGGGCTGAAGACCATCATCCTATCGCACCCGCACTACTACGGGGCCATGGACGAGTTCTCCACGCGATTCGAGGCCCCCATCCGGATGCATGTGACGGACAAGCCTTGGCCCGTCGGTTACCCCAACGTAGAATTTTTCGACGCCGAATCGCTGGACCTGGACGACGCGATTCGGGTCCATCACATTCCCGCCCAATTCGAGGGGGGGCTTTGTCTGTTGTACGAGCGTCATGGGGGGATCCTCTTCCCCGGCGACACGATCATGATCTCTCCGAGCACGGGCGACCTGACCTCCTGGAAGAACACGCCGCGCCGGGTTCCTTATCACCTGGAGGAATATCGGAACATCCGGGAGAAGATCCTGGCGCTGAATTTCGACCAGATCTACGCCTCCGTCCGGGGGGAGGTCCGCTCGGGGGCGAAGGGGCTGGCGGACGGGTTCACCCGGGAGTATCTCGAAACGACCGCCGTGCCGACCGTGGAGGAGCAGCGGCGTCTCCTGGAAGAAGAGCGCGAGGTCCCGGAGTCCGAGACTTTCTTCCGGTGAGGGGTTCGGCGGAGGACGGCCGAAGCCGGGTCCGGATCCATCCATCACACCTGAAGCGGGCGCGAGTCATTTCGTCGGGGAGGGAGGGCGCAAAACATGGGAGGGCTTGACGGAAGATGTATTCTCGTCACGGGGGCCGGCCGCGGCATCGGGAAGGCGTACGCGAAGACCCTGGCCGGAGAGGGCGCGCGCGTGGCGTTGGCCGACATCATCGACGCGAGCCCCGCGGCGGCTGAAATCACGGCCGCCGGAGGAGAAGGGCGGGCCTTCCACGTGGATGTTTCCGACGAGGCTTCCGTCGGGAAGCTGGTTCAGGATGTGGTGGAGGCGTATGGCGGCGTGGACGTTCTGGTCAACAACGCTGCCCTCTGGGCCGACCTCGAGTACAAGCCTTTCTGGGAGCAGACCCCGGAGGAGTGGGACCGCGTCCTGGGCGTCAACGTCAAGGGGATCTTCCTCCTTTGCCGGGAGGTCTTTCCCCACATGAGGGCGCAGGGTTCCGGGAAGATCATCAACATCGGCTCGATCACCGCCGAGTACGGGATCACCGGCTTCTTGCATTACGTGACCTCCAAGGGGGCCGTCCACGGCCTCACGCGCGCGCTGGCCCGAGAAGTGGGGGAATACGGGATCACCGTCAACACGCTGGCCCCGGGTTTTACGTTGAGCGAGAAGGTCCTGGAGATGGGGGATTTCGTTGGGAAGGCCGACGAGCGCTCCCACGCCACCCGCTGCCTCAAGCGCTCCGAATACCCCGAAGACGTTCAGGGGACGATCATCTACCTCGCCTCACCCGCCAGTGATTTCATGACCGGCCAGCTCATCATCGTGGACGGGGGGGTTGTCTTCACCTGACCTCAACCCGGATTCTTGCGAACAGACGAGCCGATGTGAGAAATGCTGGTCGGTGATTTCTTCAGCCGGAGAAGACTTTATTCCGCGTCAACGAGATTGAACCGGGGGTCTTCGGCCGGGCAGACGGCCTCAGGTATGCCGAGCTCTTTCCGCACGATGTTACCTCCCCGGACAATCGCCGCCATTGACAGGATGAGCTGCTCGGGCGGGATGTGCTTCAGGGCGGGGCAAAGCCCCTGTAATTGTCGTCGCCAGAGGCATATCTGTTGGTGACCATGATCATTCGCGTTCTCTCTCGGCTCTTTCTTGGTCCGCGGATTAAAAGAATCGCGCAGTCTTATGAAATGCCCCCTCCGCGGATTTTCTTTAATTCCAGGATTGGAGGGGGGTTATCGAAAAAAACCGGCGATCTCTATAACCTCGTCCTCTGTGAAATGGGACGAGCGCGCCGTTTTCCTGGGAACCAGGATGTTGCGGCCTTTCTCCAAGTTCCAATGCTTGTTGCCCCACTTGGCACCGCCTAGCCTGTATATTTCACAAAGAAAGGGAGCCAAGCCGGTTTTTCGGGT
>CAYRGS010000131.1:0-8500 GCA_964423875.1 uncultured bacterium
AAAGCCCTTGGGTGCCATCTTCTCGTCGAGTACTACGGCTGCGACGAAAACATCCTCAATAACGCGCCCCGCATTGAAGAAGCGATGACCGAAGCCGCCGATCAGTCGGGCGCCACTATCGTGAACAGCATTTTTCATCTCTTCAATCCCCACGGCGTCAGCGGCGTGGTCGTCATCGCCGAATCCCACTTGGCCATTCACACCTGGCCGGAATACGGGTTCGCGGCGGCGGATATCTTTACGTGCGGCGACAAGGTGATCCCGGAAGCGGCCATCGAATCCCTTCACAAAGCCTTGAAGGCTGCGTCCCGCCAGTGCAAAGAGATCCCGCGAGGCCCAATCGGCCGGCCGGATCAGGTCCTGCGGCGCAAGCCCGAAGCCCTGACGCTGTAACCAGCTCACCGGACTCCGAAATTGATTGTTCCCACGCCCTCCAAGTATTTTCTGACTGCCGGCCGCGCCGAAGGCGAAACCCCTCTCAACGCCTTTGACGCCGCCCTGATGGCCGCGTGTATCGGAAACACGAATCTCGTCAAGGTGAGCAGCATCCTCCCGCCCCATTGCGAGGAGATCCCCCCGGTCCGACTCCCTTTCGGGGCCCTGGTCCCCGCGGCCTATGCGTCCGCATCGGGCGAACGACCTGGCGAGATCATCTCCGCCGCCGTCGCCGTCGCCTTCCCCGAGGACGATCAACACCCGGGGCTGATCATGGAAGCCGCGGGTCCGGGAACGCTGCGGGAAATCGAGGAGCTTGTCGCCCGGATGGCCGTCGACGGCATGGAGATGAGAGAGCAACCCGTCCGGCGCGTCGCGACGCGGGGCGTGGAGCACCGGGTCGACCGCCGCGGGGCCGTCGTGGCCGCCGTCATCCTCTGGAACTAAACGCCTCACACCCGAATCGCTCAAATGATCCGCCCCGGCCAACCCCGCGAGCTTTGGCTCACCGACACCCACCAGGACCAATACGGGATCTCACTGCGCATCAAGAAAACCCTCTTCCGCAAGCAGAGCGCCCATCAGATCGTCGAGGTACTGGACACCGAGGGGTTCGGCCGGCTCCTGGTCCTGGACGGGATCATCATGTGCACCGAGCGCGACGAATTCGTCTATCACGAGATGCTGGTCCACGTCCCCTTGTGCGCCCATGCCGACCCCCGGGACGTCCTCGTCATCGGGGGGGGAGGCGGCGGGACCCTCCGCGAGGTCCTGAAACACCCGTCCATCAGACGCGTGGACATGGTGGAGATCGACGAAGCGGTCATTCAAGCCTCCCGTGAATTCTTCCCCACCCTCAACACCGGATGGGACGACCCCCGCACCCGGGTCCTCTGCCGGGACGGAATCGAGTTCCTGAAAACCCAAAGGGAAAACTACGACGTCGTCCTGGTGGACTCGACGGACCCGATCGGACCCGCCGTCGGGCTTTTCGAGGAAGCCTTCTACCGGGACGCCTTTCAGGCCCTGCGGTCCGAGGGCCTGATGGCCTTGCAGAGCGGGTCCCCATTTTTCGACGGCGACTTCTTGCGGTCGATTCACGCCAACTTGCACGCCGCGTTCCCCCATGTTTCCCTCTACCTCGCCCCCGTCGTCACCTATCCGGGGGGCCATTGGAGCTTCACCTTCGCCGGCAAGGCACACGGACCGCTGGACGGCCCTCACGCCGATCGGCATCGCGGCCGGGGGCTTGCAACCCGCTATTACACCCCGGACATTCACCACGCCGCACTCCAGCTTCCCCGGTTCATTCAAGACCTGTTGACGTGAACCCCGACAGACCGCCGGCCCGATTCCTCGCGGCCGCGACTCCCTACGATCAGGCCGATTGGGTCCTGCTGGGCTGTCCACTGGAGGAAACGGTCACCTTTCGCCCGGGAACCCGTCAAGGCCCCGCCGCTATTCGTCCGGCCTCCGAGGGCCTGGAAACCTACAGCCCGCTCCTGCGCCGCGACCTGGAAGAGGTCGCTTTCTGCGACTGGGGCGACCTGGACCTCCCCCCCCTCCCCTCGGCCTCAGGGCGGGGAGACCAGGAGGTCTCGCCTCTGCTGGACCTGATCCGGAACCGGGCCGCCCGAATCCTGGATGACGGCAAACGGCCCTTCATCCTGGGCGGGGAGCACCTGTTGACGCTTCCCCTGGTCGAAGCGGCGCTTTCCCGGCATCCCGGCCTTACGGTGGTCCAACTCGACGCGCACGCCGACCTGCGCGAAAGCTACGAAGGCCGGCGGCTCTCCCACGCGACGGTCATGCGCCGGGTCATTGAACGGTCCGAGGATTTGGCGCTGGTGCAGGCGGGCGTCCGGTCCGGCACCCGGGAGGAGATGGATTTTTCCCGGCGATCCACACAGGTGCAACCTGCCACGCCGGACAACCTGTTCGCGGTGCTGGACGCGATCGCAACCGGCCCCATCCATCTGAGCCTGGACCTAGATGTCCTCGACCCCGGGACGTTGCCCGGGACCGGGACCCCCGAACCGGGAGGCTGGACGTTCCGCGAGCTGGAAGGACTGATTCACCGCTTGAAGGGGTGCCGCGTCGTCAGCGCCGAAGTCGTCGAACTGTCGCCCGGCCTGGACCCCACAGGCGTCTCCGCCGTGACGGCCGCACGCTGCGTTCGGGAAATCCTGCTCGCCTGCTGAACCGCTTCCGCGGCGGCGTCTCACACGATCTCAACAACATCCTGGGCATCATCCTGAACCGGGCCCAGCTCTTGATGCTCGACAAAAATGGCGCCGAATCCCTGAAAGACCTCGAGAACATCGAACGGGCGTCGATGCAGGGAGCCCACTGCATCCGCCGGATCCTGGAATTCACGAAATCCGCCAAGACGTAGAGGTCGCACGGCTCGACGTGGCGACGACCCTCGAGAAAGTCGTCGCCTTCACCCGAGGCCGCTGGAATGACGAGCCCGCCTTACGGGGGATCAAGAACGAATTGAAGTGCGGGTTTCCCAATGCCCTCCCGATCATTAAAATCAACGAGGCCGAGATTCGGGAGGTGATCGCCGAGTTGATCTACAACGCCGTGGACGCCATGCCCCAAGGCGGAACGCTGACGATCTCCGCCGATGTGGAGGAGGAAATGCTCGTCGTCCGGTTCACGGACACCGGCGTCGGCATGGACGAAGCCACCACAAACCGCGTTTTCGAACCCTATTTCACCACCAAAGACGTGGATGGAACGGGCCTGGGTCTCGCCAATGTCCACTCGATTGTCGAGCGGAACGCCGGCTGAATCGATCTCAAAGGTCTCCCCGGCCACGGCACAACCGTATCCATCTATCTTCCGCTCGAAAGAATCTCGCTGCAGAAATTCCTTCGATTCGATTCGGATGACTAAGCGGGGATATTGGTGATTGCGGAAGAGGCCGAGGTCCGCGAGCTGCTCGAGCGGGTTCTGCGGATAGATGGGCATGAGGTGATCGCGCCCCCGACTCGGCGGCGGCTGCCGGCCTCCTGCAAAACAGTATGGAAAGGTTCGACCTGATTTTGATGGACCGGCGAATGTGCGGAGAGGGGTTTGCCCGGGTCATTCAGAGAACCGTGTCCGATCCCTGGGCGATCCTTTTCTCCAGCTGGGGCCATCCGCCGAAAGAAGAACATCTCCCCGATTCCTCCAACGCCGACCTCAGTCAGATGCGGCCCTTTTCCGTCGCCCGGGTGATCGAAACCGTCCGTGAGACCCTTCAACTTCAGATGGCCAGATGGACCTTTGGTCTTCAGACGCCGCGACGGCGCGACCGAACTTTCGCCCGGTTAATTCCAAAGACGCGTCGAGAAGTACCGCTCCCCCATATCCGGCAGGATAGTCACAACCGTTCCCTCCCGCATCTCCCGTGTCAAGACCTCCGCACCCGCCAGAAAGGCTCCGGAAGACTGCCCGACAAACAACCCTTCCAGGGCCGCCCGATGGCAGAGCTCCAAAGCGCTGTCAATGCTGACGGGAACCCTGCGGTCCACAACGCCCTCATCGAAGATCTCAGGCGAGATATAGCCCGGACCGAGGGGTTTCAGGCCCTCCACGCCCGGCCATTCCTCCGGAACCACCAGAACCACTTCGATGGAGGCGTCGTACTCCTTGAGGCGCCGGCCGACACCGGTGATGGTGCCGCCAGTTCCAACCCCCGCGACAAAGTGAGTAATGCGGCCTTCTGTCTGGGCCAGGATCTCTTTGGCCGTGGTGTCGTAATGGGCCCGCCAATTGTTCTCGTTCTTATACTGGTCCGCCATGTAATACCGGTCAGGATCCGCCTCATAAATACGATGCACCTCGCGTAGAGCCTCGTCGTACCCCAGGATGGGGTCAGTGAACTTCACCTGCGCACCGTGCGCCTGGATTCGCTTCTTACGCTCTTCGCTGGCATTTTCCGGCATCACGAGGAGAACCGGCTGCTCGAGGATGGCTCCGATCATCGCGTAGGCAATCCCCGCGTTGCCCGACGTGGAGTCCAGGATTGTCTTCTCGGACGTGAGGGCGCCCGAGGCAACGGCCTTGAGGAGCATCCGGCGCACCGGCCGGTCCTTGATCGAGCCGCCGGGATTCATGAACTCCGCCTTGGCCAGCACCCTCACGCCCGGACAAGTCTCTTCGAACAAACGGATGGGAATCAGGGGTGTGTTCCCAATCAGGCTCAACAGGGGGTACTGGTCGGCCAAGTTCCGGTCGCTCGTCATCGCCATAAAATACGTCCTCCTCAGGGTGGACCTGACGGCCTTCCCGAACCAGCGGGATCGGCAAGGCCGTCCGGCCGCACGACTTTATTTCTCGATGGGAACGTCCACCATGTTCCCCCATTCGGTCCAGGAACCGTCGTAGTTGCGGACGTTTTCGTGGCCGAGCAGGTATTTCAGGACAAACCACGTATGCGAGGACCGCTCGCCAATCCGGCAATAAGCGATGGTCTCTCCGCTGCCGTCGATCCCCTGCCCTCCGTAGAGATCCCGGAGATCCTCGACGGATTTGAAGGTCCCGTCCTCGTTGACGGCTTTTCCCCAGGGGATGTTCTTGGCCCTGGGGATGTGTCCGCCCCGCTGGCACCCTTCTTTGCCCTCGAGCCCCGGAGGGGCGAGAAGTTTTCCGGAAAACTCATCCGGCGAGCGCACGTCGACCAGATTGATATCCCCTTTGTTCACGGCGTCGATGACCTGATCCCGCTGAGCGCGGATGGAGTCGTCCGGGTCCTGGGCAGTGTACGTTGTCAGCGTGACGCTCGGAGCATCCTTCGTGGTCTCGCGACCCTCGGCCAGCCACTTGACCCGGCCGCCGTTCATGATGCGCACGTCCTGGTGGCCGTGGCGCTTGAGTTGCCAGAGCGCCCAGGCGGCGAACCAGTTGTTGTTGTCCCCGTAGACGACCACCGTCGTATCCGGAGAGACCCCACTTTCGCTCATCAGCTTCTCGAGGTTCGCCTTGGATGCAAGATCGCGGCGAAGCCCGTCCTGGAGCTGGGTCTGCCAATTGAAGCCGACGGCGCCGGGGATGTGCCCCTCGTCATACCCCGCCGTGTCCACATCGACTTCGATGAGCCGGACGTTGGGGTCGGCCTTGTGCTCGGCGACCCAATCGGTGTTGACCAGCGTTTCAGGATTTGCGTATCCTTCCGACATTGTCCTTTTCCCTCCCTACTCTTATTTTTGAAGGTGCGCTGATTCTTAAAGTTAATTCACCCCGGGTTCGCCGCTGAAATTTCCGAAAATGGGGGATTTTGCGACATCTCCCCCCTTTACAAAACGGCTATCTTCCGGGAATTATTTCCGGAAGATTTCAGTCTCCTCTTCGGTTGAGAAAGGCGGCTTCGTCTGTCAAAATGTAAAGGTTTTGAAACGTTAGAAAGGGACTATCGACACGGAAAGGCAAAGGCGGAATGGGGCTTTGGATTATCAAACCGTGGCGCACGCGTAGGGCGGTCCGAAGGGACCATGCGGGACCCTGCCATACCGCGGTTTATCCTTCCCCCGTTCACCTTCATACATCCTCCCCTCTTCTGAGGGCGACACCATTTAATCCTTCATGTGTTATCTATGCACTGGACCCGATTCTGTCAACAGCGGGTGAAAGTCCCTCCGCCGTCTCGTCCACCGGCTCGTGGATTCTCTTTCGCTTGTCTTCCAATCGTTGTATGATTGGGGCATCGGTGAAAGCTTGATGGAAGCCCATAAGGGTGATTTCCTCATAAGGAGAGAGTCCAATGCGAAAAGGAAAGTTTGCAGGCGCCATAGCGGGATTGAGCCTTCTCGCCTTTCTGATGGGGTCATGGGCGAACCCCCGGGGGGCGGCCGGCGCGGAAAAACAGCGCCTGATCTTCAACTGGATCCCCTACGCGCTGCACACGGGATTCTATGTCGCCAAGGAGCGCGGCTACTATAAGGCCGCCGGCTTCGATGTCACCCTCGATCGGGGCTACGGGTCTTCAGACACCGCAAAAAAGATTGCCGCCGGCGTAGGCAACGTCGGTCTTTCGGATTTTCCGGCGGTCATCCGCGGCCGCGCGACCGCGGGCCTGAAAATCAAGGCGGTCGGTGTGCTTCTGGACAGAAGCGTAAACGTGATATACGCCCGGGACGACAGGGGGATCAGGAAGCCCACCGATCTGATCGGCAAAACCATCGGGGCCCCGAAAGTCTCCGCGCTGCGATCGACCTTTCCCGCGCTCGCGAAGATGAACGGGATCGATCCCAACGGTGTGAATTGGGTCAACATGCCTGGCTCCGCCTTGCACTCAGCCCTCATCAGCGGAAAGGTTGATTCCATCGCGACCTTCTCCACGATCGGACCCAAGCTCTTGCCCAAAGCCCTGAAGAATAACGTTGTGGTTAACCCCATTCTGTTCAGCGACTATGGCTTGGATCTCTACTCGGTCACGATGATCGTCCAGGACAAGGAGATCCAGAAAAATCCCGGCCGCCTTCGCAGGTTCGTGGAAGCCTCCTGGAGGGGAGTCGCCCACGCGGTTGAAAACCCGGGACCCGCCGTTAAGGATTTGATCAAGAACCGCGGGGCGCTGAGCGAAGCCACCGAAAGAAAAGTTTGGCGAATCGTGGTCAATCATCTGATGACCCCGTATCAAAGAACCCACGGCCTGGGCCAGATGAGCGCCGCGAAAACAAAACTGACCCGGGATATCACGTTCAAGGCCCATAACATCACCAAGGACATCCCTGTGGAGGACCTTTACACGAACGCCTTCCTGCCCAAGCTCTTTCCCAGCCGAGCCTCCTGGTAACCACGAAGGGAGGGCTTGGCGCTATTCGGCCTGGGATTGAGAAAAGGCCAACCCACAATCGGCGAATTTGTGAGATGCGGCCTCCGGACCCCGGAGGCCGCATCCTTATTCTGCGCATCTTCGGGGGGGGGGGAGGGACGCGGCCCCTGTCGACTCCGGCGCCGGCCCTCTTCCATCGCCCTTGATTTTCCTCATACGCCGAATGGAAAAACGATGAACGCAAGAATGCGCATACCGTGAGCGAGGAAGAAAAAGCCGGCCCCACGGCGCGGATCTACCGCGACGCCTGGGCCTTTGTCCGGGAGGCCGAGGCCCGCGCCGAGGAGGGGAAGGACCGGGCCGCCTGCGCCTACGCCCGGGCGGCCGTCCTGCAAGCCGCGGCGGCCGCCGAGAGGTTCCTCGAGGGGGTCATCCGGCACATCGAGGTCGCCCCCGACATCGACGCCAAGGCCGACGGAGCGCTCACCGGGCTCCGCGACAGCGTATCCCGAAACCGCCGCCTGAGCGATGAGTGGAACAAGCTGCTCGCCGTGGTGAAGGCCGTCGAGGGCCTCCCGGATGCGGAGAACCGCGATGCGGCGGCCGGACCGCTCAAAGATGAAGTCCGCGAGCGGCTACTGGAGCTGGCCATCACGCACTGCCGCGAACACCTTCACGACGCGAGGCTCGCGAAGACGTTGGAAAGGCTCACGGACCTCCGATCAGAGATGGGCAAGCGGACCTTGAAAAACGTTTCACTCGCCAAGCGCTGGTTCGAGGGGGCGACCGGCCTGCCCGGAAGCGGCGCCGGCTCGCGGGAGGCAGCAGTCCGGGACTTTCAGCGAATTGTCGGAAAGGCCCGCGGGGAATCGGACACAAGCGGGGCGCCGGACATCGCCGTCGAGGAAGCCCGCCTGGCCTGCGGCGCCGTCCGGTCAATGATCGCGAGTGTCTGCGGCGCGGCGGGCCGGAAGGTCCCCCAATGGGTCAGGGAGATCCACGACCGGCTGCCGTGATCAACCTGTAGCGGAATATCTCCGGGACAAGAAGAACGACAACGATTCGAGGGGATCGCCATCACCCCATCCGGACGCAAATGGCAACATTTCGGGCTTCAGCGCTTGCGACCGCGGTGCGGCTGGCCGGCCTCGCCCGTCCTGATCGGCAGGACGACGACGTTTTCGGACTCTTCGAGGTAGCGCACGAACAGGTACTTGTCCTCGATCCCGTCGGTCAGCTTGTTGGGAAGACCTTCCTCCGTCCCCGGCTCGATCTTGGCCACGATGAAGTGATGACGGCCGC
>CAYRGS010000132.1:0-8428 GCA_964423875.1 uncultured bacterium
CGAGGATGGCCGCCTTGCTCGCGCTCGAGAACCCCGAGCCCAGGCCGTCGATCTGGCGGGCGTCGGGGCTGCCCATGACGCGCAGGAGTATGGCGTCGCGCAGGGCGGGGTCTTCGGGGAGGTCGGCCTCCCGGAAGAAAAGCCCCTTGCTGGTCCCACCCCTCATGAATACGCTTCGAATGCGCGCCTGCATAATCCCTCCGGTCGGAGGCTCGGTCAAATCACCGGAATGGACGCCGCCCCGCGGACGGACCCACAATTTATTGTACCTCGGTTTTTTCAGGGGGGCGGCGGGAAGAGCAAGAGACGGGAGAACGCCAGGCCTTCCCCTACATGGAACGCCGTCGGAACGGACTCGCCTTTGAAAGAGGCCACCGGCTCATCGACGATGAGCTTTTTAGCAACCCGCTAGGCGGGGATTCGGTCGGGCGCTTCTTCGTAGATGTAGGCGCAGCGATAGATGGGCGTGCCCCGGCCGCCTCGGAAGTGGACTCGCTCGTCGATGATCTGCGCGGCGATGCCCACCGTGCGGGACCAGCCGAACAGGGCCGTATAGTAGTCCGAGTCGGTCAGGCCGATCGCGTTCAACAGGGAGCCCGTGATGGCGTCCACGTTGGGGTAGGGATTCGCAATCTTGCCCGTTTCCTTCAAAATGGGCGGGGCTTCTGTGCGCAGGGTCAGGGCGATCCGGACGTTCTCATCGGCGGCGAAATACTTCCCGCCCACCTCGTAGCCGATGGTCGCCCTGGGGTCTTCGGCGCGCAGGACGGCGTGGCCGAAACCGAACACCAGCTTTTTGGTCGCCAGGCAATTCTGAATGAAAGTCCGGACGTGCTTCGGGTCCGGGTCGCCGACTTCGCGGATGAAATTCAGCGCGTCTTGGTTGGCGCGCCCGTGGCGGGGTCCGTACAGTCCGGCCATGGCGGCCGCCATCGACGCGAAGATGTCCGCCAGTCCCGACGCGACGGCCTTGCCCGTGAGCGTGCTCAGGTTCCCGCCACCGTGATCGTAGTGCATGATGTGCATCAGCCGCAGGACCCGGGTCGCTTCCGGATGGGCGTCCGGCGCGCCCAGCATATGGGCGAAGTTCTCCACGTATCCCCGCTCGGGCTCGCTCGAGATGGGATCGCCCCAGCCCGCCCGGATCCGGAAGATGGCCGCCACCAGCTCGTTCACCCAGGCGATCAGGTTCAAGCCGTCTTCGGCGTAGTCCTCCTGCTTGCCGTACATGCTGAGATAGAAAAGCCCCGCCATGAACCATTCCATGGGATGGCCTTCCCGGGGCAGGGCCTTCAGCAGATCCAGAACGCCTTTCGGGAAGTTCCGGGCGCGCCGTGTCAGGTCGGCGCGGAATTCCTTGTCCTCCGGGTCGGAAGGAAAGCGCTTGTTCAGGAGCAGAAACATGACCTGCTCGGGATCGTGGTCGCAAAGCTCCGCTATCGGCCGTCCCACGTAGGAGAGCCCCTTGATGGGGTCGACCTTGCTGGTCCAGAGGTGACCGACGGGGAAGCCGCGCATTCCGGTGTCCAGATGGTCCTTGGTGATCTCAAAAAGAACGTCGCTCATCGGCAGCTCTCCACACGCCCCTTCGGTGGATTCCCTCCGTCTCGCTTTGGAACCGCCAGCGCGCGCCGAAGACAACCCGGCAGCCGGGAACGGGAATCATGTCTCACAAAAATCTTGATTTCTCTCGGGCATTCGTCAAACGGATCTGGCCGAGTCGCCAATCCCGAAGTCTTTCATGGTGGGTGGCATGATACCAAATCCCGGGCGGGATGGATAGGGGGAGGAGACCGGTCCGGGTCGAGGCCGGCGGGGAGGTCTCGGCGAATCAAATGGGCGACCGATACTGGAATCCCCGGGTCTTTTCGCTGAATTCCTTGCGGATCTTCCGAAGAACGGCCGGTTGCGTGAGCAGATCCACGGTGGTGCAGGCCAGCGTCTTGGCGGCCGCGAGCATCCCCTTCCAGCCGATGGCCGAGCCGTATTGCTGTGTCGCGAGCCAGTGATGTTGGGGCGTGCCGGGCGCCCGGCACGTGGTGCGGAAGAAGCCGAACGGGGCCAGCCAGCTTACGTTGCACTGGTCATTGCTGACCCGTGTGAGGTGATGATCCTTGATGGCGGGCTCCACCCACTCGACCAGCGGTTCTTTGAATCCGAGCTTTCGGGCCGATGCCTTGTCGGCTTTGGAGAACTTCGGCGCCTCCACCCATCGCAGGTTCTGATCGATCAACTCTCCCAAGGCGACGTTCGGGAGGCGGTGGTAGGTGCCCGAGACATGCTTGATTCTCACGCGCGTTCCCGTGGCTTTGGCGGCCCCGCGGGCCATGCGCTTGATCTCTTTTGTGACGCCTTCGGTCTGGGCGCGCGTGGGCGTCCAAACCGAATACCAGGCCTTGGCGTACGGCACGACCACGATGGGAATCTGCCCGCCTTCGAGAATGACGTAGTTTATCCCGGTGTCCGGCGGGGTCTGCGCGCGAAGGCGGCTGACGCCCGCGTTCATCAGCTCCAGGGCATCCAGGGCGCTGCGGCCCTTTTCCGGGTCCACCTGGGCATGAGCGCTCTCGCCGAAAAACTCGAAGGTCACCGAATCCAGGGCCATGAAAGAACCGTAATCGGAATGCGTCCCCTCGCCGGGATGCCAGGAAAGGGCGCAGTCCAGGCCGTCGAACACGTCGTGCTTCACCATGACCACCTTCCCGAGCAACATTTCCTCCGCGGGTGTGCCGAACACCTTGACCGTCCCCTTGACGCCCTTCTCCTCCATCAGGGTCCTGAGCGCGATGCCGGCCGAGACGCTTGCCGTGCCGAACAGGTTGTGTCCGCAGCCGTGGCCGTTCTCCGTCCTTTTTCGGCCGCAGTTGGGGACGGCGTCGTACTCGGCGATGAGGCCGATGGTCGGACGGCCCTTCCCCCAGCGGGCGACGAAGGCGGTGGGCATCCCGGCCACGCCCGTTTCCACCTGAAAGCCCGCGTTTTCAAGCTCATCGACCAGAAGGGCCGCCGCATGGCGCTCCTCGAGGCCGAGCTCCGGCCTCGCCCAAATTTGCTGGGCCTTGCGATTCATGTGGTCGGCGCGTTGATTCAGGAGCTCAACCGCGCGCTGCTTCAGGGAGAATCCCGCGGTCTTGCTGTTCCGGCCCTTTGCGGTCTTCACTTGGGGAGACATGGGCAATTCATCCTCCGTGGAGGGGCTTTCGTCGGGGGGGGGTAAGCACCGAGCGTTTTTCCCGATGGCGCAGCCGCCGGGAAAGGCGGCGGCTGCGCGGGACTTCGCGCGTTTCAGCCGAAGGGCTTCTCTTTTTTCAGCCGGATGGCCGCTTCGTGGACGATGCTGGCGTCGGCCAACTGATCGACCGGCGCCTTTTTCTTGACGTAGCCGCGGTAATCCACCCAGTGATCCTGCATCTTCGCGAGGGTCGCTTTGTTGGGCTTGGCGTCGGGCACGGTCCAGGCCCAGTGAGGCGCAATTCCCCTCATCAGTCCTCTCCCCTTTTCCCCTTTGAAGACCGTGTACTTCGACAGGATGTCGATGATGTCGTTCGGAGGCGGCTTTTGGCCCGCCGCTTTATTGAAAAGCTTGACGCCCTGGAGGAAGGCCATGGCGAAGCGGACGTAGTTCTCGCGTCCGACATCGGCCATCTTCTTCCTGGAGTACGAGGAGAGGGAGATGATCGCTCCCGTGGCCGAGTCGGAGGCGTGATCGATGATCCTGGCCTTTTTGGCCTTCCCCATGATCCAGGCGAAGTGGTAGGCGAAGTTCGAGATGTTGACCCTGCCTTTCATCATCAGCTGCATGGCCTTCGGCTGGGGGAGTCCGTACTCGTAGCGGATCTTCCGCGGATCGACGCCGCCCGCCATGTAGGTCTTGTCTAGGGCGTACTCGTTGATGCTTCCCTTCACCGACATGTGGGCGGGCAGATCGGCGATCTTCTTGAGATCCCCCGGAGAACGGATGCCTTGGTCGTACAGTTTCTGGCTGACGACGGTGACGACGTAGCCGCGTTCCTTCCTGGATTCAGTTCCGCCGTCGAGGAACATGGTCAGGTCGCCGCCCCGGGCGACGGCGTTGAAGAAGCCCGCCGAGGGGGTCAGGCTGCCCATGTCCAGCTCCCCCGCCAGGAGCGGCGCGACGATGAGGCCCCCGTCGAAGAACCACTTGAAGGACACGTCCAGGCCCATCTTCTTGTAGAAGCCTTTGGCCAGGGCGATCATGTTCGGCCCTTTGCTGATAAAGGGGGCTTCTCCGTAAAGGATCTTTGTCATCTTGGCCGACCGCGAGACCCTCGGGTTCAGGTACACGGGCAGGCTGGCGGCCGCGGCGCCCACTCCGACCGTACGGATAAACTGCCGCCGCGTCCATCCCTTTTTCTTGCTCATCGTCGCTTCTCCCCTCCGAAAATGTTGGACCATTCAAACGAGCGCGGCGGTTCACCGCTCCCGCGTTTCAAAGGCCCAGGCGGCGAACCGCTTGTCCACCCTATCCTGGCTCTTCGTCACGACGATTCCCAGAATCGCCATGACAAAAAGGGCCGCGAAAACCTTTTCCGTCTCCAGGATGGCGCCCGCCTCGACCAGGAAGCGTCCCAGCCCATTCTGGCCCGCGATCATCTCGGAAGCAACCGTCAGGATGATGGCCACCCCCATCCCCAATCGGAAACCCGCGAAGATGCTGGGAACGGCGGCCGGCATCATGACTTCCAACTGAATCCGGCGCTCGTTGGCCCCGAGGTCCCGGGCCGCCTTGACGAGGCCCTCGTCCACTTGGCGCAGACCCGTGTACGTATTGATGACAATCGGGAAAAAGGCCGTAAAGGCGCTGATGATAAACTTGTACGCCTCGCCCGAGCCCAGCCAGATGATGAGGAGCGGGATCAGCGTGATCTTGGGAAGGGGATAGAGCGCGGCGATAAGCGGGTCGCACAGGTTTTGAAAAGTCCTGGACATCCCCATCCCGACGCCGATCGCGACCCCGGCGACGGCCGCGGCCAAAAACCCGGTCAGGATGCGCAGGACCGTCACCCACGTGTGCCACGGAAGCGTTCCGTCCCAGAGCAGCTCCCAGAATGTTTGCAGGATGAATGTGACGGAAGGCAGGAAGATCGGCTCGATCGCGAACAGCCGGACGAAGCCCTCCCACACCGCCAGGACGCCCAAGACCGAGGCGACCTGGACAAGACGCGAGCGCCGCTGGAGCCGCTTCGCCCGGCCTTTCGGTATCCTCTCCCGCTTTTCCGTGTCGGCGGAAGGCAAAGGCTTCTTCACCGCCGTTTCCGCCGTCATGCCGTCACCCGCTCGCTCGCCATGGACTGCTCAACCTCCTCCTTGATGAGGTGATAGATCCGGTTGAACAATTCACCGAACGCCTGAGAGTTCATGTGGTCCAGCGAGCGGGGTCTGGGCAGGTCGATGGGGACCACCTCCTTGACCCGTCCCGGCCGGGCCGTCATGACGACGACCTCGTCCGCCAGAAGGATCGACTCGTCGATGGCGTGCGTAACGAAGATGACCGTCTTGTGGGTCTGGAGGTAGAGGCGCTGGACTTCTTCCTGCATGACGATCTTCGTCTGGGCGTCCAGGGAGCCGAAAGGCTCGTCCATCAGGAGAATGTCGGGGTCTTTGATCAGGGCCCGGGCCAGCCCGACCCGCTGCTTCATCCCGCCCGAGAGCTGCCGGGGAAGATGGGTTTCAAACCCTCCGAGGCCGACGAAGTCGATGTACTCCTGTGCGCGGCGGCGCCGCTCCTCCCTTCCGACGCCTTCCATCTTGAGGCCGAAGGCGATGTTGTCGACAACGTTCAGCCAGGGGAAGAGATTGAAGCTCTGCCAGACCATGGTGGAGTTTTTCCCCAACGCGGCCCGGCGGCTGTTTCCCGGGTCCACGACATCGATCCCCCCCGACGTCAGGGAGGTCAAACCCGCGATGATCTGAAGGAGGGTGCTCTTTCCGCACCCGGAAGGCCCAAGAAGGCAGGTGAACTTTTGAGACGGAAATGTGTGCGTGATGGACTCCAGCGCCTCCACCGGCTGGTCGACATCCACGCCCCAGACTTTTGAAACGTCGTTGACCTGTACTTCCACGCGCCCTCGCCGGTTGGGGGACGATCACACCGTCCCGGAAACCGTCATGACCGGTTGATTCATCTTATGAAAAAGAATGGGGAATCATAACAAATTCATCTGAGAGGAAAAACCACCCAGTGACACCGACCAGACGAACCCAGGCGCCCCGCGCAAGCGGGAAACGCCCCCCCCTCCCCCCCCCTGCGGCGGTTGATCTTCTATGACGCGCCCGGCCAGTTGAGCCGCGCGCGGTCCGAGTGGCCCGCTTTCTCGGCGATGGCCCGGCCCCGCTCGGTGGCCTCGCGAATGACCTCGTCCACGTCCGTGAACTCGGTGAATTTCCCCTCGCGGAGGATAGGCTTTCCGTCGATGAGGACCGTATGGGCGTCCGCCCCCCGGCCACAGCAGACGAAGTTCGACAGGGGCTTGTGGACCACCTGGACGTGCGGGCCGCTCATGTCGAAGGCGACGACGTCCGCGCACTTTCCGGGCTCGATGGATCCGATCTCCCCCTCCATCCCCAGGGCCTTCGCCCCGTTGATCGTGGCCATCTCGACCGAGCGCTCGACGGGCATCATCGTCGGGTCCAGGTGGCGGATGTGCTGCATCAGGGTGCACACTTTCATCTGCTCCACCATGTCCACGGAGTAATCCACCATGGGGCCGTCCGTGCCCAGGGAAACGTTCACGCCCGCCCGGGCGGCCTTGGCCGCCGGGACGATGCCCCCGCCCCGCATGGATTCGCTCGTGGGCGTATAGACCAGGGGCGCGCCAGCCTCCTTCATCATGGCGATGTCGGTGTCGCTGATGTGGATGCCGTGGATCATGAGCCACCGCTCATCCAGGCAGCCCCCCTCCATGAGGTAGGCCACGTCCGTGCGCCCGGTCTCGCGGAGGTATTTCAGGTAGCCCATCTCCATCGAGAGCGTCCCCCCGGCGACGTGGTCGGAGATCTTGAGGTCCTTGGCCTTGGCCAGCTCGTAGCCGCTCCGGATCAGCGCTTCCGAGCTCATCCCCGCCGCCACCCAGTGGGCGTTGGATTCGATGACCAGGGCCATCCGGATCAGCCCGTCCCGCGCCCCGTGCCATTGGTCCACGAGTCCGCCGATGTACTGCTCGGCCTCTTGCAAGGTGTGGGGGTGGTCGGGGTTTCCGGGCGTCTTCGAGCGAAAGTCCTTGGCGAACACCTGCCGGAATCCTACCTCGGCCATCGGCTCGATCGTGGCCGTCGTCTCGTCCTCGAAGGTCGTCGTGATGGAGTGGTTGAGGCAGCAGGTCGTCCCCGTGCGGACCATCTCCAGCGCGGCCAGATAAGCCGAGGCCCGCAGGTCGTCCGCCGTCAGGAGTCGGGTGATGGGCAGCACGAAGTCAAAGACCCAGGGCTCGAGAAGCATCCCGTCGCACAGGCCCTTGAAGAGGTTGTACCAGTGGTGCTGGTGCATGTTGATAAGCCCGGGCAGGACAATCATCCCCGAGGCGTCGAGGGTTTCGTCGTAAGTCTTCCCGGGCAGGGCGGAAGCAGGCCCGACGGCCTCGATCCGACTGTCCTCCACGGCGACGAACCCCCCGTCAATGACCTCCCGCTCCGGGTTCATCGTGACGACGTAACCGTTCTTGATAAGAAAGTTCAATTAAATCAACCTGTTAAGGATTGCCTTGGAAAAAGTCCCGGGGGGAATTTCCCTTCCTCTACCGCGCGGGGGAGCCGTCCGGGGACGGGGTCCGCGTGAGGGTCCGTTTCGGCAGGGGGGTCAGGACGATCTCGATCCGGCGGTTCTTTCGCCGGCCTTCCGGCGTCTCATTGGTCGCGACGGGCTGAAACGGACCGTGGCCGACGGCGGACAGAAGCGTCGGGTCCACGCCGCCGGCCTCTTGGAGGAACCGGACAACGGCCGAGGCCCGCAGGGTGGAAAGCTCCCAGTTGTCGCGGTAGCGGCGGTCGGCCATGAGACGCACAGGCAGGGCATCGGTGTGACCCTCGACCTGGATGCGCTTGCCCGTCAATCCCTTCAGAAGCTTCGCCAGCTTCTTGAGGACAATCCTTCCTTCCGGACTGATCTCCAGACCGCCCGGGGCGAAGACGATTTTGTCGAGGACGCTGACTGTCAGACGGCCCTGGGCCTCCTGGAGCTTGAGGCTGCCTTTCTCGACATCGGATTCCAGGTTCTTCACCATCCGCTCGTAGACCTTGCTTTTGCGTTGGAGCCGCTGCTCGCGGAGGACGGCCTGCCGGTAACGCCGGCGATAGATTTTGTACCAGTTCTGGAAGGCGTCGCGGTCCTCTTCGAGCCTTTGGGCCTTGGCCTCGAGGATGGCGATCTCCCGGGTGTACCACTCCACCTGTTTCTTGAGCCGGCCGATCT
>CAYRGS010000133.1:0-8407 GCA_964423875.1 uncultured bacterium
TGGCCTCCCTACAAAATCATCGGAAAGCCCATCGTCTCCAGCAAACCAATGTGACGGGCCCTCGCCGGGGGCGGAGGGGGATTCGGAGTTTGGCCTACCGTTTCACGCTGAATGGAAAACCCATCGAAGCTGACGTGCCGGGCAACCGAACGCTGCTGGACCACCTGCGCGAGGACCTGAATCTGACGGGCGCCAAGGAGGGGTGCGCAGAGGGGGAGTGCGGGGCCTGCACCATCCTGCTGGATGGCCACAGGCGGTGGACGCCTGTCTGGTAATGGTGGGACAGCTCGAGGGCGCCGAGGTGCTCACCATCGAGGGCCTGGCCGCGGACGGCCGCCTCGACCTGCGGGACGCCCTCGCCATCTCCAACGCCCGGGTGGCCCTCGGGGCTGTGGCGCCGACCGTCTGCCGCGCGCCCGAGGCCGAAGACGCACTGAACGCGGGCCCGGTCCGGCTGAAGGACCTGATGGAAATCGGCGAACTCGCCACCCGGTCGGCCCGGCCCATCGATGACGTCCGGGCATCGGCCGAGTACCGCCGGGCCCTGATCCCCGGCCTATTCTACCAGGGCCTGTACGATGCTCTCATGGAGGCGTGACAGCATGACGACCGACGGCGGGAACGGCCACGTGGGACGCTCGGTCCTCCGCATCGACGGGGCCAGCAAGACGACGGGCGAGACGCGCTTCTTCTCCGACCTCTATCCCGAGGATGTCCTGTGGGTGCAAACCAAGCGGTCCGAGCCAGGCCCGTCCAGCGTCGTGCACGCCCGCATCCGGTCCATCGACACCACCCGGGCCGAGCGGGCCCCGGGCGTGGTCCGGGTCATTACGGCCAAGGACATACCCGGCGAGAACCGGTTCGGGGTGTTTGTCTCGGACCAGCCCGTCCTCTGCGACGAGAAGGTCCGCTTCCACGGGGACGCCATCGCCCTGGTCGTCGCCGAGACCAAGGAGGAGGCGGCGGCGGCCCTGGATCTGATTGACGTCGCCTATGACCCGCTCCCCGCGGTGACGGACCCGGACCAAGCCATGGAGAACGGGGCGGTCCCCATCGCTGATGAGGGGAACATCTTCAAGGAGTTCCACCTCGGGCACGGCGACGTGGAGGGGGGATTCGCTGACGCGGACGTGGTCATCGAGAATACCTTCGACACACCCCGCCAATCCGCGGCCTTCATCGAGCCCGAGTCCGGCGTGGCCCGCATGGACGGAGACGTGCTGGTCATCCAGACCGGGGCGCAGAACCCCTTCCGCGACCGCCGGGATCTCGCCCGTTCGCTGGACCTTCCGCTGGAGCGCATTCGCATTCAGGCCTCTCCTTTGGGGGGCGGCTTCGGGGCCAAGGACGGCATCACCGTACAGATCCATCTCGGACTGGCCGCCATGCTGACCGGTCGGCCGGTCCGGCTGTTTTGGGAGCGCGAAGAATCCAACCTGGCCGGCTGGAAGCGACACCCGTTCCGGATTTCCCTCAAGACCGGGGTGAAACGAGACGGGACGCTGACGGCCCATCAAGCCCGGGTGGTCGGCGACACTGGCGCCTATGTCGGCTACGGCCCGGCCGTGGTGTGCGTGGCGGTGGAAGCGGTGAGCGGGCCGTATCGGATCCCCAACGTCCGGGTGGACGGCTATTGCGTCCTCACCAATAACACGCCAGCTGGGGCGATCCGGGGGTTCGGGGCGGTGCAAGCCTGTCTGGCCATGGAGTGCCAGATGGATGCCCTGGCGGAGGCCCTGTCGATGGACCCGCTGGCGCTTCGCCGGCGCAACGCCATCCGGGCGGGGGAAATAGCTCCCCTGGGCAACGTCATGCAATGTTCCGTCCACTACGAGGAGACCCTTGCCGCCGTCGAGTCGTCCAGGGCCTGGCGAACCCGGGAGGAATGGAAGCGGGAAGCCCCGCGCCCCTGGATCAAGCGGGGCGTCGGGATTGCGTCCGGGGTGAAGGGCGTAGGCATGGGGCAGTTCCCGGACGCGGGGTCCGTGCGGATGGAGATCACCCCCGAAGGAAAATTCATTCTGGGCGTGGGGTTGAGCGAGATGGGGGAGGGGATCACAACGGCCTTCATCCAGATGGCAGCCGATGCCATGCACTGCGCCTTTGACGACATCGAGCTCCTGTCGGTGGACACGGACCATGTCCCCGAAAGCGGCGGAACGGACGCCTCCCGCTCCACGATGATCGGCGGGAACGCCATCCTGCGGGCCGCTCCGCTGATGGAGGCCCTGTTGAAGAAAGAGGCGGCGGGCAAACTCGAAGTGGACGAAGAGGACCTGGTGTTTCACGACGGCGCCGTTCGGTCCCGCTCGGCGCCGGGTCGCTCGGTCAGCTACGCCGAGATCGGCCGGTCGATCCGGGGCCGGGGCGAATCCGGCCGGGTGGAGGCGCGCTACGAATGGCCTCGGTATCAGGACCCAATCCCAGGCGCCGATGAGCTCCCCCACCTCTTTTACGCCTTCGCGACCCACCTGGCCCGGGTCGAGGTGGACACCCTCACCGGCCGCGTGCGCCTTCTGGGCCTGGTGACCGCCCAGGACGTGGGGCGGGTGATCAATCCCCAGGGACTCGAGGGGCAGAGCGAGGGGGGGTCGCTCTACAGCGCCGGAATCGGCCTGTGGGAAGACACCGTCCTCACTGAGGCAGGGGTCATGCTGACGCCTAACTTCACCACCTACCTGATCGGCACCGCCGCCGACGCCCCCGAGATCGAAACGCTTCCCATCGACGGCTACGAGCCCCTCGGCCCATTCGGCGCCAAGGGGGCCGGAGAGATCGTGACCCTTCCGTCCGCCGCCGCCGTCGTCAACGCCATCCGGGACGCCACCGGCGTCCGGATCCGCCGGACCCCCGCCACGCCGGAGCGGGTGTTTCACGCCCTTTGTGGAATGGAGGCGCCGTGACGCGACGGCGATCGTCGACCTCGACCGGGGCTAGTTCCCGGGCGGTTATCTAGTCATCGAGAACGGGGTCCTGATCCCTCGGAGGTCCTTCCGAAACACCGCGAAGAGAGCCAAAGAGCTGCAGGGCGTCGACTTCTGAGGAAATTGCGACGAAGAAGGAGGCGAGGTGACACGGGGATTCCAAGACCAATTCGTAACCGTCAACGGCTTGGCGCTTCACTATGTGAACTGGGAGGCCGGACCGGAGACGTCCGACCGGCGGCCCATGGTCCTCGTCCACGGTGTGACGGACAACTGCCGGCTCTGGGATCACATCGCCCGATCCTTCTGCCAGGAGTATCACGTCCTTGCCCTCGATCAGCGCGGACACGGCGACAGCGAATGGTCCCCGGAGAAGGCCTACACGAGCCTCGACCTGGCTTCGGACCTGTCGGCCTTCTTTACGGAACTGGGTCTTCGCGACGCCGTTCTTATCGGGCTGTCGTGGGGCGGGCTTGTGGCGCTGATCCACGCGGCCGAACACCCGGAGACGGTTCACAAGCTGGTCCTGGTGGACATCGGCTGTGAGTTCGACGAACCAGAGACCGCCGTTCCCGACCGCCCCCTGGAGTTTCCGAACGATAAGGCGCTAGAGGACTATGAGCGCTCGGCCAGTCCGTTCCCCGCGCTCTGGACCCTGCGGCCCCGGATGCGCGCCAGCGTCCGGGAGCAGGACGGCAGCCTCGTCCGAAAACACGATCCCTTCTTCGCAAGGCGCTGGCCTTTCCGGGCGATGAGGTACTGGGATTACGCCCGGCGCGTCGCCTGCCCCGGCCTATTGTTGCGGGGGACTGAGAGCTTCGTCCTGTCGGCCGGGATGGCGAAGCGGACGTCCGAGGCCCTGCCGGACGGCCGGTGGGTCGAGATCCCCGACGCCGCCCACTTGATTCCCCTAGACAATCCGCCGGCCTTCGAGGCCGCCGTTCGGACGTTCCTTGCGGATTAAAAGTCGCCCCGGATGCGCGGCGGAAAGGAGTGGGAAGGAAAATGCGGTTGGAAGGGAAGGTCGTCATCGTGACGGGCGCGGCTCGAAACATCGGGAAGGTCTACGCCCTCGGCCTCGCCCGCGAAGGGGCCCGGGTCGTGGCGGCCGATGTCCTCGAGTGCTCCGACACGGTGGCGGAGATCGAGGCGGGCGGCGCGGAGGCTTTGGCCGTCCGGGCGGACGTATCCGACGAGACCGCCACCCACCGCCTGGCCGAAGCAGCCTACGAGCGATTCGGGCGCATCGACGGTCTCGTCAACAACGCCGCTATATTCCACGACATCGTCCTGAAACCTTTCTATGAGATCACGGGAGAGGAATGGGACCGCCTGATGGCCGTCAACCTGAAAGGGCTTTTCCATTGCAGCAAGGCGGTCTTCCCCTACATGAAGGATCGCGGGTACGGACGCATCGTCAACATCGCGTCCAACACCATATACAAGGGCACCGAAGGATTCCTCCACTACGTCACCTCGAAGGCCGGCGTCCTAGGTTTCACGCGCGCCCTCGCCCGGGAGTGCGGCCGGCACGGGGTCAACGTCAACGCCGTTTCCCCCGACTACATCCCCCACGAGCGGGACGACCGCGAGCGGCCCGACCATGACCTCATGATCCAGAATCAGCGGGTCCTCCAGCGTCGGGAAGTCCCCGAGGACATCCTGGGGACCCTTGTCTTCCTGCTCTCGGCGGACGCCGATTTCATCACCGGACAGACGATTCTCGTGAACGGCGGGATAGTCATGCAGTGACCCAAAGCCCGGCCTTTCAGGGAACCGGAAAACCAGCCCTCCTCAGGAATCCACGGATCTTCGCAGCCGGGATGAAAGACGCTCGCTTCCCGTTCGAGGAAAGGATGTCGAAGAGGGTCCGATCCCCCGGATCCAGGACTGCCCAGGTGCTGGAAACGTGGCAGCCTTCGCAGGGGATCAGCTCCCGAAGACCAGAAATCCGTCCCCTCGCGTGACGCGGCCGAAGATCCGGAACACTATGGTCGGGGGCGATCATGTGCTTCATCACCTTCGGCGGAGAGCCCGCCAAAACGACCGCCGCTCCGTTCCGCGGAAGTCTCCCGCCGAGGCGGTAGACCGGCCCGGGAAAGGGCGCCGTCAGGGCCACCAGCCCCGTTTCCGGATCCCGCCGGACGATCTTCGCGTCCCGCTGGGAGACGCTGAGCGGGTCCACAACCACCAAGCTGATCAGGTCGGCCCAGGTTCCGAAGGGCGTCCTCGGTGGTGATAAAGATGCCCTTCGGGTCGACGCGCAAGACGGGCGTGTAGTGGAGCTCGACGTAGACACGCCGGACGACCGGAAATAGGAGGCTCACCAGGGGGGTGGGCGTTCCGGGATAGCGCGGGATTCCAGCCTGAACGGGGACAGCTGAGCGGCCAGGACCAAAAAAGAGACAGACCCACGAGAACAAGAGAGACCATCCGCCGCATCTCGACCAACGGAATTTCCCCTCCGAGTCGTCCGGGAAAAACGTCATACGGGCCGGCCCCGTCGGTTCGGAGCCACCCTCTTGTCTTACAATGGCACCATGCCCGGAGAAGGAGAGAAAGAGGCGGTCGTTCTCGCCCATCTTCGGATTGAGCTCTTCTTCCAGGACCCGGACGTTTCTCTTGGGAAAGCCGGGGCGGCCGAGGGTCTTTGCCACGGCCCAGGCGTCGGCCTCCGCGTATTCCGGTTGCGGAATTTTTGAAGAGCGGCAGCGGTTGATTCCCGCCACCCGCTTCTCGCTGAACGACCCCCACCTTCGCCAGCATTTCCTGAAGCATCCGCATCGAGGCAGGGGGGTGGCCTGTGTAGTCGTTAGTGAAATGGCCATGAAGACATTCAGCTTGCGCCCCTGAAAGACCGGTGCCCGGCAGAGCAGGTCTTCCTTGCGGTCCATCAAGAGCCGGCCCCACGTTTCGGTCACTCCAAGATCACATTCACCTCGATTTCCCCCAGGGCGTCAGGCTCCGCCAGGCGAGCCACCCCGACTGTGGTGCTGGGGACGGGCTCCGAAAAGAACTCCTGTCTGACCTCCCCAACGGCGGCCAACTGATTATCGATGTCCGTCAGGTAAACATTGATCTTCCCCGCGTTGTCGAAGCCGGCCCTGAAAAAGGCGCAGACACCCCAGGGTTAATGGGTAATGCTTTGAATGTCGGGGAGTTATCGGTTCCCGCCCAGAGAGAGCAGGTTCGCAAACGACTTCATGGCGGAGAGAGAGGGATTCGAACCCCCGGTACGGTTGCCCGTACAGTAGATTTCGAGTCTACCGCCTTCAACCGCTCGGCCATCTCTCCGACGGGTGCTCTGGTCGTCCCCCCCCCCGCGCTCGCCACGCGTTTCCCCCGCCGCGTTCCGGCGCGCCCGGGCACACGCCTGAAGCGGCCCGGCCGACTCCTCGGCCAGGGGGCCCTCCGCCACCGCGACCCGGTGATTGAACCGCGGGTCGGTCAACAGGTCATACAGGCTGCCCGCGCATCCCCCCTTGGGATCCCGGGCCGCGAACACCAGCCGGTCGACCCGCGCGAGGAGAACGGCCCCCGCGCACATGGCGCAGGGCTCCAGCGTTGTATACAGGGCCGCCCCCTCCAGCCGGGGCCGGCCGGGGCCTCCCGCCGCCCGTCGGATCGCAAGCATCTCGGCGTGAGCGGTGGAATCTCCCAACGCCTCGACCTCGTTTCGGGCCTCGGCGACGACCTTCCCGCCCCGGACGATCACCGCCCCGACGGGAACCTCTTCCGCCCGGGCCGCCTCTTCGGCCAGCTTGAGCGCGCGTCGCATCCACCGAAGATCCGGGTCAGGCACGCAGGAAATCGATTCCGCAAAGAGAAATGGTACGCCCTAGAGGAGTCGAACCTCTAACCTTCGGATCCGTAGTCCGACGCTCTATCCAATTGAGCTAAGGGCGCATCGGTCATGGCTTGAGTCGCCACTATACCAGGCGATTTTATTTTTAGGCCTGGCCTGGAAGATGTCAAGAAATTGGCTGCGTTTGGGTTTGGGCTGAGGTCGTTCAGCGAAGCCACCCGGATCGATGCGGGCAATCTCAGCCGGACGGGGAGAGCGGAACTCAAGCATTCGATGGAAATCGATCATATCGGACAAAACGAGAAGCCACCGTTGGCCACAGAGGTACTTCTTAGCTAAACAAATACCCAGCCCAGAAAGGCCAATCCAAAGGCTTGGCCGCCGAAAGTGTTTCGGGGGGTTCCCAACCCTTGGGAGGGGTCCAGGGGGGCGGTTTTCAAAAAAGCCCCCTTTCCAGCCTTTCCCTGATCCCCTCCGCGTCCAAGCCGTCGAAGCCCATCGTCTCCAGTCCTTGCCGGTCGGCCCAGAAATCCTCGCCGGTGAGCATGCCGCCCAGGTGGACCATCGCCTCGCACCCGGGCGTCGGCGAGCCCGCGACCCGGCCCAGCTCGGCCACGACGGCCAGGGCGTCCCGGAGGTTCTCGTAGAGATAGCGCGTCGGGATCGAGACCGGGCCCTTGAGGTCATTCAGCGGCTCCGACGAACCCGAGGGGTCGCTGAACTCCTCCTTCTCGATGGAATGCGGCGGGTCGAAGGCTTCCTCGGGATACCGCTCCACGTCGAGGCCCAGGGCCTCGCCGACCGCCTCGAGCTCCCCGTAAAGCGCGCGGATGACCCGGGCGACGGCGGGCGTGATCCCCTCTCTGAACATGAAAAACTCGCCGCCTGAGCGCTCGACCCAGCCGGCGTTGAAGAGCGCCCCCGCCGGATAGATGACGATGGCGCCGTTTCGGAACGCGGCGGAGAGGATGTCCCGCGCCGGCAGGGCGATGGGGCAGAATCCCTTGATCTCTTCGGCGAGCGCCGGGGCTCCCGCCGCCGGGATCGTCCCCACGAAGATCCGGACGGCGGGGTAGAAGACCGTCACCCGGGCCGGGCCGGTGAGGCGCGTCCCGTAGGGCAGGGTGTTGGTCTCGGCGACGGCGAGGGCGGGATCCGCCTTCCCCGCGTCGAGGATGCGCTTGGCGAGGCGCATGCCGCCGAACCGTCCCGCCCAGACGATGACCTTGTGGCCCGGTTCGAGGAGCGGAACGAGGCACTCAAACATCGGGGGATGGCCACCCGTGGGCGTGACAACGTTGATCAGGGAGACGCCTTCAAGGGCCTCGGCCATGTCGTGCGTGGCGCAATCGAGGAACGCGACGCCGCTTCGGTGAGGTGCGATGAGCTCGATCTTCCCCGCCTCGCGTGTGGGGCGGAAATGCTCTTCGAACGCCGGGTCCTCGTACATCCGGACGGGAAAACCCTGAAGGGCGGCGTCCGCCGCCAGGGCGTGCGCGCCGTTCCCTCCGCCGAGGACGGCGATTGGGGGGTGGGTCATTTTATGACTCCTTCTCCAGGAGTTTACTGCATGGATGAGTGGCCGCAAGGGGCCGACGGCAGAGGCGCGGGTTCCGCGATTCGGAATCGAGTCGGGAGAACCCGGACCAAAGTCGGGGGGGGAGGGGGGGGGGGGGGA
>CAYRGS010000134.1:0-8119 GCA_964423875.1 uncultured bacterium
CTACAGCCTGCGCGGCACCCCCGGCGGCGTCTATACTTTAATCAGCGCGCCGGCCGCAAAGGCGAAGCGGCGGGCCGGGGCGCCGGCCGCCCTGGAAGGTCTCTACGAGGGACTCAGCGTGGCGGATGTCAACGGCGACGGGAAGTGGGACCTGGCCGCGGCGAACGGCACGGCGGAACAGAACGGCGGGGTTCAGGTGTTCCTCGGCGACGGCCGGGGCGAGTGGTTGGGGGAGTCCGGCCCGACGCGCGGCGGCATATTTCGCGACGTGAAGCTTGTGGACTTGAACGGCGACGGCCTCACCGATTTAGCGGCCGCCGGCTGGGGCCCCGGGTCCGGCCTCCGAGTCTGGTTGCAGCGTGAGAAGGGCGGCGGTTGGAAGGGGCTTCCGCTCATCGCCCAGGGCAACTATTGGGGCGTCTGGGCGTCGGATCTCAATCGCGATGGCCGGATGGACCTGGCCGCCACCACTTTCCAGAACGGTGTCCGGGTTTACTGGGGAAAAGGGGACGGCCGGTTCGAGAAGGGCAAGTCGCCGGTGCGGGATGGAAGCTTCTGGCGAGTCCGCTCCGCGGACATGAACGGCGACGGCGCCCCCGACCTGCTGGCCACCAGCATCGACGGCAATGGCGTCCGCCTCTGGCTCAATGATGGCAGCGGTCGGTGGGAGGCGGACCCGCGGTATCTGCCGAAGTTCGGAGTTTTCTACGGCCTTGTAGTCCGGGACATCGACCGGGACGGAAAGCTGGACGTGACCGTCGCCAGCCGGCAGGACGGCGTCAAAGTCTGGCTGCGGGGGCCGACCGCGCCCTTCGCGAATTCCGGCCTGCCCAAGGGCTTGGCGCGCGCCGCCGCCGTAGCGAGGATGCGGCACGATGTGCGCAACGGGGCCGACACCGGGGCAAGACCCGTCCGCAAGGTGGTCTCCAGCGGCGCGCCGGTCCCGGATAACAAATCCATGTCTCGGCTTCACCCCGGTTTGTTCTATCCGGCCGACGCGGTGAACGGGCCTTCAGCAAAACGGAAAGGGGCCCCTTCCGCCGCGAAAGTGATTCCTCCCGTTTTCGTTGTCAAGGGTGCTCGCGCAGATTATCCCGACCGCTCCGACCGTTTCCAGGTGGGAGCGCCCCCGCTCAAGGGCGAAGGGTCCGGTTTTCCGGACGGGACCCGGGTGGCTCAAGCAACCAGGAGGCGCCGTCCGATACGGGCCGGAAAAGAGGGCTGGGAGCCTCCGGGAACGCCCAAATCCTACAGAATCGGTGTCGGCGACCAGCTGGCGATCAACATCTGGCGGGGGCTGAGGGCGGAGGTGAACCGGGTGATCGTGGACGGGGAGGGCAAGATCGGATTTACGTTCCTGGAAAACGTACAGGCGGCGGGTTTGACGGCCACCGAGTTGGACACATCGATCTCCCAGCTGCTGAGGAAATTCATCAAGCGGCCCCGTCTGGACCTCCGCGTCATGGAGTTCCGCAGCCAAAGCTATACAATGCTGGGCGAGGTCGGCCGGCAGGGCCGCTTTCCCATCAGGGGTCCGGTTCGTGTTTTCGACGCCGTAATCGCCGCGGGGGGAGCCAGACCCGGAGCGGACATCAAGCACACCAGAGTGCTTCGGGAGGGCAAGTCCATCCCGGTCGCATTGAATAAGATCTTCGATGGCGACCAGAGTACGAACATCCTCCTCCAGCACGGCGACCAAGTCTTGGTCCCCAAGCTGGACATTCGTCGGGGGGCGATCCGGGTTGTCGGACAGGTTCCGAGACAGGGGAGCTACCCTGTCGGGGAGGATCTGCGCGTTTTGGACGCGGTCCTGGCCGCTGGATGCTGCCGCCGGGTGACCGCGGGCGACCCGCTGCCCGATATCCGCAGGACCCGCGTGATCCGCAAGGGCAGGATCATCCCGGTGAACCTGGATGAGGTCATCCTGCGGGGAGACCAGCGGCAGAACATCGTTCTGAAGGATGGGGACCAGGTAATCGTTCCCGGCGAGCCTAGGGGCTCCCTGACGGTGGTGGGGGAGATCCGCCAGCCGGGCCGGTACAAGATCGAGGGCCGGACCCAGCTCCTGGACGTAATCCTGCTGTCGGGCGGACACCGGGACGCCGCGGACCTGACGCAGGTGAAGATATTCCGGGGGGGGCAGACGATCCTGGTCAATCTGGCCCAGGTCCTTTTTCAGGGCGACGCCAAGCAGAATATTGTCATCCGGGACGGCGATCAGATCGTGGTCCCCTCCCTGCCGGCCGAGCGGCAGCGGAAGCTGGAAAGAGACCGCCGGATCTACGCCTTGGGAGAGCTCAAGAGCCCCGGCTCTTACACCTTCAGGCCGGATGTCCAGAACCTGAGTCTGCTCGATGTCTTGACGAGGGCCGGCGGGTTCACGAAATTCGCCGTCGGCTCGAGCGCGAAGATCATCCGCGGGGACATCGAGCGTCCGGTGATCCTGTCGGCGGACATCGATCGGTTGCTTGAGATGGGGGACATCACGCAAAACCTCCCTCTCCAGGACCGGGACATTGTGTTTATTCCGCGAAGTTTCATTGGAGACGCCAACGACTGGATGGATAAGATCCGGCCGTTCCTGACGTTCTTCTTGTTCCCCGGCACCTACCGGGACCAGTATGCGACCAGCAGCGAGGCGCTTCGGGTGGATATCGGCGGGAAGAGAACGGAGTCGACCGGGGGGGGCATTCAGCAGACGCTCATCTTGTCTCAGTAGCATCCTCCCGTTGGAGTTGAATGATGGCGCTGTATGACATCAACATCCGGGATTACTGGAGGATCATCCGCAAGCGCCGGACGGTGATCATCTTCACAACGGTCTTATTGGCGTTGTTCAGCTTTGTCTTCGGCAAGCTCAACGAACCGATTCCCATCTATTCCGCCGCTTCGGCGGTCAAGTTCCAACGCAGCACGATGGCTGACGGATTCGTGCGGGAAGCCTTCACGTTCGCCCCCACCGACGAAATCGCCACGCAGATGGTCATCGCTAGGAGCTACCCCATCATGGAGGGGGTGGCCAAGGGCCTGAAGCTGATCGATCCGAACCTTTCGTCGGAGAAGATTCGCTCCGATCGTCGCCTGGTCTCCACCGTCAACGGGCTGCGCAAGCAGGTCCGCATCGAGCAGCAGGGCGAGACCAACATCATGACCATCCGCGCCACCTCCACCGACCCGAAGCTGGCCTTCCGGATAGCCAACTTGGTGGCGCACGTGTACCAGGAGCAGATGGCCCTCGAGCGGAACAAGGAAAACCGCGAATCGCGCCTGTTCATCGAAAACCAGCTCAAGGTGGTGGAAGGCAGACTCCGGAAGGCGGAGAACCGGGTCAAGAAATTCCAGGAGACTCACCGGTTCTTTACCATCCGCGAGCTGGCGAGCGCGGTGACGTCGGAGCTGCTGAAACTGGAAAGAGACCTGGGGAACCGGCAGAACAAGCTGGGGGCGACGAGCCTGCTCTTGAAGCAGCTCCGGGGGATCAAAGCCTTGAAGGGCCACAGCAACGAGCGCCTGTTCATCGACTCCGGCTCGCCGGCCGCCCGGCTCAACGGCAAGCTGCTCGATCTCCAGCTCAAGCGGGACGCCCTCCTCATCGCCTTCACCAACGATCACCCCGAGGTCATCGAGACCAACCGGCAGATCATCGACCTGCTCGATGAAATGAAGAACGAGTTGTCGGCCGAGGAGCGGATTCGAAAGCTCCGGGTGGGGGAGTTGGCAAAACAGGTCGGAGCGGCGAGGAAGCGGGCCGCGGAAGTCCCGGACATCGGCGTGCTGTACGGCCGTCTCCAGCAACAGGTGAAGGTCAACGGCGAGGTTTACAGCCTTCTGATCGGCAAGCTGCAAACGGCCCGGATCCGCGAGGCGGGGGTGGGCAGTGAGGTGTCCATCGTCCGGCCCGCGTTCGAGCCCGACACCCCGATCAACAACCCCTCCCTTATCCTCAACTCCCTCATCGGGGCCATCATCGGCATGGTGGTGGGGTTGGTCTTCGCGTTCTTGCTGGAAACGCTGGACACCTCCATCGGCGCCATCGAAGACGTCGAGGAGTTTCTGGGCGTTCCGGTGGTGGGGATCATCCCCTACACCGATCCGGATTTCTTGTTCCGGGATTATCTCAACGAGAATCCGGAGAAGACGGAGAGTTTTGCCTCGGAAGTGTTTTACCGCCTGGTCTGCCATTTCATGCCGCGCACGCCCATGGCGGAGGCCTACCGCTCGCTGCGGACCAACATGGAGTTCCTGTCCCTGGAAAAGAGCGGCAACGCGTTCGTGGTGACGAGCTCCTCTCCCGGCGAGGGGAAGACCAATACGGTTATCAACCTGGCGTTGGCCTTTTCCCAGTCGGGCAAGCGGACCCTGCTCATCAGCGCGGACCTCAGACGCCCGACCATCTACCGGATCTTCGGCATCGAACGGGACCCCGGCCTGACCGATGTCCTCCTCGGAAACAACGAATGGCGCGAAGTGGTGCGGACCGTGACGGACATCCGGATCGGAAAGTTCGACATGGAGGACATCATGTTGACCCCCGGTCTGGACAACCTGTCCATTATGACTTGCGGCCCGATCCCCCCCAACGCGGCCGAGCTGCTCAACTCTGCCACGATGAAGAACTTCCTCCAGGAGGTCTCCAAGGCCTACGACGTTGTCCTCATGGACACCCCCCCCATCCTCCCCGTCACCGACGCGGCCATCCTTGGCACGATGGTCCACGGCACCATCCTGGTCTACCAGGTCGGTCAAGTCGCCCGGGGCGCACTACGGCGCGCCAAGGTGACGATGGACAACGTTCAGGCCCCAGTTTGGGGAGTCGTTCTCAACTCCCTGCGAGTGGAAGATGACGAGGTGGATCCGGAGGAAGCCGGGCGGGTTGAGGACGAAGCCGATGATGATGAAGACGTGGAATACCGGACACCGCCGGGCGGAGGGAGGCGGAAGTCCTCCAAGACCCCGGCCGTCGGGTTCCTCTTGGGGGTTCTGGCCCTGGTGGGAGGGTGGCTTTGGCAGGAAGGGTATCCGATTCCTTACGTGAAGGCCCGTCGCACCCTCATGGGACCCATCCGGAAGTCCGCCCCCGCGACGAAACCCGCCCGGCGGAAGGTGACGGGTTCCACCCTCCCGGCGCGCGACGAAGGCGCCCGTCTTTCCAACCGAAATGCGCGGTCTCCGTCCGGCGGGCCCAAGAGCCCATCCGCGACAAGGCCGATCGGGCCCGGTCCATCCAGTCCGTGATCAGCCTCCGGTGGCCTGGACCCGTTTGATCTGGAAAGCCGAAGCCGGTCAGAGCTTTGAAAAACAATTGAGTTTGAGTCCTCTTCTGATTTGTATAAGACTTTACACTTGGCGGGTCTCACCCCTAAAATGGCATGAAATATTTCCTGGCAGAGGGCATCGCCCGGCTGAACCGTAAGTCTTATCGCGGACGGTGGGTGGGCGGGCGCTTCCGGGGGGGGTGATTCGGTTTGGGGCATTGCCTCGAGTCGGATGACTCCGCCTCATTTCTTTTAATAGCGAGAGACCGAGCCAAATGACGCACGCGACGTTTAAAGACATGATGCAGGACGTGGTGTTCTGGGGGAGTTGCTGCGAGTGCGGATCGTGCGTCTTGGTATGCCCCCATAACGTCATCGAGTACGTGGACGGCAAGCCCAAGCAGACGGCCAAGGCGTCGGCCGCGCACGACTACTGCGGGATCAGTGAAGGCATTGGTTGCGACGTCTGCGCGTCCGTCTGCCCCAGGCTTTATCCGAAGGAGTGGAACCTCAAGGACCTCCTGTTCGGAAACGACCGGCCCTACGAAGGAGCCTTCGGGACGTACCGCACCATCCAGGTGGCCCGCGCCAAAGACCCCGGGATGCTCGCGGCGGGCGAGGACGGCGGCGTCGTGACGACGATCCTGGAATGGGCCATGCGGGAGGGCGTCATCGACGGGGCCGTCGCCTCCTCGTTGGACGGAACGCTTCCCTGCCAGCCGGTGCCTACCGTGGTCACCTCTCCGGAGGAGCTTCGGAAGACCGCCAAGTCCTGGTACACTTATGTCCCCAACAACCTGGGACTGGAGGAGGTCAAGAAAAAGGGTCTCGAGAAGGTGGCCTTCGTCGGCGTGCCCTGTCAGATCACCCCGATCCGGAAGATGGAGCTCTGCGATCCGGACTTCATCAAGACGCCGGACAAGCGGCCCAAGATCGTCGAGAAGCAGGAAGAGTTCCTGAAGGGTTTCGGTCGGCGCGTCGCCCTGAGCATCGGCCTGTTCTGCACGGAGGTCTTCAATTACCAGGGCCTGATGGTGGAGAAGATCCAGGGCGAGCTCGGCGTCTCCCTGTCCGAAGTGGTCAAATTCAACGTCAAGGGAAAGGTCCTTGTATACAAGAAGGACGGAGAGATCGTCGAGCTCAAGCTGAAGGAGTGCGCCACGAAGTACGGCCGCCCCGAGTGCCACCACTGCGGGGACTTTTCCGCCGAATTGGCCGACATCGCCTGCGGGGGCGTCGGTGCCATGGGGTGGACCATCGTCGTCACCCGGACGCCCCGGGGGGAAGAAATCTGGAACCGCGTGGCGGCGTCCGGCCTGGTCGAGGTGAAATCCATCGAGGATTTCGAGAAGTCCCTCCGGGTCCTCAATATCCTCGCCGAGCGGCAGACCCAGCGGGTGCCGGAAGGGACGCGGCTGCGGGGCATGCCCCGCGCGCCCCTGGAAAACGGCGCGGTCCTCCGGACGGGCACGGAGCCGATCGAGACCGGGACGCCGTGAGACGCCTGATTCGGGGGAGGCCCCGACCCGCGGAATGCGCGGGCGTTCAAAAGGCGGCCGCGCCGAACTGCCGTGTTGATTGTGATCCTCGTGATCGAGCCGTAGCGTGAAGCTCGGGAATTCCACTTGAACCGGGAGGGTTAACGCCGTGGTGAAAGAGCTATTCTGCCCCGCGACCCCGGAGGACGCCGTCGCCCTCCTCGCGGAGCACAAGGGCAAGGCCAAGGTGCTTGCCGGCGGAACGGACCTCGTCGTCCTGATGCGCGCCGGGAAAATTGCGCCGGAGGTGATCGTCAGCCTCAACGGGATCGCCGCGTTGCGGTCTCTGTCGTTCAACCCGGACGACGGGCTGCGGATCGGGGCGTTGACGACGCATTCGGAGCTCCTCGAAAATAGGGACGTCCAGGCGCGGTATTCGGTTCTGGCGGAGACAGCCCGGGCCCTCGCGGGTCCGCCCGTCCGCAACGCCGCTTCGGTGGCCGGGAACCTGTGCCACGCGGCCCCGTCGGCCGACTTCGGGCCCCCGCTCCTGGCCCTGGACGCTTCGGTGGCGGTCCTCGGACCCGAGGGGGAACGGATGGTTCCGCTGACGGACTTCTTCAAGGGGCCCAACCGGACCGACCTGGCCGAGGACGAGATCCTGACGGAGATCCGGGTTCCGACCCCGGCCGAGGGTTCCGGGGCCGGTTACCAGAAGCTGGGAGTCCGGAGCGCGATGGAGATCGCCATGGTCAGCGCGGCGGCTTCTCTGACGAAGACGAACGGCGCCTGCTCAGACGTACGCGTCGCGCTGGGGGCGGTGGCCCCGGCGCCGTTCCTGGTGAAATCGGCCGCGGCGGCCGTCGAGGGCAAGGCCCCCTCGGCGGAGGTCTTCGCCCAGGCGGGCGAGGCGGCGGCGGCGGAAAGCCAACCCATCTCGGACATCCGGGCCTCGGCCGAGTACCGGAAGAAAATGGTCGCGGTCATGACGCGGCGGGCGCTCGCCCGCGCGGCGGGCCTGTGAGAGGAGAGGCGGCGATGGAATGCACGCTCAACATCAACGGAAGATCGCACACCGTCTCGGTCCGGCCCGATGAGACGCTGCTGGACGCCCTGCGCGAAAGGCTCAACCTGACCGGCTCGAAAGAGGGCTGCGGGGAGGGCGACTGCGGGGCCTGCACAATCCAGGTGGACGGCCGGGCGGTCAACGCCTGCCTCCTTCTGGCCGCGGACGCCGAGGGCCGGGAGATCCGGACCATCGAAGGCTTGGCCGAGAACGGCGAGCTGAGTCCCATTCAACGGGCCTTCGTCGAGAACGGGGGCATCCAGTGCGGGTTCTGCATTCCGGGAATACTGATGTCCGCCGACGCCCTGCTTCAAAAGAAT
>CAYRGS010000135.1:0-4043 GCA_964423875.1 uncultured bacterium
GTCAGATAGTGGGGGCCGGAGCGATCATTGTGCGGCGGCGGGGAGCGTCCTATCACGCGGGCGACGGCGTTGGGACGGGCGGCGACTTCACCCTGTATGCCCAGAGAGACGGCCGGGTTGAGTTCCAGACCCGGCGCGGCGGCCGAAAATTCATCCACGTCATCGAGGTTCCATCGGAATCGAGCTGACCCCTCCAAAAAATGTTTATTGACTCGGCGCGGATCACCGCACAAGGCGGAGACGGCGGCTGCGGATGCGTCAGCTTCCGGCGCGAAAAGTACGTCCCTCGTGGCGGTCCGGACGGCGGCGACGGCGGCGACGGCGGCGATGTCGTCCTCAAAGCGACTTCCTCCTCCAGCACCCTCCTTGCATTTCGATACAGAAGCATTGTACGGGCCAAAAGAGGCGGACATGGCCGGGGTAAAGACCAGCACGGCCCAAGAGGCGAGGACACCCGGTTCGAGGTTTCCTCCGGAACGGTGGTGACCGACGAGGACACGGGCGAGGTCCTGGCCGATTTGGCCGAAGAGGGCCAGGAAGCCATCGTCGCGCGCGGAGGCCGCGGGGGAAAGGGAAACGCCCGGTTCAAGTCCTCGACCCACCGCGCCCCCCGATTCGCCCAAGCGGGCCTGTCGGGTGAATCCAGGCCCCTCCTCCTCGAGTTGCATCTGTTGGCCGATGTGGGCATCATCGGCGCTCCCAACGCGGGCAAGTCCTCTCTGCTGACCCGGATCTCCGATTCCCAGCCCCGGATCGCCGATTACCCGTTCTCGACCCTCGAGCCCGTCCTGGGCGTCGTCCACGTCGGGGATTACGAATCTTTCGTGGCCGCGGACCTTCCCGGCCTTATCGAGGGCGCCCACCGGGGCAAAGGGCTCGGTTCGCAATTTCTTCAACACGTCCGCCGCACGCGGGTCCTGGTGCATGTTGTCGAGATGCACCCGCCGGAAGGCGCGCCCGCGGACGCGTTTCGCGGCGTCTCGGCTGAACTGACACAATATGACGAGTCCATCGCGGACAAACCCGTTCTCGTGGCCGCTAACAAGATCGACCTTCCCGGCGCCAGGGAGGCCTTGGCGGAATTCATGCGGGCCACGGGCCTGAGCGAGGTCTATCCCATCTCCGCGGCGACGGGCGAAGGGGTTTCCGCGCTGCTGCAAGCCGTGCGCGGGGTCCTTTCCCGGGAAGAAGCGTCCGTCTCATGAAGAAGATGGAAAAAACCCAGAACCGGCGCGCTCCCGCCGGGGAGCCCTTGCGCAGAGACACACTGGGGAGCTGCCGCCGCATCGTGATCAAGGTCGGCAGCAGCGTCCTGGCCGGTCCACGGCAAAGGGGATTGAACACGGGCTCGATCCGCTCGCTCGCCCGGCAGATCACCGGGCTTTGCCGGGAAGGCCGTCAGGTCGTCCTCGTTTCCTCTGGGGCCGTCAGCGTCGGGATCGAGGTCCTGGGCCTCAGAAGCTCCCCGAAGAACATGCCCCTGAAACAAGCGGCCGCGGGCGTCGGCCAGAGCCGGCTTATCCAGGAATACCAGAGGGGGTTTCAGGAAGAGGGAATCACCGTGGGCCAGATTCTCCTGACGCATGACGACGTCCACCACAGAGAGCGCTTCCTCAATGCCCGGAACACGATATTCGCCATGCTGGAGCATAACGTCCTGCCCATAGTCAATGAAAACGATACGGTGTCGGTGGAAGAGATCCGTTTCGGCGACAATGACACCCTCTCGGCTTTGATCGCCACCATGGTGGAAGCCGATCTGCTCATCATCCTGACGGATGTCGAAGGGCTGTTCACGTCCAACCCCGCTACAGACCCGGAGGCCAAGCTCCTTCCGGACGTGGACCGAATCGACGCCCGAATCGAGTCCATGGCGAAACGGGGAAAAAGCGAATTCGGGGCCGGCGGAATGATCACCAAGATTCGAGCGGTGAAAACCGTATCGGAAGCAGGAATTCCTGTCGTGATCACAGGTGGCCACCGTGAGGGAGTCTTGCAATCCGTCCTGGCGGGCGACCGGGTGGGGACGTTTTTCCGCGCGGAACCCGCCCACCTGAGCGGCCGGAAGAGCTGGATCGCTTTCGCGCGTAGAGCGCAGGGAAAGATCATCGTGGACGAGGGAGCCCGCTCGGCCCTGACCGAAAAGGGGCGAAGCCTGCTTCCTTCCGGGGTGGTGGCGGTGGAAGGGATGTTCCAGTTCGGTGATTCGTCCGTGTGCTGCACCCCCAACGGGTGGGAGTTCGCCCGGGGTTTGGTCAATTACGGGTCCGCCGAACTGGACCGGATCAAGGGCCAGAAGACCGCGGCCATTCAATCGATCCTCGGTTTCAAGGAATACGACGAGGTCATCCACCGGGACAACCTGGTCCTTCTTCATTGAGGCGATTGCGGTGTGAAATCCACCGATAATCCGGGCGGACGCACGAGCCGCATCGGCATTCTGGGGGGAACCTTCAACCCCATCCACGCCGGCCACCTGGTGGCGGCCGAGGAAGTGGGAAGAGATTTCAACCTGGACAAGGTTCTGCTGATTCCGGCCAATCTGCCTCCATTGAAGGAGCACGACGGCGTGATCACCTCGGAGCATCGGCTCCTCATGGTCTCGCTGGCCGCCCGAAGCAATCCAAGGCTGGAGGCCCGGGACCTGGAAATCAAGCGGGGGGAGGTCAGTTACACCATCGACACCGTGCGCGCCCTCATCGAGGAAACCGGACCGTCCACGGAATTTTTCTTCATCATCGGCCAGGACGCCTTCCGGCACATCGGATCCTGGCGGGAAGCGAAGGCGCTTTTCGCGTTGACCCACTTCGTCGTCGTCAGGCGCCCGACCCTTTCGGTCGATGAGATGATTGGGCTTCTGGTTGATTCCATCCAATCGGACGACGGAGAACCCGCGTTCGTGCGCACGGGATACGACAATCAGGTTGCGGCGGACGGCCTTCGCGTGGAGCCCCACGGCCGGGAAATCTGGTTGAAAGACATCCCCTACTTCGATGTCTCCTCCTCGTTGATCCGCAAACGGCTGGCCGAGCGGAGAAGCATTAAATATCTTGTCCCCGAACCGGTCGAGACCTACATTCTGGAGCACTTGCTGTATGCCCATTCGCCGGAGCCGAAAGTTGCCAGGTCCTGAAGGGGTCATGATGGACACGGAGGAGAGAGGACTCCTGGCCTACCGCGCGGCCTCGGACAGAAAGGCCCTGGACATCGCCGTCTTGGATTTGCGGGAGATATCGAGCATCACCGACCTGTTCCTCGTCTGCTCAGGACAGAACCCCCGCCAGATGCGGGCCATCGCCGAAGAGATCGACAACCGGTTTTCCGAACGGGGGGTGGAACCCCTGTCCCGGGAAGGGACCGGCGAGGGAAGTTGGCTCCTCCTGGATTACGACGACTTGGTGATCCACATCTTCAGTGAGAACGCGCGGTTGTTTTATGACCTTGAGCGCCTGTGGACCCGGGCGCCGCGGCTCACCCGGCTCGCGGGTGAACCCATTGCGGAGCCGCTGGCGGCAGGAAAGCCGAAGCCGGCCGCGGCCCGAGCAGAAGGCGTTCCATGAACAAGAAAACCCTTGAAAAACATCGTCAGAAACTGATTGGGATTCGCCGCTCCCTCATGGGCGACGTCGACGCACGCATGCGGGACAGCCAGGAAATCGGCGACGACGGCATCCAGGACATCGCCGATCAAGCGACCGGCATCAACACCCGCCAGATCCTGATCGGCTTGGGCGAAAAGGAGAGAGACCAGATCAAGCTGGTCGAGCTGGCTCTGGAGAAGATCTCCCACGAATCGTACGGGATCTGCGAGCGATGCGAAGGGAAGATCCCGGCCAAGCGCCTGGAGGCCATGCCCTATGCGCGTTTTTGCGTCTCCTGCCAAAGCGAGGCCGAACGGTCGCCCCATGAAATGTGACACACCGGCGCCCTTTCGGCTCTGAAGGCGGGGGACGACGATGCCGGTCCGATTCCTGCTGACCTTCGTTCCCATCTGCGCGGGCGGTCTCTACCTGCTTACCCACCCATCGGGCAACGTCCCCATC
>CAYRGS010000135.1:4053-8040 GCA_964423875.1 uncultured bacterium
AAAATCACACTTTTAATTTCAATCAGCTTTCTGACCGACAACTGGTTCGATACCTACGGCAACCTCGTGATGATCATAATTATTCTTCCGGTAGGCACACCATTGAATGTTACGAATGCTTCCAGGCTCCCCTGGCCGTGGTCGTTCTATGTTCCGCGTTGATCGGCGCCTTGGGGGCGGGAATCAGCGACGTGCCGTCCCGCCTCGCGAACCACTGGCAGAAAGCGCGCAAGCTTCGCGACGCCCGGAAACGCCAAGAGGCCGAGACCCTGTACCAGGCTGGCCTCGCGGCCCTTTCCTCGGGCGACAACCCGCTCGCCCGCCGTTCCCTGCGCCAAGCCCTGCGAAAAAACCCCGGCCACCACGCCGCCCTTCTCGAATCCGGAAACCTTCAACGCCGCCTTGGAAACCTGGAGGCCGCCTTCGACTTCCACCGCAAGGCCATCCAGACCGGGAGCAACGACCTTCGATTGATCGAAAGCCTAGCGGACGACTTCTCCGCCGCCGGACGCCCGGACGCGCTACGAGCGCTCGTGGAACGGGTCCGGCACGCCGGCGGCGCGGAGTCCATCCCCCTGGCGCACCTCCGGGACCTCTACGTCTCCAAGGGGGAATGGGAGACCGCGGTCAGGCTCCAGAACCAGCTCATGCGCCTGCCCGGAGGGGACCGGGACGGGGACGCCCGGATGCTCCTCGCCAACCTGCTCTACGAAACCGGGTCGGGAAATGTGCGGAGCGGCAGGACCGAAATGGGCATCAACCAATTCAAAAAGGCCGTCCGGACCCATGGCGACTGCGTTCCGCCGCGTGTGGCGCTGGGGGACGCCCACCACCGCTCAGGAGAGCGGGACAAGGCGCTCCGCGTGTGGCGCGAGGGTTACGAACGGACAAGCGCGCCGATCTTCCTCGACCGGATCGTGTCTACGCTGAACCCCGGGGACTCGGGGGGGGGGGGGGGGGACGTGATCCAGACCCTTCACCGGCCGCTGCGCGGACGTCCCCCCGCCGAGCGATTGCGTCCCCCCCTGGCTGGGGCGTACCTGAGCCAGGGCCGTCCGGCGGACGCGCTAAATGCGTTGAGCGAACCATCCGAAAATTCGGCTCCGGCCGCCAAGGTCTTACGCGCGCGGGCGAGGCTGGAAATGGAGGACGTTGCCGGGGCGCGGTCCGAGCTGACCTCTGGACCGGAATCCGGCGGCGGGTTTCAGTGCTCGGCGTGCGGTCAGAGGACGGAAGAGTGGAGCGGACGCTGCCCTTCCTGCGGCGGATGGGATACCTTCGGCGCGGCCTGAGCGGGGCCGGCTCCCCGCCGGGTCGGAGGCGGCGGTGACCGGTTTCCCGCGAAGTTTCGCCTTCTAGAAGGATGTCCGTCCCAAAGGATCCAGTGCGAGTTTCTACTTTTTTGAAGACAGAGCGATCTTATCGCCGGGCATGATCAGGGCGTCTTTGGAGAGGTGGTTCCAGGACAGAAGATTCGCCACCGAGACCCCGTACCGGCGAGAGATATCCCAAATCGACTCACCCGACAGAACCACGTGAGCACCGGCCGGGCCCGCTGCGGGGCTTTCGATCTTCGCCCCCGCCGAGAGTTTCCCGGTGCGCGCCTTCGCCGGTTTCGGATTCTTCTCCGGAAGGATCAGCCGTTGTCCGATGACCAGCCGTCCGGGATCCTTCAGACCGTTGGCCTCGGCCAGGGCTTCTATCGTCGTCCCGAGATTTCGGGCGATCTCCCCCAGCGTATCCCCCTTTCGGACTTCATAGATCTTGCCGGTATACAGACTGGGCTTCCAATCCGCGATGGCCTTGGCCACTTTTTGGGAAACCCCGGGGGGGACCTTGATCTTGTAGCCGGGGTAGCCGGGAGGCGTCTTCCATCGGCGCAATTCCGGGTTCAGGGACCGGATGACGTTCATCGAGACGCCCGCGGCGGAGGCAATCCACCGCAGGTCGGTGGGCTGAAGGACGGGGACCTCTTCAAAACGCAAAGGAGGCTCATACTCCAGATCGGTGAACCCGTAAGCCTTCGGATTCTTGGCCAGGATGCGGGCCGCGACGAACTTCGGCACAAAGCTCCGGGTTTCCCGGGCGATCAGCCGGGTCTTGGCGAGCGTCCAGAAGTCTTTTCGCTTCAACCGATTCAGCCCGCGGCGAATCTTGCCCTCTCCGGCGTTGTAGCCCGCCTGGGCCAGGTGCCAGGAGCGGAACTTCTTGTGCAGGTCTTTGAAATACCGCGCGGCCGCCCGGGTGGCTTTGACCGGGTCGCGGCGTTCATCAATCCACCAATTGATCTTGAGGCCGTATCGCCGGGCGGTCGATCTCATGAACTGCCAGATCCCGCTGGCGCCCGCCATGGAGTAGGCCCTTGAGTTGAACCCGCTCTCGATCAAAGCGATATAGACCAGATCCTCCGGCACCCCTTCCTCGCGCATGATCCCGCGCATGAAATCCACATACCGGGTGGAACGCTCCAGCCATTTGGCAAAGGTGACCCGGCTGGGTCCAGTGTAATACCGGATAAACCAACGAACCTGAGCGTTGAGAACGATGGGGATCTGTGGACCGCCGTCCTTCTCGAGCCGGGTGTCCCCTTCAGATTCGATGCGGGCGTCCCCGTCTCGGGGCTCCGTCGGTGGGGCGGATTTCTTCGGCGACTCGGGGGCCGGACGGGAGGGGGCGATGACCGAATCAGGGGGCGTGTAGAGGCGTCCGATAACGGCCCGGTCGACGGGTCCTGCGCGTCTGCCTGGGGAATCGAGCCCGGCAGCCGGTGAAAAGGATTTTCCGGAGGGTTTCGCAATCCGCCCTGGAGTAAGCGGCTTTCCGCGGGATACGTCCCACGCCTTGGGTATTAGCAGCGGCCCTGCGCTCTCCGGCACGGGGAGCGGCCCGATCACACGGTCCGGCTTCACCGGGGTCGCGGTGCAAGCGGCCAATGAGAACAGGAGCAAAACGGGAAAAACAAAGCGCGGCATATTAACCCAGCCCGGCGTCAACATTCTAAATCCATTGAGGAAGGCCGTGGGCACCGGCTCAACGAAGGTTCTGATCACCCCACCTCCCCGAGTACGAACATTCAGATCGTATTTCCCCTTCGTCCTGAAGTCAATCCAAATTTCAACGTCCTTCCGTGAAAACAAGGCGCGCGGACCGGCTTTCCGCTCCGACGGCGGTTCTTCTTTTCCGGCGGCTCAACCCCCGCCCGATTAAGCCCCCTCCCCGGGGTTAAGTAAATCCCCTTTCTTTCCGATGATTCAAAATATGAGCCACTTTCATGGCCGGGAGGAAGAAACCATGAGGCCTGCGACACAAGTCATTGAAAAGAAAAACCTTCACCCGGAAGGCTGACCCCCGCCCAAGCGGTGGTTCTGCACCCGATGCCGCCGGGAAATCGACGGTGAGTCAACGGTCTGTACGGTCCATGAGGGTTTATACATCTTTTACCACGCCGGATGCCTGGATGATGGAACCAGCCGTTGAAGGGCCCGGGAAGTCCGGATGCAATTCGTTCCGAGCCCCTCCCTCACCCCACTCCTCTTCTGGTGAATATCTCGCAATCTCTTCGCCCCGGCCTCCTGCGGAAAGACCCGCTTGACCACCATTGTCAGACCTCCGACCTTTCATTTTCCCGCAAGACCGTTTAAAAGATCCGCGGAGATCGCCTTTCCCTGAAAGTCCCGGTTCGCCCGGTCTCAAAATCGACCCGGTCAGGCGTCTCGCGCCGGGCGGCGGTCACGCCGGGCGGCGGGATTTCACCCGTGGATGATTCGGATCAACCGGGCGAAATCCAACCCTCACGGAGAACAACGATGCGGATGAAAGCGCGGAAAATCGTCACGATGGTGGAAGAGATCAGGCGGGAAATCGGGCGGGAGGTCGCGCCCCCCATCCGGAAAGCGGCCGCGATCGCCGTCTTCGAGAACCCCATTGCCGGCCGGTATCAGGAAGACCTGGACGACCTCATCGCCATCGGCGAAGAGGCCGGCGGAC
>CAYRGS010000136.1:0-7994 GCA_964423875.1 uncultured bacterium
TACACCTCGCCGTCGGCGACGGCCTGGACGGCCTCGATGATCTTCGCGTACCCGGTGCAGCGGCAGAGGTTGCCCGCCAGGTGGTGGCGGATCTCCCCCTCCGTCGGGTGCGGGTTGTCCTCCAATAGCTTGATCGACGCCATGATCATCCCCGGCGTGCAGTAACCGCACTGGATCGCCCAACGCTTGATGAAGCTCTCCTGCATCGGGTGAAGACCCCCGTCCTCGCCCTTCACTCCCTCGATCGTCTCGATCTCCTTGCCCTGAACGCGCACCGCAAGCGTCAGACAACCGCTCGCCAACTCCCCGTCCACCTTCACCGTGCACGTGCCGCACACTCCCATGTCGCACCCCTTCTTCGCACCCGTCAGGTAAAGGTCCTCTCGAAGGGTGTCCAATAAACTCTTCTTCGACTCGATGACCGCCTCGCGCTCCTCGCCGTTCACGCTCAGCGTGACCAGTTGCTTCGCCATTGCCTCAGTCCCTCCCGGCCCCGCTCACGATGAGCCGTTGCCAGACAGCGCCGCCTGAACCGTCCGTTTCAAAAATACACCCACCATCGCCCGCTTGTAATCGGCCGAGCCTCGAATGTCGTCTATCGGATCCACCGCACCCTTCGCCAACTCCCCCGCCTCGACGAGAACCGACTCGGTCAGCTCCTTGCCCTGCATATGGGCCTCCGCCTCGCTCATCCGCCGAGGCGTCGCCACCGCGGCCCCTACGCTGATCCGCGCCTGCTTGCACGTCACGCCGTCCGACTCCACCTCCACCGCCGCTCCAACGCTCAGCGCTGGCTTGTCCTCCTTCGAGCGCGTCGTGAACTTCGTGTACGACGTCCGCCAACTGGCGCCAAGCCGCTTCACACGTACCTCGGTCAACAACTCGTCCGGCGCCACGCACGTCTCGTAGTAATCAGTGAAAAAATCACCGATCGATACCGTCCGCTCGCCGCCCTTCTTCCGAAGAACCAGCTCCGCCTCCATCGCCGTCAGCGCCGCGGGAGGGTCCGCCGCAGGCTCGGCGAAGCAAAGGTTGCCCCCGATCGTCCCCTGGTTCCGTATCCGAATCGTCCCCACACGGTGAAAGGCCTCCGCCAACAGCGGATAACCGGAGAGAACCGTCGCGTCTCGCTCGATCGTCCGGTGGGTCGTCAGCGCCCCGATGCATAGCGTGTCCCCCGACTCCTTGACGTAGCTCAACTCCGATAGCTCGTCGATGTCGATCAGGTAGTCCGGAGAGAAAATCCGCTGCTTCATCACAATCAGAAGCGCCACGCCCCCTGCGATGATCTTGCCGTCCTCGGCGTGCGCCGACAGCGCGTCCAGCGCATCATCCACCGTCTTGCACGTCAATAACTCGAAATTCCGCATGCCCGAACCTCTCGCTTGTCTGGTGACCCGTTCCTCCCGCGAAGGGCGGGAATCCGGAACGATTCGGTTCGACGGTTCACAGACACCCGCCGTCCACAACAAATTTCCGTCTATTGAAGGCTAGAATACCGGGGTCCGTCTGTCTCCGCAAGACCCGTTTCCGGCGCGGAGGCGGTTTGCGGTTTCCTGCCTCGAACATCCCGCGGACCCAGCCCTTCCGAAGCCACATCGAGCCCCGTGGACGCCGACCGCCCGTTGTCCGGGCATCACCCGCTCAGACGGTCGTTTCCTCCTCCGCCAACCGCTCCGCCAAGGAGCGCGCCCACGCCGCTTTCCCGGCGTCCATCAGCAGCCTTTCCGCGAAGGGATCGCCCATGGGTTTCGTGGCGTCGATGCCGAGCTTGGCCGTCAACCCTTGCTCGGTGGCCGAGGGGTCCAGGATTGCGCCCAAGGACCCGGAGATGATCACCAAGTCCCGGTCCGCCTGAACCCGGGTGGAAAGGGCCCAGAGGACGTCGGACTCGTTGAACACATCCACGTCGTCGTCCACGATGACCACGAACTTCAGATAGTGATCTACGCCCATGGTGATGGCGATGGCGTGTTTCGCCTCTCCCGGCCGGGTTTGTCGCAGGGAGACGAAAGCGGTCAAGGCGCTCCCGCCGGACAGGGGAACATGAACGTCCTTGACGCCGGGGATGGACCGCCGCAGGGCGTTGCGCACTTCCGCCTCCCGGAGCAGGCCGCTCGTGGTCCGATGGTCCCCGGCCTGTCCGGAGGCGATGCTCTGAAACCAGGGGTTTTCCCGCATGGAAACACAATGGACCCGGAAGACGTGCTCGGTGCTTCTTGCGGAGAAATACCCCGTGAACTCGCCGAAGGGACCCTCCGGCTCGCGCGCGCCCGCCAGGAATTCCCCCTCGATGACGATCTCGCTCCACGCCGGCACATGCAGGTCGAGTCCGGCGCACCGGGCGATCTCCATCGGCTCGCCGAAGACCCCGCCGCACGCCCGGAACTTGCTAACCTCCGGCGGGGGATAGGAGAGGAAGCCCATCAGGACGAGGGGGTGCAGGCCCAGGCAGATTGCCGCGGGCATGTTTTCGCCCCGCTCCTCGTACAGGCGCTGGTAGTGGAACATCCGCCTGCGCGAATGCAGACTGCAACCCATTTTCCGAGGTTCTTTGATTTGCAACCGGTGGAATCCCCCCGTTTCCACGCCGGTGTCCGGGTGTCTGGCCACCATCATCCCGCCCGTGAGGTAGGGCCCGGCGTCTCCGGGGAAGTAGGTGGGAATGGGGAGCCGGCTGAGGTCGGCGTCCTCGCCGGTCCAGACCACCTGGCGGAAGGCGGGCTCCTCCACCACGCGCGGGTCGATGTAATGCTTGAGACGGCGGGAGTACTCCTCCGCCAGCTCGGCCTCCGGCACGCCCAGCGCCATCGCCTGAGAGCGGCGGCTTGCCAGGATGTTGCAGATCACGGGAATCGTGTGGCCCCGGACGTTCTCGAAGAAGAGGAGGGGATAGCGCTTCCGTCGCTCGTATTCGAGGACGAGCGCCATGATGTCGTATTCGAGGTCGACCGGCTCGGGGACGCGAATCACCTCTCCCGGGTAGGCCCCTTCAAACTCCCGGACGAAGCTCCGCAGGTCCTGATTCATGCGCTTTGCCTTTCGTTCCGGAAATGTCACGGCTTGATTCCCCTTAAGCCTCCAGGCGGGCCGTGGGCCTCAGCCGTTTCCGAGGGCCTTGTCGAGGACTTTCTTCGCTTCGGCCAGGATGTCCCCGGGCATCTGGACCCGCTCGACGTCCCAGTTCAGCGGGGCGGTGGCGTCTATGCCCATCTTACCCGTGGTCCCGTCCGCGGCGGTCGGGTCGAGACGGTTCTGGAAGTCATTGGGAATGATGAACACGTCCCGGTCCGCCCGCATCCGGGTCGCCATGGCCCACAAGACCTCCTCTTCGTTGAAGACGTCCACGTCCTCGTCAACCGCGACGGCGAATTTGATGTAGTGGTCCAGCCCCATCAGGAGCAAGAGGGCGTGGCGGGCCATCCCCTCGGTGGTTTTCTTCAGCGAGAGATAGGCGTGAAAGAGGGTTCCCGATTTCGGGCAGCTCAGCGCCTTGACCGCCGGCATGACCTCCTTGAGGCGATGGAAGACCCGGGCCTCTTTGGCCACCCGGCTCAACAGAAGGTGCTCGGAGGAGTAACCCGGAATCACATCGAGGTACCAGGCGTCCCGCCGGTGGGTCACGGCCTTGACCTGGAAAACGTTCTCCGTGGATCGCGACGTGGTGTACCCGGTGTATTCGTTGAAAGGCCCCTCCGCCTCCCGGATGTTCGGCAGGATCTCCCCCTCGACGACGATTTCCGCATTCGCGGGGACCTGGAGGTCGAGGGTCTTGCAGGGGACCATTTCTACCGGAGACCCCAGGAGCGCGCCTCCCACCGCCAGCTCGTCCACGTCCATACCGAACTCGGCCCCGGCCGCGACATGAATGGCCGGGTGGGCGCCGATGACGACGGCGACTTCAAGAGACTTCCCCCGTTCCTCCTGCCGCCGGAAGAAGTCCCAGGGATGGCCGCGCGAGTGAAGGCTCAAGGCGAAACGGTCGGGGCCTTTCATCTCCATGCGGTGATAGGAGAGGTTGCCGATCCCGGTGTCGGGGTCCCGGCACAGGAACATCCCCAGGCACAGGTATCTGCCGGCGTCCTGCGGGAAATGATGGAGGATGGGGAGCTGGGTGACGTCCACCTCCTTCCCCACGTGGATGACCTCCTGGACCGGGCCGGAGGCGGCCGGGACCGGCGCGATGGGAGCCGCCTCGGCGTTCAGCCATCTCTCCCCGAAGGTCTCGGCCGTGGCGCCGGTTGCCCGGGCCACGCGCTCCCGGGTGCCGAACAGGTTGAAGATGACCGGATGGTCGAACCCCTCGACGTTTTCGAAGAACACCGCCGGGGACGCCGGGAGTTCTTCGACCAGGGTGGCGACGGCGGTGGGGAGGAAGTCCGGTTGAACCGGGTCCGACACCCGGAGGACCTCTTCGGGCTGCTCCTCCTCCAGGTCCTTCCAATATGTGCGCAAATCGTTTCCCATTAACGTTCTCCTTCGATCCCGGTTTCCGCTATCCCTTCCAGGAAGCGAACCTGGACTCGATCCACGAGAAGATGAGAAAGACGGACACCCCGGTTGCGGCGAGGATCAGGATGGCCAGGAACAGGAGCTCGGTCTCCAGCTGCGTCGCCGAATAAATGACAAGGTACCCGAGGCCATGGTCGGCGCCGTAAAACTCCGCGACCACCGCCCCGATGAGGCTCAGGGAAAGACTGATCTTGAAGGCGGAAAAAATATAGGGGAGCGCCGTGGGAAGCTCGATTTTCCGGATGATTTGCCACGGGGTTGCGTTGATGGATTGCATCATCTCGATGATCCGATAGTCGGCGGCCTTAAGGCCCCGGGTGGTGTTCGTCACGATGGGGAAGAACGTGATGACCATGGCGATCAGGATTTTCGGCGTAAGCCCGAAACCGAACCAGATGGTCAACAGGGGCGCGATGGCGACGATGGGAATCGAGTTGGCGACGACCAGAAAAGGAAAGACGCCCTTTTCCAGAAAGCGGGAGTGGGCGATCAACGTCGCGATCAGGATGCCCGAGACGGCGGAGGCCGAGAATCCCAGGAAGGCCTCGGTCAGCGTCAATCGGGTGTGAAGCCAGAGGTCGGGCGATTTGAAGAACTGGCGGAAGATGCCCGAAGGGCTGGGCAGGAGCCACCGGGGGACCTGAAACAGGCCCACGGCGAGCTCCCAACCCCCCAGGATGACAATCAGGAAGATGAACGGAGGTGCGTAGACCTCGCGAACCTGCTGAGACAGCGGGGGTTTGAAGGATTCGCGCTCCTCCATCATGTCAACTCGCCGACCAAGTGGCCGCGGACTTCCGCCAACAGGTCGAAATAAGGACGGCTTTCGGTCATCTCCGGCGTGCGCGGGCGGGGTAGATGAACGTCGACCTCTTTCCGGATGCGCCCCGGACGGGGAGACATCACCATCACCCGGTCGGACAGAAACACGGCTTCCGCCACACTGTGGGTGACGAAAACAACGGTCTTCCGCCCTTTTTCCCAGAGTCGGAGGAAGTCCCCGTGAAGGTTCTGGCGGGTGATCTCGTCCAGGGCGCTGAAGGGCTCGTCCATCAGAAGGGTGGATGGGTCAAAGCCCAGCGCTCGGACGATGGCCACGCGCTGCCGCATTCCGCCCGAAAGCTCCCAGGGCTTCGCGGCGGCGAAGTCCCGAAGCCCTACAAAATCGAGCATCTCCAGGCAGTGACGCTCCAAGTCTTTTTCGGGATAGCCGATCACTTCGAGAGGCAAACGGATGTTCTTGAGCACGTCCCGCCAGGGAAGAAGGACTGGGTCCTGAAAGATGAAGCCGAACTCGTGTGCGACCTGCGCCTCCCGGACGGATTTTCCTCGAATCGAGATTTCTCCTTTCGAGGGCTTCAGGATCCCGCTGATGATCTTCAGGAGGGTGGATTTTCCGCATCCGGTCTGACCCACGATGGAGACAAACTCTCCCTCCGCCACGTTCAGCGTGATGTCCTGAAGGGCGTGAACCGTGCCCTTGGCCGTCAGGTAGGTCTTATGGATCTCATGAAGTTCGATGCAAGGTGTCATCATCAAGCGCCGGTTCATCCCCTTTGGTATTTTCCCCGGTGAACCTCCAGAGGTCCCGTTTGAGAAATCCGTTGATGAATTCGAGCGGGGTCATTCACACATTTCGGCTGGGCTGGAGAGTCCACCGACCCAAGGGTCCACCGATCCGCGCCCGGTCTACCCGTCGGTGGGATCCACCTTCTACCGGTAGGGCGGGCATCTTGCCCTCCCCCCCCCGCCTGACTTTCCACGCGGGGCTTCGCCCTTCCCCCCGATCAAGGTTCAGGGAAACATGCGCCTTGATCATCGCCGGTGTTCTTACACGAATGAATCAAACACCACACTAGGGTAGAAACGCGTTGGTGTAGATGGATCCGACCGGAACCTTATTCTCGATCAGCTTCAGGTCGAAGAGGATGTTTTGGGTCTTCCCCCAGCCGTCGCTGGTCTGAACGCCCACGCGCTTGCCGGGTCCGTCGGCGAAGAGAACGGCTTTCATCACCTTTTGCCATATGCGGTTTTGCTGGCCGAGTTTGGCCTGGGTGACTTTTTTCTTCACCGACGGCGCCACCTCGTCCGGATGGTCCGCGGCGTATTTTATTCCACGCAGAGAGGCCTTCAGGAAGCTCCTGACCGTCGCGCCGTCCGATTTAATCAGGTCTTCGCGCGAGGCGATCGTCAAGCCGTACATCTTGACTCCATAGTTCGCGAAGAGAAATTCCTTCACCTTGAGCCCTTTGTCCGCGGCCCTCAGTGGTTCGCTCGTTGTGAAGCCCACCAGAGCGTCCACCTGCCCGGCCAGCAGCGGGGCCACGCCAAACCCGATGGGCACCAGCTTCATATCCTTTTTCATGTCGATGCCCTGGGCCCGAGTGAATGCGCGAAAGCCCTGGAAGGTGGAGGACTTGTGCTTGACGCCCACCTTGAGCCCTTTCAAGTCTTTGGGGGTCTTGACATCGTGTTTTCCGGCGTTCCACACGATCATCTGCGGAGTCCGCTGCCAGTAGACGGCGATAGACTTGACCGGAACCCCTTTGACCCGTCCCTGAACGATAACCGGCGCGTCCACCAGACCGAACTCGATGGACCCTCCACCCAGCAGTTTCAGCGAGTCCGTAGACCCCGAGCCTCCCATCACCTGAACGGACAAGCCCTCGGCTTTGTAAAACCCTTTCTCGGCGGCGATCAGGAAGGGGCCGTGCGCCGCGCTCATCTTCCAGTCCATCCGGAACTTCACGGATTTCTGCGCCGCGCTCGAACCGGAAAACCCGACTCCGCTCAGAAAGAAGGCGAGCGCGACGGTGAATCTCAGGATCCAGGAGCTGTTCCGAAACATCTTTCTTCCCTCCCTTGCCCACCCGAATCATCCTGATGGGCCTCCAGGGGGATCAGTTGCAGGCCGCCCTCGCGGACTGCCGGATCTAAATCGTCACGGTTTCGGTGCGGACACGATGTTTCTGGAAGCCGCATCATCGACGGATGAGTCTGAATTCGCGGATTATCAGACCGCACGCCCCGGTTCGGCCGGGGACTCCCATCGATTCACGCGGGCCGCCACGCCCAGGGGCGCAAAGAGCCCGTCGCCGGGCCCGTAGGTCCGTTCCCTTCCGGATCGCCTCCCGGCGCAGCGATTGAATGGGTTGAATTTTTCCTGTTTTCAGACAGTGGCCTATCGTCTGATATCAATGGGAAGGGTGTCAAGCACTATCTGCCGCCTCGCGCCATTGTGCCGTCAACAAATGTTGACGGCCCTTTCCGGACCGGGCGCCGCGGATGGTCACCCTCATCGCCGGAAATGGATCACCCGCCTTGCTGCCGCATCATCTCAAGAAGGTCGGGAACGCGGTCGAGGCCCGGGTGGAAAGGTACCTCCGGGAATGGTTCCCCGAAGGGCCGGGTGGCGTCGATCCCCAGTGCCGATCCTAGCTGCCCATCGGGTTTCGAGGGGTCCAGGTTGGCCGTGGGGTATT
>CAYRGS010000137.1:0-7459 GCA_964423875.1 uncultured bacterium
GGGTACGTGAAGATCATCGACGCCATCGAGGCCGTCGCGGAAGGAAAGTATTGACCAGGGGGGCTTTTTTTGAAAAACCACCCCCCTGGACCCCTCCCAGGGGTTGGGAACCCCCCAAAAAACTTTTGCGGCCAGGCCTTTGGTTTGGCCTTACTGGGGTGGGTATTGATTTGTCCAAACAGTCTGTCTGTGGCCAGGGATAGTTTCTTGCTTTGGCCGGATACCCGCCTTCGGCAAGGCGGGCAGGAGGGTCCACTGACCAACACCTGCCCTGTTGCGTGCGGGTCGTAATCCGCAACCCGTAACCCGAGCGTAGCGAGGGGGTCAAGGGCATAATTCCCCGCAGCGGATAGGCCGCATTCCCCAACCCACAATCAGGAGATGAATAGGCATGGAGCCTTTGAAAGTCGTCGGTCACGGATTGCCGTTGAAGGACGCCGCTGACAAGGCCGCCGGCACGGGGATTTACACCGTGGACATGACTCTTCCGGGGATGCTCCATGCGAAGATTCTGCGGAGCCCGCACGCCCACGCCCGGATTCTGAAGGTGGACGCGTCCAGGGCGCTGGCGCTTCCCGGCGTGCGCGCGGTCGTCACGCCGGACGACGTCCCGCGGAACAAGTTCACCACGGCGGGCCATCCGCCCCCGGACCCCACACCCGACGACCAGTTTATCCTGGACCACAAGGTGCGGTACGTCGGCGACAAGATCGCGGCCATCGCCGCGGATACGAATGACCTCGCCCGGGAGGCCCTCGACCTCATCGAGGTCGAGTATGAGATCCTCCCCGCGTGCTTCGATCCGGTGGACGCCGTGGCGGAAGACGCCGTCGACATCCAGGAGGGTCTCGAGCACGGCAAGAACACGGTGGCCGTCATTCGCATGGAGGATGGAGACGTCGAGAAGGGGTTCGCCGAGGCCGATTTCGTCATCGAGACCCGGTGCGAGGTCCCCGGCCAGGCGCACTCCATGCTGGAGCCCGTCGTGGCGATCTGCCACTACGAGGCGACCGGCAAGTTGAACGTGTGGTCCTCGACGCAGATTCCCTTCACCCTCCGCCGCCTGATGCACGACGCCCTGGGCATCCCTGTGGGGAAGATTCGGGTGTTCAAGCCCATCGTCGGCGGCGGGTTCGGGTGCAAGCAGGACATGCAGGAGGAGCCGCTTTGCGCCCTGCTGTCGAAAGCGGCGGGCCACCGCCCCGTCAAGCTCGAATACACCCGGGAAGAGACGTTCAGCGCCTCCCGGCACCGGCACCCCTACGTGATGACATCGAAAACGGGCGTGACGAAGGACGGCGTCATCACGGCGCGCTCCCTTCACGCCATCGCGAACACGGGCGCGTTCAGCAGCCACGGACCCATCGTGACCGCCTACTTGGGCGCGATGTGGGTGGCGCTCTACCGCTCTCCGAACTATCTCTTCGATGGCCGGACGGTCTATACGAATCTTCCCATCGCCGGGGCCTTCCGGGGCTACGGCGTTCCGCAGGGGACGTACGCCTCTGAGCTGCACATGGACCACGTGGCCCGGGAGATAGGGATGGACCCGCTGGACCTGCGCCGGAAGAACCACATCCGGTCGGGGGACGTGCATCCGGCCACGCAGTGGACCATCGAGTCCTGCGAGCTGCGCAAGTGCATCGACGCGGGGGCGGAGGCCATCGGCTGGAAAGAGAAGCGGACGGCGAACGGCGGGCGCAACGGGAAGCTGTGCGGCGTCGGCGCGGCCGTCTTCACCATCGCCAGCGGCGCGGCCCCGTTCGCCCTGGAGGCCTCCTCGGCCACGGCCCGGGTTCTCGAGGACGGGGATCTTCAACTGAGCATGGGCGTCGCCGACACCGGCCAGGGGATCGAGACGACGACCGCCCAGGTGGCGGCCGAGGCGTTCGGGGTTTCGCTGGATGACGTCGAGACCAACCGCGTCATCGACACCGACCTTTCGCCCTACGACAACGGGGCCTACGCGACGCGCCAGGCCTACGTGGGGGGGATGGCGGCGAAGTTGGCCGCGGCGGACGCGCGGCGGCAGGTCCTGGAGCACGCCGCCAAGATGCTCGAGGCCTCGGTGGACGACCTCGACATCGTGGACGGCGAGGTCACCGTGAAATCGACGCCGGGCAAGACGCTGAGCGTGGGCGCAGTGGCCTTCGATGCCCAATACGGCGACGCGCCGCATGAGATCGTCGGCCGCGCCGACTATACGCCGCCCACCAATGCCCCGCCCTTCGGCGCCCAGTTCGCCGAGGTCGAGGTGGACCCGGAGACGGGCGAGGTCGAGCTCCTGCGTTTCGTCGCCGCCCACGACGTGGGCCGGGCCCTGAACCCCCTTGGCGTCGAGGGGCAGGTCGAAGGCGGGGTCGCCCAGGGGATCGGCTATGGAACGATGGAGGAGCTGGTCTTCGAAGCCGGAACGGGCAGGATGCTGACCGCCGATTTTGCCCAATACGAAATTCCCACCTCGATGGATACGCCGGAGATCGCCCCGCTGCTCGTGGAAGAGGGCGAGCCGACGGGACCCTACGGCGCGAAAGGGGTGGGCGAGCCGGGGATCGTCCCGACGGCGCCGGCCATCGCCAACGCCGTGTTCGACGCCATCGGCGTCCAGATCAGGGAGCTTCCCGTGACGGCGGAGCGGGTGCTCGACGCCCTCCGAAGAAAAAACGCTTGAGGGCGCTTTTCGTCCCATGACAGCGGGACCGGCCCCTTCTAATGGACCGCACCAGCATCAAATTCAGCTGGAGGAGTTTACATGTCGGAAGCCACGATCAACGGAGCAAAAATCTGGTACGAGGTCTTCGGGGAGGGGGAGCCGATGCTGACCATCCACGGCTCCGGGTTCGGCCACGACAACTTCGCGCCGATCGTCCCGTATTGGGAGAAGGACTTTCAGGTTATCTGGTACGACATGCGGGGCTACGGACTTTCTGAGCGGCCCATCCAGAAATACGACATGGAAGTGTGGGCGGATGATGCCGTGCGGCTCCTGGACCACCTTGGGATCGAAAAGGCCCACATCAACGGGACATCAATGGGCGGGATGATCGCCATCAAATTTGGGGCGAAGTATCCGGACCGCGTTCTCGGCCTTGTCCTCAACTGCGCGATGGCCAGGTTCGACTACGCTTCGAAGATCAACTTCCGCACCCACGCCTCGATCGCCGAGCGGGAGGGAATGGGTTCGCTGGCCCTGGCCTCGCTTTGCGCCGTTCAGGCCTGCTCGTACAAGCACCTCGACAGCCCCGAGGGGCCGGAAACCGTGGAGTTCATCCGGTCGATCCTGGAGAAGAACAACGACGTGGAAATTTTCAAACGCGCCTGCCAGGCCATGAGCGAGATGGACCTGATCGAAGACCTGGGGAAGATCACCGCCCCCACGCTCGTTTACACGGGGGACGCGGACATCATGACGCCCGTGGACCCCGGTCCCAGCGGCGTAGGGACGCGCGGCATCGCGGCGGGGATCCAAAACGCCACGCTGGTCCTCATGCCCGGCCTGTCCCACACGACAATGGTCGAGGCCCCGGAGGAGTGCGCCAAGCTGGTGACGGAATTTCTCAAGGGAGTTTCGAAGTAACGGGAGCGGTGAACCGCCCTCCTCACCCCGCCATCCGGATGATCTCCTCCGCACACGCCTCCGGCTCGGAGAACATGACCTCGTGGCAGGTGTCGATTTCGGCGTAGGTGTGGTTCTTCAGCCGGCTCGACATTTTGGGATGCCACCAGCCGTCGGGCAGGGCCTTGTCCTGTTTGCAGAAGATGTAGGACATGGGCATCTCCAGCGCGTAGAACTTCTTTAGATCCACCTTCTGGACATAGGGATGATAGGGCGTCGGCGTGAGCTTTTTGTATGCCGCCTTTGCTTTCTCCACATTCATCCCGTTCGCGAAAAATTCCAGGAAGACGTCCTCCGGGAACATCACCGTGTTGTCCGGACTGGCCGCGGCCAGGTCGCCGAACAGCCCCTGCTGCTCCTCGGGGCAGTTGTCCACGAGCGATTCGCCGTCCTCCAAAATAAAGGCTGAGAGAAACACCAGATGCGCCAGACGGCGCGTGACCCTTTCAGCGGTCTTGGGGATGATGATCCCCGCCATGCTGTGACCGATCAGGACGACATGGTTCAAATCCCGCCCCTCGATGAATTCGACCACGGCGTTGGGATAATCGTCGTACCGGACGTTGGGACGCTCGGAAATCCGCTCTCCGTGCCCCGGCAGGTCCAGGGCGTAAGCCCGCTTTCCCTGTCTCTCCATGTGGGCGATGACCTCTTCCCAGCAGAAAGCGCCGTGGCAGGACCCGTGCACCAGGACGTAGTTTTTTTCGCCGTTGCCGTCCACCATCCGTATCGTCTCCCGTGAACCCTGCTCGCTTAGTCGGCACGGTCCCTTTTCCGGCCTGCAACGGTAAGGCTTCTCTCGGCCGAAATCAACCGGCCGCCGGCCGGAATCAGGCCGGAGATCCGAACAGGCTGTATTTTTTCCGGTCCGGTTGCATGGACAGCCCGTTTCCATTAAAGTGCGTTATCTTCTTGAGAGAATCTACCAGGGGTTGAACCTGTCGGGCGCCCGTGTCCTGCGGACGATATCCATAGTGATGCAGCTCGGAACGCGTGTAAGTCCGGATTCGGAATGGCCACCATCCGCTTTGAACACATCTGGAAGCGTTACGGCCCGGTGGAAGCGGTCAAGGACCTCAACCTCACGTGCGAGGACGGCGAGTTCCTGGCCCTGTTGGGACCCTCTGGGTGCGGGAAGACGTCCAGCCTGAGAATGCTGGCCGGTCTGGAAGCCATCTCCGAAGGGGACCTGTTCATCGGAGAGCAGCGGGTCAATGACCTTTCCCCCAAAGACCGGGACATCGCGATGGTGTTCGAGGATTACGCCCTTTATCCCCACATGTCCGTTTACCACAACATCGCCTTTCCCCTGAAGATCCGAAAGGTCGAGTCCGCCGAAATCCAGCGGCGGGTGGGGCGGGCCTTGGACATGCTTGGGCTGCAAAGTCTCCGGGATGAGAACGTTCAGCGCCTGAGCGGCGGCGCCCAGCAGCGGATCTCGATCGGGCGGGCCATTGTCCGGGATCCCCGGGTGCTATTGATGGATGAGCCCATCTCCCATCTGGACAGCGCACACAAGATCGAGCTCCGCGGGGAGCTGAAGCGGCTCCAAAGAAACCTCGGCGTCAGCACGGTGTACGTGACCCACGACCAAATCGAGGCCATGGCCCTCGCGGACCGTGTGGCCGTGATGAATCTGGGGGTCCTCCAGCAGTGGGGTTCTCCGGAGGATCTGTTCGACCATCCCGCCAACCTGTTCGTCGCGGGCTTCATCGGGGAGCCTCCGATGAATTTTCTCCCTTGCGAGGCGGATCCGGCGGGCCGCTGTTTGAGGGGGCCGGGCTTCGAGATTCCCGTTTCGGGACGGATTCTGGAAAGGATCTTGGCCCGGCCGGGCGCGGGCCTGACAGTGGGCATCCGGCCCGCGAGCCTGTTCGTCGGCGGGTCGACTTCGAATGGGGGGGAGAGAGCGCGGGGGGAGGTTTATTCGCTCGAGCCTCGCGGGGACTCCGCCGTCGCTTCCATCCGAATGGGGGACCAGCGTCTCCTGTCGGAATCGGAGGAGAATCTCGGCCTCCGCGATGGCGAAACCGTCGGATTGTCGTTTCCGGAAGAGCACCTCCACGTGTTCGATTCCGAGACGGGCGTCAACCTCGTGGAACAGCCTGAAAGGGCCTGAAACCTTCTATGGGCGCCATTGTTTTCCATCGTGTCTCGAAACGGTTCGGCCGCGTCGAGGCCCTGAAGGAGCTCATCCTGACGTGTGAGTCGGGCGAGTTGACGGTCGTGCTCGGCCATTCAGGGGCGGGCAAGACCACCCTGCTGCGGCTTCTCGCCGGGCTCGAGATCGCCGACGAAGGGGAGCTCCGGATCGACGGCGCCGTCGTCAACGACTTGCCGGCGCGCGCCAGAGATGTTTCGATGGCGTTCGAAAGCTACGCCCTGTACCCGCAACGGACGGTTTTCGACAACATGGCCTTCTCTTTTCGGGTGGCCAAAAAGGTTTCCGAAGAGGAAATCGGCCGCCGTGTGCGGGACATGGCCGATTTGCTGGAGATCGGCCAACTGCTCGATCGCCTTCCCCGCCAGCTTTCCGGGGGGCAGCGGCAGCGCGTCGCCCTGGGACGCGCCCTTGTGCGCGACGCCTCGGTCTATTTGCTGGACGAGCCCATCGCGCACCTGGACGCCAAGCTTCGACACCATCTCCGGGGCGGGTTGAAACACTTGCAAAGGGGCCGCGGGGCCACGACGCTCTGGACGACGCCCGACCAGTTGGAGGCCGTGTCCGTCGCCGACCGGATTGCCGTGTTCAACCAAGGCGTCCTGGAACAGGCCGGAACGCCGGCGGACCTTTACGAGCGCCCGAAGAATGAGTACATCGCCTGCACGCTGGGCGAGCCGCCCATGAACATCATCGAGGCAGACGTTCATCGCGATGGGGGCGATTGGGGGCTGAGGATCAGAGGCGCCTCCCTGCCGGTCGGCCTTGGGGTCTCCGGTCAGCTTGGGAGGTTGAATGGCGAGGGCCGGGTTTCCGTCGGGTTCCGGCCGAGCGACGTCGCCATCCATTTGAGTCCCCCGCCAGGTCCGTCCCTGGAGACGGAGGTGATTGTGCACGAACCGCTTGGACAATACGGGGTGGTCACCGTCCGAACGGGCGAGGATGCGTTGAAGGTCAAGACGGGCAAAGAGGTCCGTCCTGACTCGGGCGCCCGCGCCTGGCTGGTCCCCAATCCGGACCGTTACCATTTCTTCAACCCCCGAACGGGGGAATCGTTGGGGGCCTGATATTTTTCGATCAGGCCTCGTGAAGAACACTTGGGTGGAGGAAGTGAGCATGAAAATGAAAACGGCGGGGTGGTGGAAGCACGTCGGGCGTTTTGGGGTCGCGGCACTCTCGGTGCTGGCCTTGAGCGGTTCGGCCTGGAGTTGGTCCCTGGAGGAGGCGACCAAGCCTTACAAGGGCTCGACCTTGCGGGTGGGGATCGCCATGGTCCCTGTCATCGAAGGGTACCTTCCACTGATCAAGAACTTCTCGAAGCGGACAGGCATCAAAGTCAAGGTCGAAAAATACACCCACGGGGAATGGGACGCCAAGGGAGACGCCGATCTCTACTCTCGGACCGGACACTTCGACCTGCTTCAGATGCATCACAGCCGCGCAGAAGACTGGGCGGTCAACGGCCACGTCCGGTGGATTAACAAGTACATGAATGATCCGAAACTCCGCGATCCCAACCTGGATCCGGGCGATTTCCTCCAACCCCTTTGGGATGACAATTGCCTGTTCGAGGGGGGGAAGCGGGCTTGCTTCCCGACGTATAACTTCCAGATGATCTACTGGTACCGGCAAGACTGGCCTGGTCACTCGGCGGAGAAGGCTGCGTTCAAGAGCAAATACGG
>CAYRGS010000138.1:0-7428 GCA_964423875.1 uncultured bacterium
CTCCCGATCAAGGCAGGAATCATGATACCCATGCGATCAGCCAGCCGGCCCATGAATACACCACCCAACGAAAATCCGATCATAAACGTGCCGTAGATCAACGAACTGTTGCCGCGACCGGTATCCAATTCCAGCGCTAAGGGCTCGAGCACCATCACGCCCGCGTACATAGCGGAACAACCGAGCGTCATCAGTGCTAAAACGGTTGCCAGCCGGATCAGCGGATAGACCTCACGAATGCGATTTCTCATGGTGTTTCACTAAACATAAGGGCCGGATTCTACCTGCCTGCGCATGTCGAAAGGGATTGTTTATAAGCATTCGCTGGTGTATCGGCGTGGTGGTGTCTATGATTAAAGCTATGACTGCATGTTTGGGAAACATTTCTGACTAAACCGGTTTTGTATCCGACCATTACAACTGCGGCTGACAAAAGATGAGCATTTCGATTGTTCCGATCGGTAGATGTTTTTACGGGGGAGGTGTCTGGAGTGGATCTCCGTCGATCTTTGAGTCCGGAGACAGTGGCTGCGATCTATTCCGGTATGGACGAATACGCAGTCTTGGTGTTTCGTGGTCAGGATATCAGTGACGAAGAGCAGCTTGCGTTCAGTCGAGCGCCCGGGGTGAAAAATCCGCACCGGCGGATCTGGTTGCGGCTGAAAAACCAAAGTAGATATGAAAATGTCCGCTAATCGCGGCGGGTGTACCGCCCGTCGGGGTCCAGGGCGCGGAGGTTCGAAAGCTCTTTCGCTGTGGGCGACTTGGTCCAAGGGATCTTATTGGGGATCACGAGCTCGAATCCGGTGTTTTCGCGCATTTCTTGGGGATCCACGCCCGGATGAAGAGATTTGAGGCGCATCCGTCCCCGTCTCCGGTCGAAATCGAGGAGCCCCAAGTGGGTGATGACCAAGTGCACGCCCCCGGCCGGAAGCCCGGCGTCCTGCCGTGAACGGCCGCCCTTGAGGTAGCCGGGACTCGTAATGAAATCGACGTTTTCAACGAACCTCCGCTTTTCGTGACGCATGGCGACGATCACCTTTGTCATGCTGGCGATGTCGTTCGCCCCGCCGGTCCCCGGCAGGCGGACCTTCGGGCTGTCCGGGTCGCCGATGAACGAGCTGTTCAGGTTGCCGTGCCGGTCGATTTGCGCGCCGCCCAGGAATCCGTAATCCACATAGCCCCGCTGCATCAGCAGGAGGACATCTGTGATGGAGAGCAGCTTGCTGGCTCCCCAGGCGCACCGGGCCTCGTTCGTGGAGGGGGGGAGCCTGCCGGGAATCACCCGGGGGCCGATGACGCCGCCTTCGAAGAGGATGGTCAGCCGGGGGGCGTGGGTGTTCTGCGCCAGGATGGCCGAGACGAGCGGCAGGCCCGCCCCGCCGAAGACCACGTCGCCGTTCTTGAGCGCCCGGGCGCTCATGACGCAAATGAGCTCGGAGGCGTTGTAGCCGGTTCGCGTGTCTTGATCAACCATGATCCACCTCCCGCCCGGCCTTGGAGGCGGCCAGGAGGGCCTTTGTCCCGATTTTCTCCAAAAAGTCCTCCCAGGTGTTCCGGCTGTAACAGTGGGTTTTCAGATAGGCCCTCGCTCCCTTCGCGCCATCGGCGGCGATTCGCTTGCAGTATGCGTCGATATGGCTGAATGCGGGCTCGTAAAGGCCGTAACACTCGTGGGGCATGCTCCCGAAGGGGACCTCGACGACGGCCTCGACGCACAAGAAAGAGATGAACGTCCGGTCGGCCGATCGGCGGATTTGGTCGTTGTCGACGATTCGCTCCGTTGAAAGGATGACCTTGTCGGCCGCCAGGGCGATGTCGGCGTCCATGAAAGGCAGGCCATCGATTTGGGCGTTGCCGAAGGCGTCGGCCCGGTGGACGTGTATCAGGGCCACATCGGGGTTCAGGGCGGGGATCAGCGCCAGGGTTTCGCCTGTGTAAGGACACTCGATGGTTTTCAGCTCGGGCAGCCTTTCGGCGATGCCGCTTCCCATCATCGACCGGGACGGGAGGAAGGGGACGCCCATGCCGCCGGCCCGGTAGCGGAGACCCATGCTCAGGTGGCTCCACTCCTCGTAGCGCGCCCTTCCGCTCTGCACGTACTCTCTCATGACGCGGGATACGCCCCACGTGACGCCCGCGCTGAACCAGGAGGTCATGATGTTCCGGGTCACGTCACCGGCGAGGAGGAGGTCCCCTTCCGTGCTGGTGATGCTTCGGGAGAAGGAGAGGTTTTTGCGCCGCCTGCGGATGATCTCCCAAAGAAGCGCCATGGGGGTCCGGGAATAGTGACACCCCCCGACCGCCACGTGCGCGCCCTCCGGTATGAGGTCAACGGCCTCTTCCAGCGAGCGGACCTTCTCTCGCATGCCCCGGTCTTTGGCCGAGATGGATCTTCGAAGGGTTTCGTAGGATTGAGGCATGCGAATCCTCTGGAATGGGAAAGATGGGGGAGGGGGAAGGGGGAAAGGGGGAGCAAGGGCCGGTTGCTTCGCCAATCCGCCCGATTCCGTTGGTGGTTTTGGGCGCGGCATTTCAATAACCGCGAGACTCCCCCCTACACTTGGAAATACACCCGAATGATGCACCAAACCGAAGTTTCGAGTCAATGAACGGGGCGCATTTCAAGGATTTTCTCTAAAATGACCTGGATCTTCGTGGTTTTCTTTAACGGTCTCGGATAGGGGCGAAGAAGAGGCTGAAGCGCGTCCACTTGAGCATCCTGTGACAAACTTCTGGCGACCCACGAAAATGTAAGTGTATTAAATTTATTACTCAGTTATATCAATTTCTTATCAATATATAATTAAAGTAATAGATTGTAATGGTTCCGACGTCCGAGCCTCAATATATTGATCCTCTCCCGGGGGGCCGAGGCGTTTTTCACGCTTGGAGGGAGTCCGCACTTGCTTTTGAGGTTATAATCGAGCCAATCGGCGATTCACGGCGATCGGTTCCATCTTGAGGGGACAAAATGGGAAATTCAGACCTGGGGGACGTTTTCCTCCTGGACGCCACGGGCCAAGCCGACCTGGTGCGGAAAGGGGAGGTCGCTTCCATCGAGCTTGTGGAAGCGGCCATCGCTCGCATCGAGCGGCTGAATCCCGCGCTCAACGCAGTCGTGACTCCGATGTACGACCTCGCGCGCGAAGCGGCCTCGGGCTCGGTTCCGGAGGGTCCGTTCGCCGGCGTGCCATTTCTCCTCAAGGACTTCCTCGCGGAGTGCGCCGGAGTCCGCTTCACGGAAGGCTCCGCGTTCCTTAAGGATTTTGTCCCCGATGAAGACAGCGAGTTGGTCAAGCGCTTCAAGCGCGCCGGTTTGATCATCGTCGGAAAGACGAACACGCCCGAGTTCGCGATCGGCACGTCCACGGAGCCGCGGCTTTTCGGGCCGACCCGCAATCCCTGGAACACGGACCGGACGGCAGGAGGCTCCAGCGGGGGCTCGGCCGCCGCCGTGGCTTCGGGCATGGTCCCCATGGCCCACGGAAACGACGCTGGGGGCTCGATCCGCATCCCCGCCTCCTGTTGCGGGGTCTTCGGCCTCAAGCCCACCCGGGCGCGGAACCCGCTGGGGCCGCGCTACGGCGAGCTTTTCAGCGGGCTGATCGTCGAGCACGCCCTCACGCGGTCGGTCCGGGACAGCGCCGCCCTTCTCGACGCCACGCGCGGCCCGGATTTGGGTGACCCGAATGTCGCCCCGCCTCCGGCCCGGCCGTTTCTTCAAGAGGTCAGGGCCAAACCGGAGCGGCTTCGCGTGGCCTTCACGGCCAGGACCCCCCTCGGCACAGCCCTTCACCCGGATTGCGAGGCCGCCGTGCGCGACGCCGCGGCCCTCTGCGAAGATCTGGGCCACGAGGTCGAGGAAGCCGCGCCCGCCTACGACGCCGAGAGGCTCTGGAAGGGCGTAACGACCGTCCTGTCCGTCGGGACGGCCTGGGCGCTGGAGGACTGGAGTCGGAGGACTGGCCGGAAACTTGCCGCCGGGGACTTTGAGGCCTTCATCTGGGCATTTGCGGAGAAGGGGAGGGAGGTCGGCGCGCCGGAATATCTGCTGGTCGTCCAGGACATTCAGCGAATCACGCGTGACATCGCACGGTTCTTCGAGGGGTCTGACGTCTTTCTCACGCCGACGCTCGGCCGGCCGCCGGTTTCCCTGGGGACGTTTGTTATGCCGGAAGGCGCTTCGGCGGACGAGGCCGTCGAAGTCCGCCGCCGGACGGCGACGTTTTCGCCGTTCACGTATATCTTCAACGCCACCGGCCAGCCGGCGATGAGCGTCCCGCTTTACTGGACCGACGAGGGATTGCCCGTGGGGACCCACTTCGTGGGACGCTTCGGCGACGAGGCGACGTTGTTCAGACTGGCCGCCCAGCTAGAGGCCGCCCGGCCGTGGACCGACCGGCGTCCGCCGTTGTCCACAAAGTTGTAGGGGAGGGCGAGGACCCTCCCCTACGTTTTACATCTGTCTAATCTGCTGTAGCGATGCCTCGTGGCGTCAGAGCTCGTAGCCCTTTTCGCCGTGGGTGGCGAGATCCAGACCCTCGGCCTCGTGTTCCTCGTCGACACGCAGGCCCACGAGAGCGCCGACGATCTTCAGGATGATGAAGGTCAGCACCACAGTCCAGACGACCGTGGCCAGCACGCCCAGAATTTGAACCCCAAGTGCTTTGCCGATTGTCATGCCTTTGGCCAAGCCAACGCCGCCAAGGCCTTCGGCGGCGAGGATCGAGACCAGAATTATACCCAACGCACCCCCTACCCCATGCACGGCGAGGACATCGAGGGAATCATCGACCTTAAACTTCTCCCGGATTACATGAACTGCGCAGGAGCAGATGATACCGGCGGCGAAACCGATGGCGATGGCGCCGACCGGCCCCACGAAGCCGGATGCCGGCGTGATTGTCGCTAGGCCCGCGATGGCGCCGGTGACGATGCCGACGAGGGTGGGTTTTCCCTGCTTACTCCAATCAACGAACATCCACGTCAGCGAGGCCGTGGCGGCCGCGATGTGGGTCGCCGTCATCGCCATGCCCGCGCTGCCGTTGGCGGCCAGGGCGCTGCCAGCGTTGAAACCGAACCAGCCGACCCAGAGCATGCACGCGCCGGCCATCGTCATGCCCGGGTTGTGCGGCGGTTTGATGTCCGTCGGAAAGCCCTTGCGGCGGCCGAGTTGGAGCGCGACAACGATCGCCGCCAGGCCGGCGCTCACGTGCACGACGAGGCCGCCGGCGAAATCCATGACCCCAAGCTTGGCGAGCCAGCCGCCGCCCCACACCCAGTGGCAGATCGGCACGTACACGACGAGGATCCACAGGGCGGTGAAAAGGAACATGGCGGAGAACTTCATCCGCTCCGGATAGGCGCCGACGATGAGCGCCGGCGTGATGATCGCGAATGTCATCTGGAACATGAAGAAGACGGTCTCGGGGATGTTGCCGCTCATGGAGTTGAGACCCCCGCCGATGAGAAACGCCTTGTCGAAACCGCCGATCCACGCGTTGGCGGAGCCTCCGTCGCCGAAGGCGAGGCTGTAACCGACGACGAGCCACAGGACCGAAGCCAGGCAGCAGATAGTGAAACAGTGCATCAGGACCGACAGCACATTCTGGGCACGGACGAGGCCGCCATAAAACAGCGCCAGGCCGGGAAGGGTCATGAACAGGACCAGCGCTGTCGAGGTGAGCAGCCACGCGGTGTTGCCTTCGCTGAGCGTTGAGGAGCCCTGGGCCATGGCCTGCGGCGGCAGCAGCAGAACGCCAAGCGTTGCGGCGAGCAGCCCCCAGAAGACGAATTTCAGTTGTGTTTTCTGCATGTCATTTCCCCCCCGCTTCCGCTTGACGACCCAACGCTCTTACTCCTTACGCACAATCAAGGACGTGAACAATTACCACGTCCTGAGCTCTTCAGGGAAATCCTTGAAGCTTCTTTCATCCAACAATGACGAAAGCCTTCCCTATACTTCTTCGAGGGAGGGGTTTTCGGTGATCCCTTCTTTGGCTCTTCCTTAAAAGGTCCACGCAAAGAGAACGTTCGTGCCGTAATCGGATGCCGCGTCGTTTAATCCAACCTCGAGCGTCACCTCGGTATAGAACTGCTTTGTGAGTTGATACCCGAATCCTGCATCCATGGAATGGGTGGCCGCGATGTTTCGAGTCGATACAGCGTTGAAATACTCCACGAACCCACTCAGATCTTCGACGATGGGAAACGCCAAGGTAACGACTGTTGAATATTGGAAGTAACGATTGGAATCCGCTCTTCCGTTGGTCGGGCCGGCCAAACCGAGATTCAGATAGAGGGTGGTTTCCTTGGGCAAGGGAAGCGCTTCCACGCTGTTCCCAATTCCCCAAGCGGCGATGAAGGTGAAAGAGGGGTCGAATCCATCACTGGAAACGTTCCCCCCGCCTGTCGGGAAGCTCAAGCCGACCCTGCCCGCTGTGTTTGGAATCCATCCGTTCTCTGAAGTGATCCCGAACTTACCGAACATGGAAAAGTCACTTCCATCTTCCGTGCTGCTTCCCGGATCGGAATCAATCACGGTCAAAGCGTCCCCGGAGAGCTCGATTTCCAGATTGGAGATAACTCCCATAATGAAGGCGGGAGCGGGAAAGGAATGGGTGCTGGTATCCGGGGAGGTATCTCCCTCTCTGAGATAGGTGTATCCCATCTCGAGCTGATAGCTTCCCGGCGCAACGAGCTCGGGAATCTCGAATTGGGACGCAAGACCGGGCCCGGCCAGCCAGACGGCTGATGTTAGAAAAACAACCAGCGCTATCATTGTTCGACTGTAGAACGAGGGCCTACCTCCCTGACGCGGACCTTTTTTCATCAACTTTCCCCTTCTCACATGAAGTTTCGGATCAGCCTGCAATCTTGAACCGGAATTTTCCATTTCAAATCCGGACGGCCCTGTCTGGACCGCCTTTTACCATTCTGCTCTAATTAGACCCCTCTTTACCTGGGCTGTCAACGCCATTTCGGGTGTCTGAAACCCTGATTGGAGCGGTATCCGCCATTGGAAAATCATGCCACACCGGTGAGTAAACGAGCTTGACCTTCAGGTGATTGGAATTGACCCGGTTTTGTGGACACCTGTTGATTTGCGAGAGGAACAACGGTGAAAGCCGGAGGGATTGGGACAGGCCGCCTTATCACACCGGCCGCGCGTCCGGCAGGTACTTTTCCAGGCCGATGCGGATAGCGTCCACAGGACAGACGTCCTCACAATTCAGGCAGACAATGCAGGGGGCCTCTTCCAGGACCAGGAGTCGTTTTTCCTTCTGGGCGAATCCCAGACAGTCCACCGGGCAAGCCAGCACGCATAGGGCGCAATCCACGCAGGTCGGAAGGACGCTGATACGGACGAATTTAATCGGCATGGGCGCTCCGGACCGGCACGGGAAGAGAGACCCGGGTGACGTC
>CAYRGS010000139.1:0-7387 GCA_964423875.1 uncultured bacterium
GACACACAGGTCGGGATGTCGAAGATCAGATCCGCAGTGTTGGCGTCTTGGCGGGTCTCGCCGTTGACGCGGCAGGCGACGTTCAGTGAATGCGGATTGGGGATCTCGTCTTTTGTGACAATCCAGGGTCCGATGGGGAAGGAGGTGTCCAGGGACTTTCCGAGAAACCACTGGTTGTGTCTGTGCTGGAGATCCCGGGCCGAGACATCGTTGCAGACCGTATAGCCGAAAACATGGTCGAGGACCTTCTCGGGCGGAATCGCCCGCCCGCCGCGGCCAACGACGACGGCCAGCTCCACCTCGTAGTCCAGCTCATTCGTGACGGCGTGGTGGATGACACCCTCCCGGTGTCCGACGAGGCTGGTGGCCGCCTTGGTGAAATAGATGGGGTGCTCGATGACGGAGGTGCCGATCTCCGAGCCATAGACCCGGGCCCCCTCGTCGGCGTGAGCCTGATAGTTGCGGCCCAGCATGACCGGGTTCTTTCCGGGCCGGGGAATCGGCGGAAGGAAAGCGACCTCATCCACCGGTTGTCGGGCGGAATCGGCAATCCGGTCCTGGAAGGCGTCCAGTTTCTCTTCCAGCGCACGGAGCGGGCCTTCCCATCGGTCCCACGCGCCGATCATTCCCTTCAGGTCCGGAAGGGCTCCCGGAACGGACCCGCCCAGATCCGCCCCCGCCGCCTCCAGACAAGCCTGAATGTCATACACCGTTCCCTGAACATGAAGACCCACTTTCTCTCCGCCGTCCGTCTTGTAGGTCAGAAGTTGCATGTTTCTCCCCTTGCCAATGGATTGAGGCTGATTGGGCGACCGCCGCGGCTCCTTGGTACGCGGACGGTCCGGGACGTGTTGCGCTTCAATATAAGAGTGAACATCCCCGGAGTCACGCGGTTCACCGCCTCAGTGATTGCCAGCTTTCATCGGCCGTGCGGTACCGGGGATTGTGAGAACGGGCGAACGCCCACCCCGAGCCGTCATTCCCGCGCAGGCGGGAATCCAGCGTTCTGTGCAACAGCTCCATCCTCCTGCCCACGCGATCACTGAGTTGAAAAATATAGGAGAGGGAGAAGGGCTTTCGGCGCAGCCGGAGGTGCGGGTTGATTGGGACCGATCTGAAGCACTTTTGGATTCCCGCCTGCGCGGGAATGACAATCGGAGGGTGTTTCATGGTTCGCCGCGGGGTGAAAAACCCAGCCCGGTCGCCGAAGCCCGGGTTTGAGTCGGGTGCCGGGATGGATTAGAATCGGCGCGTAACGAGACATCTCTCCCGTTCGGATTTCCCCCAATTCGGAATGATGCGGTGCGGAAGCTCGATTATGAGGCCTTGGGTTTTCGCTCAGGCCTCGAAGTTCATTATCAACTCCTGACGAATCAGAAGCTTTTTTGCCGATGCCCGGCGGGCCGGTATTCGCCGCATTACGACGCCGAGCTTCTTCGCCACATGCGGCCGACCCTATCGGAGCTGGGCGAATACGACGGCACCGCCCTCATGGAGTTCAAGACCCGCAAGGAGGTCGTCTATCAGGTCCGCAACGACACGGTTTGCACCTATGAGATGGACGACACGCCCCCGTTTCCGCCGGACCCCGAGACGATCGATATCGTCCTGGAGATGGCGCTGCTGTTCCGCTCCAGCATTGTGGGGGAGATTCACATCACCCGGAAACAGTACCTGGACGGGAGCATTCCGACCGGCTTTCAGCGGACCGCCATCATCGGCGTGGAAGGAGAAATCCCCCTGGCGGACCGCACGGTCCCGGTAGTTCAGGTGAGCATCGAGGAGGACTCCTGCCGGGAGGTGAGGGACGAGGGCCACCGGATCACGTTCCGCACGGACCGGCTGGGCATGCCCCTGTTCGAGGTGGTCACCTACCCGGAGATGCGGACCCCCGGGGAGGTGGCCGAGGTGGGGTGGCGCATCGGGCAAATCCTTCGCTCGACGGGAAAGGTCCGGCGAGGAATCGGCTCGGTCCGTCAGGACGTGAACGTGAGCATCGACGGAGCGCCCCGGATCGAGATCAAGGGCGTCCCGCGTGTGAGGGCCTTCATGCCGCTGACCCACAACGAGGCCCTCCGCCAGAAGGGGCTCCTGGAGATCCGCGAGGAGCTGAAACGCCGCGGCATCGGGGCCGAGGACATTTCCGCCCGCGCCGCGCCTCTGCCGGCCGCCTCATTGGATCATCCCAGCCTGCGAAAGGCCCGCGCGGAGGGTCGGGCGGTTTGGGCTGTTCGGGTTCCGCGCTTTGCGGGCATCCTGGACCGATCCCTCCAAGAGGGTCCCGGCGGCGAGAGCGTGCCCTTCCTGCGGGACGTGGCGGGACGGGTCCGGGTCATCGCCTGCCTCGACCCACCGCCCGTCTTGTTCTGCCGGGACGCCTCCGACCCGCGCCATCCGGAGCGGCTGAGCCTCAATGTCTGGGAAGCGGCGGCCGAAGTCACGGGGGCCGATTCGGCCGACGCCCTCCTGGTGGTCTGGGGGCCGGAGGAAGATGCCAAAACGGCCGTCCGGGAGATCGAGACCCGCTGCCGGGAGGCAACCGTGGGAATCCCAAGGGAAACGCGCCAGGCGCTGAAAGACGGCACGACCGATTTCGAGCGGGTCCTTCCCGGACCGGACCGGATGTATCCCGATACGGACCTTCCGCTGATTCCCGTCGAGGAAGAGCGGATCGCCCGAATCGAAGCCGCCCTTCCGGAGCCGCCCTGGGAGCGGGAGGCCCGCTACCGGGCCTGGGGACTGCCGCCGGACGTGATCGAGGCCCTCGCCTTCTCGACGCGGGGGAACCTGTTGGACCGGATCGTGGAGGAGACGGGCGTCCCGCCTCTCCTCACGGGGATCACGCTGGTCCACGATTGGAAGGCCCTGGCGGCCGGGGGGGGAGGGGCCGACCTGACAACCTGTAGCGATGAGCAATGGATGGACCTCTTCCGGGCCTACCGAGACGGCCGGTTCGGCCGGGAGGCGATCCCGCGCCTTCTGAAAAGGCTGGCCGGCTCTCCCGGTCTGACAGCGGATGCGGCGCTGAACGGCGCGGGTTTGTCTCCTCTGACGGATGAGGAGATGCGGGAGATCATCGATGAGGTCATTTCCTCATATGGGAAGGCTCCCATGCACAACCCCATCGATGAGAACCGCGTCGCTTACCTCATGGGATTCGTGATGAAGCGGGTGCGGGGCCGGAGGGAGGGACGGGAGATCCGGGCCATGCTCGAAGCGAGGTGGGAGGCCAGTTGACCCTACTACGTAAATGACAGTCGGTAAGGAAGTGATTTAGGAGGGTCGGGAGCCCCTTCCCTACATTCCGCTGATGGCCGCATGAATGGGGCAATGCAGTGGCCGGGCGCGAGTCGGTTGACTCCTGTACCGGTTCTGCCGGTGTAGCTCGTTATTTCCAATACCGGCCGAGGAACTCGTCCACCTCGGGGAGGCCGCCCTGGAGGACGACGTAGCCGTTCGGGGGCTCCCGGTCGGTGATCTCGTCCGAAACCGGGGTCAGCATGATTCGTTTCACTTCCTCCGGGTCGTCCGTTTGGCCGAGCGCCCAGCCGAGCTTCACGTAGGCCACCTCAGGCAGTATGTTGTCGAGCGGGATCACCCCCCGCTCCATGATGTCGCGCCCCGTGTCGTAGACGTACATCTGTGTGTATCCCCAAAGGGTCTGGACGGTCATGAACACCGGGATTCCCGCGTCCCGGGCCTTCTCCAAGGCAGGGTAAAGGGGCTTGTTGACGTGTCCCAACCCCGTGCCGGCGATAACGATGCCCTGATATCCGTTGTCGATGAAGGCCTCGAGCACGTCAGGATGCATGTTGGGGTAGTAGTAGAGGATGGCGACCCGCTCCTCGAAACGGGTCTCGACGCGAACCTTCCGGTCCTCCCTCCTCGGCCGCCAGTCGGTCTTGATGGGCGTCAGGACGTCACGCTCGATTTTGGCCAGGGGCGTGTCGCCGAGTGTCCGGAAGGTCGAGCGGTAGCTGCTGTGCATCTTCCGGACCCGGACCCCCCGGTGGAGCAGGGCGTAGGCGTCGCTGGTGGGGCCGAACATGCAGACCATGACCTCCGCGATTTTTCCCCGGGCAGCGGCGTGGGTGGCGTGAATGAGGTTGAGGGCCGCGTCCGAGCTCGGCCGGTCACTCGAGCGCTGCGAGCCGACTAGGACGATGGGGACCGGAGGGTCCTGAACCATGAAGGTCAGGGCCGCCGCTGTGTAGTGCATCGTGTCGGTGCCGTGTCCGACGACGATCCCGTCCACCCCGTTTGCGATCTCCCGCTCGATGGCGCGCGCCGTACCGATCCAGTTCTCGGGCCCGATGTTCTCGCTGAACACGCTGTAGAGCTTGATGGTCTTGAGGTTGCAGATGTCGGCCAGCTCCGGAACGGCCCCGTAGAGCTCCCCCGGTGAGAAGGCCGGGATGACGGCCCCGGTTCGGTAGTCCAGCCGGCTGGCGATCGTCCCGCCCGTTCCGAGGAGCGTCACATCGGGCTTCGACGGGTCGGTCGGGAACTCTTTCTCGGGGATCTGGTAATGGGCCTCCCGGTAGCCGACCTCCCGCAGGTCCAGGAGGCTTTCGGCCGAGACGCCGACGTTGTATCCGGTGGGGAGCTTCAGGACGATGTGCCGATCGTCGGCCTGTTCGGCGCGGGGCAGGATGATCCCATGAAACTTCCCGCGCTTGGTCTCGGCTTCGACCTCGCTCCACACTCGCACGCCGAAGGACTTCAGCGCCTCCCGGGCGCGTCCCCGATACCCTTTGAGCGGATCAGGCGGTGTCGCGTTCATACCCTCTCCCGTCAACCTCCCAGGGGGCGCTTTTTGAAAACCGCCCCCTTGACCCCCCAAAGGCCAAGCCTTTGGGGGGTGAGTGTTTTATTGGCTATGCTGGTCGGCTGTGGCCCTCGGTGGCTTATGTCTTTGGCCGGATACCCGTCTTCCTATGGCAGCCGCAGCATCCGGCCAACGTGCCAGTTTTTGCGAAAGCGCAATGCCCCGAAGGGGCATTGCGCTTTCGCAAAATGGTAGGGCGGCCATCTTGGCCGCCTTCCGAAGGCGGGCTGGAGGGTTAACCGACCCGCGCCCGCCCTACCAGGGTGCGGGAGGGGGGGGCACGCGGAGTCGGCTTTCTGCACTCGCGCGCCTACTCGATAGACTATCTGGAGGCCGTGCGCCACAGAAGTTGTCATCGGGGAAAGTAACTTCAATCGCAGCTTGGCCGGCACGCAAGTGCCCAAAATGCGCCCCCCGCATCAAGGCCCTCGTGATGTGTCGCCTTCAATCAACGCCGCCAGGACCCGCTCGTTTTCCTCGCGCGTTCCGATTGAGATGCGGACGGTTCCGGGCGCCCCGAATCCTTTTCCGGCGCGGGCCAGGATCCCCCGGTCCAGGAGCTTTTCGAACACCGCGTCGGCCTTATCCTGTCCGCCGATTTCGATCAGAATGAAATTGGTCTGCGACGGCACGTACCGAAGGCCGCGCTCCCTCAGCTCCGCCTCGATGAATCTGCGCTCCCCGATGATGAACGCGCGGCTCTTCCGGTAGTGTTCTTCGTCCTCGATCGCCGCCAGGGCCGCCGCCTGGGCGACCCGGTTGACGTTGAAGAACTCCTTGGCGCGGAACAGGTAGGCGATCACCTCGGGCTCGCCCAGGAGGTAGCCCACGCGCAACCCCGCCAGTGAATAGACCTTGGAGAAGGTCTTGACGATCAGCAGATGCGGGGCGTCCCCCCTCCGGAGCCGGCCCACGGTGTCGGCATAGGGGACCTCGTCCTCCACAAAATCCCGGTAGGCCTCATCGGAAACGACGACGGTGCGCGCGGGAACGGCCGCGGCGATCCGCTCGAAGTCCTCCGGGGCCAGCATTGTGGCGGTCGGGTTGTTGGGATTGCAGAGATAAAGGAGCTTCGTCCGGTCCGTGATCCGGGACAAGACGTCCTCCACGTCGATGGCGTGGTTCTTCAGTGGACTGAGGACCACTTGGGCCCCCGCCACCTGGGCGGTGACCACATACGTCGAGAATGCCGGCCAGGGGATGAGGACCTCGTCCTCTTCGTTGAGGAGGGTGCGGGAAAATACCGAGATGACCTCATCGCCCCCGTTGCCCACGAAGACGTGCTCGGCCGTCAGGCCGTGATGGGTTCCGATGGCCGCCCGAAGCTCCCGACTCATCGGGTCGGGATAGCGGTTGGGCTCTTTGAGCGCCCGCTCGGCCGCTGCGACGGCCGCCGGGGATGGGGCCATCGGGTTCTCGTTGGTTCCGATGCGCGCCACGTCCCGGCCGGACCTTCGCTTCACCTCCGCCGGGTCGGCAATCGGCGCCAGCGGGGAAAGGGACTCCATGCCTCTGCGCAGGATTGCGCCGACGGGATTTTTCGTTTCGCTCATTTCCGCTTCATTCCATTGTGGGGGGAGAAGTCAATAAATGTAGAACGGCGGCGGCGCCCCGGATGACCTCGTCGATGGGGACGGATTCTTCCTTGGAGTGGGCGAGGCCCAGGTCGCCCGGTCCGAAGACCACTGTGGGGATCTTCTCCGCGAAATACCCGGCGTCCGTCCACGCCCCCATGACATTTCTGGCGGGCGTCTTGCCGAGCGCGGCCTCCACTGCGGTGGCGAGTCCCGACACCAGGGGATGATCCGGATCGATTTCCATGGGTTGGCGGACGACGCCCAGCCGGGCCTCGGCCTTCAGGTCCGGGTCGGCCCCCGAGAGGCGACGCAGGATATCACGAATTTCCGAGAAAATTCCATCGGCCTCCTCCCGCAGACACGTCCTCACCTCCAGGGTCAGGCGGCAATGGTCGGGGACCGTGCTGACGCCCGAGCCCCCCTCGATGACGCCCATGTGGATCTTGGGGTGATCGAGCAGCGGATGGACGCGCTTCCTCAAGGACGGTTTCACCCCCTCGACGGCCCGGATGACCTCGGCCATCTTGGCGATGGCGTCTATCCCCTGTTCGGGAACGCTGCCGTGGACCGCCCTGCCGAACGTCTCGATCTCGATCCAACAGAAGCCTTTATGCGCCAGGACCAGGTCCAGACCGGTCGGCTCCCCAATGACGCAGAAATCCCCCCGAAGCGTTTTTAAAATACTTCGCGCCCCGACGCTCTGGTCTTCCTCGTCGCTGACGGCGGCGATCGTCACGTTCGCGGGAAGTGGCTCCTCCATCTTCCGCGCGGCGTGGAGGGCGGCCAAGAACATCACCAACTGGCCCTTGGCGTCGAGGGCCCCTCGGCCGAAGACCCGGCCGTCCCGGACGGTGGGATCGAAGGGGGCCTCCATGCCCGCCACCTCGACGGTGTCCAGGTGAGAGCAGAGAACGATCTCCGGACCGCCCCCCCCCCCCCCCCCCCCCCCCCCCCCCGTCGCCCCCCCCCCCCCCCCCCCCCC
>CAYRGS010000140.1:0-7310 GCA_964423875.1 uncultured bacterium
GGGGGGGGGGGGGGGGGGGGGGGGGGGGGGGGGGGGGGGGGGGGGGAAGGAGGGGCCGGAAAAGGCGTTCCGGAGATTCTCGGTCCCGCGCCCGGCGTCTTCGGAAAGCTTCAGAACAGGTTCCGCTGGCAGGTGGTCCTCAAAGAGGCGTCCGTCCGGAAGCTGGGGCGGGTCGTGAGCGCGGTGAAGCGGCGGATGGAGGAGGATCTCCGCCCGCCCTCCGGCGTGCGGTTGGGGGTGGACGTCGATCCGATGGACCTTTACTGACCGGGAGTGCAAACCGGACAGATTCAAAAGCGGTTCGGCGTCGAGGCTTCGGTCTCTTTGGGTTTTCGAGTCAGCGGGACCTTTGGCGGAGGCGAAGGGTCAACCGACCGGCGCCCCACCCCAATCCGTGAACCCGGCATCAGACGCCCCGGTTCTTTCGGCCAATGGTTGTAGAGACCGCCCGCGTCGCCTCCCTCGGGGGTGCATTCAGTTGAATCCGGCCGGGTCATGAGCTATATTCAATTTGCCTTTATATCCCTGAATTCAGAGGGTTTTTGGGACCCCTTTTCCAAGATGGATGATTTGATCTCATGGCCGTAATGAAAATTCGAATCTTTCCCGATCCCGTGCTTCGCCAGGAGGCGGACCTGGTTGAGGAAGTGGACGAGGGGGCCCGGACGCTCATCGCGGACATGATCGAGACGATGCACGCCGCTCCCGGCGTTGGCTTGGCGGCGCCCCAGGTGGGCGAGAGTCGCCGGATCATCGTCGCCGATCCTTCCTCCGGGGAAGACCCGGCGGCGATCCTCGCGTTGATCAATCCCGTGCTCTTGAATTCCGAGGGGATCCAGACATCCGAAGAGGGATGTCTCAGCTTCCCGGAGGTCCAAGTGCTGATCGAACGGCCGGAGCGGGCAACCTTCGAGGGGTTGTTGCCCGACGGCCGAAACGTGCGGATCGAAGCGGAAGGCTATCTTGCGCTGATCCTTCAACACGAGCTTGACCACCTGAACGGCGTGCTCATCATTGATTTTCTGGGTCCCGTCAAAAGAGATCTGGTCAAGCGGAAGCTCCGAAAACGCCAACGTGTGGAAGCCTGACCCCCGTTGAGGCCGGGCCTCCGGAGCGGTTGGGCGAGACCGAGTCGCTGGAGTCGGAGGAGGAGGGCCGCCTGGGAGGGAGAACCACCCCGAAAGGGCGGAGAGGTGGGGCAGATGAAAATCCTCCTGATGGGAACCCCCGAATTCGCCGTTCCGACCCTCGACGCCCTGCTGGCCTCCTCCCACGAGATCATCGGGGTCGTCACCCAGCCGGATGCGCCCGCCGGACGGGGCAGGAAGCTGCGGCCCCCGCCGGTCAAGGAAAGGGCGGTGGAGGCCGGCGTTTCCGTCTATCAGCCGCGGCGGCCGGCTCGGGAGCTTTGGCCGGCCCTGTCGCCGGACCTCATCGTCGTGGTCGCCTACGGGCACATCTTGAAATCAGACCTTCTCGATTGGCCGCCGCTCGGGTGCGTCAACCTGCACGCCTCCCTCCTGCCCCGGCATCGCGGGGCGGCGCCCATCCAATGGGCGTTGATCGAGGGAGATAAGGAAACCGGCGTAACTTCCATGCAAATGGTGGAGAAGCTCGACGCCGGGGACATCCTTTTGCGGCGGCAATGCCCGATCTCGTCGGATGAGACCGCGGAGTCGCTCTCCGAAAAGCTGTCGGGGCTGGCCGCAGCGGTCTGCATGGAAACGATCGATGCCTTGGGGGCCGAGGGGGCGGGGAGGGGGATGCTCAAGCCCATCCCTCAGGATGAAGCGTTGGCGACGTATGCCTCGAAGCTCAAGAAAGAAGACGCTGTCTTGGACTGGCATCAGGAGGCGGCGGCCATCTGCCGCAGTGTCCGGGGCCTCCGCCCCTGGCCCGTCGCCCGAACCCGGTGGGTTGCCCTCGGCGGAGACAGGGCGGCCGGTGAAAACGGCGGCGAACATTGGCTTCGGGTGTGGATGGCCGCGCCTGAGTCCGGGGAATCCACAGATTGCGCCGATGACCCGGATTTGAAAAAACCGCGGGATTGCGTGGGAGCGATGGATGTTCCCCCGGGTTTCATTGGTGGTTTGGCAAAGGGTCCGTCGGGCCGGGAAGGGATCCGAATCGCCGCCGCCGATGGGTGGGTCCTCCTCACAGAAGTTCAACCGGAAGGAAAGCGACGGATGGATGCCAAGGCGTTCTGGCAGGGATATCGGCTGCCGGAAGGCGCCGTTGTGGGATAAGGCATGTCCCGATCGCTGTTCCCGGATTGGATGAATCCACAGAATGGATAGAGGTTGTATTTATTCTGCGTCATCTGTGAAATCCGTGGATGCGCCTCCTTTGGGCTGAGAGATGGGAAGAACGGCGGTTCGGAGACGGTCGGCGGAGAAAATGAATCGGGGCGCCCGCGGGGTTGCGCTGGACTTGATCCAGGACGCCGGGCGCCCCGGCGTCCGGCTGGATGAGCGGTTGAGGGGGTGTGAAGCGAGAAAGTCTCTCGATGCGAAAGACCGGGCCTTCGTCCGGGAGCTGGCCTACGGAACTTTGCGATGGCGGGGCCGGCTAGACCAGGCACTGTCGTTTTGCCTTTCAGGAAGCGCCGAAAAGCTTCCTCCTGTCGTTCTGAATGTCCTGCGTCTGGGCGCTTACCAGATCCTCTTCACGGATCGGATCCCCCCTTGGGCGGCCGTCGATGAAGCCGTCCGTCAGGTTCGGGCAAGGGGGTTCGCCGGGCTCGCGGCCCTGGTGAACGGGGTCCTGAGGCGTTTGGCCCGGGAGGCCGAAGGCTGGAGGCGAACCGAGGACGCGGCCTCGCCCCAGGACGCGGACGCATTGGCCGACGCCGAGTCCCACCCGCGTTGGATGGTCCGGCGATGGGCGCGGCGGTGGGGGATGGAAGGGGCGGTCCGCGTCTGCCGCGCGAACAATGCGGCGGGCCCCCTGACGCTGAGGGTGAATCGGCGCTGCGCGACGCCGGAGGCCCTCGAGGCGGCGCTTCGGTCGGCGGGCGCCGAGGTGGCGCGGGGGCGAACCTCTCCGGATGTCCTGATCGTCCGGGGAGGAGGAGACGTGCGGACCCTGCCCGGCTTTCGGGATGGGTGGTTCGCCGTCCAGGATGAAGCGGCGGCCCTCATGGCCCCGCTTCTGGGCGTCCGTCGGGGGGAACGGGTGTGGGACGTGTGCGCGGGTCCCGGCGGGAAAACGGCGCACCTCGCCGAATTGATGGAGGACGAAGGGCTGCTTTTGGCCACGGACCCGCACCGGACCCGGTTGGCGCGGGTGGCGGAGACCGCGCGGCGCATGGGGTTGCGGTCGGTGTCCCCCGTCCGCGGCGGAATGGACGCCTCGCGCGGCGCGGCGTTTGACGCCGTTCTGGTGGACGCCCCCTGCTCCGGCCTGGGGGTGCTGCGGCGCCATCCTGAGGCCAAGTGGAACAAGACCGAAGCGGATATCCTGCGGCTGAGCGGGTTGGCGCTGAAGATTTTGAGGGCGGCGTCGCGGGCGGTGGGGCCGGGGAAGGGGGGGAGATTGCTCTATTGCGTGTGCTCCCTCGAGGAGGAGGAAACCGGCCGGGTCGTTGAGGCCTTCGAGCAAAGCGTGGAGGGCGCCCGCTTTCAACGGGAAGACCTCTCCTCGCGATTGCCCGACGGACTCTCCTCCGCCCGGCGGTTCGTTGATGGGTCCGGGTGCTTCGCCCTGCGTCCCGGCGACGCCGGAACGGATGGATTTTTCGCCGCCGGATGGAGACGGATCTCTCCGGAGGAACGGAGAAGCGGATGAAGGCGTTCCTGAAGGTGATTCGCTTTTTTCTGTTCTTGATCCTCATCGTGGGCGCGAGCGCGGTCAGCGGTTATGTGGCCATGAAGGTGGTCCTGGGCGGTGGGGATGTCCCGGTCCCGGCCGTGTCCGGGAAGCACATCGTCGATGCGCTGGAGATCATGGGCCAGTCCGATCTGGGTCTGGGGATCCGAAGCCAGGAGTTTGACCCGGTTGTGGCGAAGCACAACGTCATCCGGCAGGACCCGCCGGCGGGGCGGCGGGTGAAGCGCGGGCGGCGGGTGTTCGTCATCCTCAGCAAGGGCCCCCGTGAGGCGCGGGTGCCCGAGGTGCGGGGGGAGTCCTGGAACCGGGCGGTCAATATCCTGAAGGCGATGGGGTTCAAGGTGGGCCGGGTCGCCTGGGTGGAATCGAATTCCTACCACGAAAACGCCGTTATCGCCCAGGTTCCCACGCCGGCGCGGGTCGTCGAGCGGGGCCGACAAGTGAGTCTCCTGGTGAGCAACGGGCGGCCGCGGTCGGCGTTTCTGATGCCCGACTTCGTGGGGAAAGACCTCGGGGTCGCCTTGCGCATCCTACGGAACTCCTCGCTTCGTGTGGGAAAGGTTGTCCGGGCCGACTACCCGGGCGTGAAGGTCAACGTTGTTCTCCGCCATGAGCCAAGGGCCGGATCACCGATTGGAAAGGATGACGGTGTCCGGCTGTTTGCGGCCCGGGGCACGGGTCTCGGGGCGAAGCCGACCGGGACGTATATTTACTTCCGGTATGCGGTCCCCGAGAAGATTCGGGAATGCGTGGTGCGTGTCGTCCTAGTCCACGACCAGACCGCCCGCGAAATTTTCAACGGAAAAAAGAAGGGCGGGCAGGAAGTGGGGATGCTCGTCCGGCTCAGCGGAAGGACAGTGGCCCGCATCTACCTGGACGGCAAGCTGTCGGAAGAGAGGGTGCTTCAATAGTGCCGATGGGACCCACAGAGAAGATTCGCGTTGCGCCCTCTCTCCTGGCGTGCGATTTCACCCGCCTCGGAGAGGAGGTGCGGCGGGTGATCGACGCCGGCGCGGACTGGCTCCACATCGATGTCATGGACGGGCGGTTCGTTCCGAACCTGACCCTGGGGCCGTTGGCGGTCGAAGCCGTCCGAAGCGTTCGGGAGACGGAGCGGAGCGATGTCCTCCTGGACGTTCACCTGATGATGGTCGAGCCTGAGCGGCACCTCGACGCCTTTGTTCAGGCCGGGGCGGACGTTCTGACCGTTCACGCCGAGACGTGTCCCCATCTTCACCGGACGCTCGAGGCCATCCGCAAGATGACGACGTCCCGGGGCGAGCCGGTGCGCGCGGGGGTCGCGATCAACCCGGCCACCCCGCCGGAGGCGGTTTTCGAGGTCCTTGCGCTTGCCGACCTGGTTCTCCTGATGACCGTGAACCCGGGGTTCGGGGGACAGCGCTTTATCTGGGGCGTCCTGCCGAAAATCCGGCGGGTGAGCGAGCGCATGGATTCGGCGGCCGTCCGGCCGATCCTCGAGGTGGACGGGGGGGTGGACCCGGACACGGCCGGTCCCGCCGTTGAAGCCGGCGCGCGGATGCTGGTGGCGGGTACGGCGGTTTTCGGTCAGGAAGATTACCGGGGGGCGATCGCCCGGATTCGCGCCGCCTCCCTGAATGGGCCGGACAAAGACGGGGCTGACGGCGGCCCGTGAAAGGGCGCCCTGGGAAATCCGTTGACGGGGAGGCCCTCCCGGGTCTAACTTAGCGCCTTGTGTTCTCGGGCCTTTGAGCGTTTTCTATCCGTGATGGGTGGGTCATGTTCGAGAATTTGAGCCGCCGCCTGGAAGGGGTCTTCAAGAGGCTTCGCGGGCGGGGAAAACTGAGCGAATCCGACGTCACCGAAGCCATGCGGGAGGTCCGCCTCGCGCTGCTGGAAGCGGACGTCCATTTCCGGGTCGTGAAGCAATTCGTCGGCGCGGTCCGCGAAAGGGCCGTTGGCGCCGATGTGATGAAGAGCCTGACGCCGGGACAGCAGGTCGTTAAGATTGTCCACGAGGAGCTGACGTCCCTGATGGGCGAGCGGTCCGCGCCATTGGCCGAGGCGGAAGCGCCCCCGACGGTCATCCTTCTGGCGGGTCTGCACGGAGCGGGGAAAACGACCACGGCCGCAAAGCTGGCCTGCCGGCTCAAGGGGGAGGGCAAGCGCCCCTATCTGGCGCCGTGCGATTTGAGTCGGCCCGCCGCTGTTGAGCAGCTTGCCGTATTGGGGCGGTCGCTGGAGACGCCTGTGTTCGATCCGGCGGGGGTTGCGGACCCCGTTTCCGCCGCAAAAGCGGCGTTGGAGGCCGCCCGGGCGGAGGGATCGGATGTGCTGATCGTGGATTCGGCCGGCCGGCTTCAGATGGACGAAGACCTGATGGGCGAGCTCGGACGGATGTGCGAGGCGCTTGGGCCGGACGAACGGCTCCTCGTGGCGGACGCCATGACGGGGCAGCAGGCTGTCGATCTGGCCGGGGGCTTCCATGAATCGGTTGATCTCACCGGAGTGGTTCTGACGAAGATGGATGGAGACGCGCGCGGGGGCGCCGCCCTGTCGATTCGCGCGGAAGTGGGGATCCCCATCAAGTTCCTGGGCGTCGGTGAGCGGCTGGAAGCGCTCGAGACCTTTCACCCGGAGCGGATGGCCTCCAGGATCCTCGGGATGGGGGACGTTCTCTCGCTGATCGAGCGGGCGGAGTCCGCCCTGTCGGCCGATGAGGGCGCGGACCTCGCCGAGAAGACCAGGACCGCTTCTTTCACGTTGGAGGATTTCCGGGACCAGCTCCTGCAGTTGAAGAAAATGGGTCCGCTGGACGAGCTGCTCGAGATGATTCCGGGCGTCAACAAGCTGAAAGGGATTCAGGGCGGGGAGGATCAACTGGTCAAGATTGGGGCCATGATCGATTCGATGACGCCGGCCGAGCGAAGAGACCACGCCCTCATCAACGGAAGCCGCCGCCGCCGGATCGCGGCGGGCAGCGGCGTCACCGTCCAGGACTTGAATCAATTGCTCAAGCAGTTCGCTCAGATGAAGAAAATGATGGGTATGATGACCCGGAGCGGGCGGGGCGGGAAGCGGCGGCGGGCGATGGCGGGCCTGTCGGGGCTGCCCGGTTTCCCCGGAAATTGATAGACGGACGCCGATGGGCGAGGGGGAAGGCCGAGCGCGCCCTCCGCCAAGCCCGATAAACGGATTCAGACACTCGAGGAGGAAACCAGGTGGTTCGCATTCGGCTCTGGCGCATGGGCGCCAAGAAGCATCCCTTATACCGGGTTGTGGTGGCAGATTCCCGCTCCCCGCGGGACGGCAGGATCATTGAAAGTCTCGGAACCTACGATCCGGGGACGGACCCGCCCTCGGCGTCCATCGACCCAGAGCGCGCGCGTTACTGGCTGTCATGCGGCGCCCGGCCTTCGGACACGGTCCGGACCCTCTTCAAGAAGGCGGGCGTGTATCACGCGGAGTCATTGGCCGATTCCGCGCCGGGCGGAGGGGCGTAG
>CAYRGS010000141.1:0-7244 GCA_964423875.1 uncultured bacterium
GCGCCCAATGTCTCACGCTCGATGTCGCGGAGCTGACGGTCGAGCGCCAGAAGGTGGGCGCTGGAAGAGGTGAACGGGAGCTGCCCCTTCTCCATGGATTCCACGCACCGCAGGAGGTCCAGGTAGAAGCCCCGGTCGGGATTTCCGCCCGCCCTGTGGAGCGCCCCGGGCGACAGGATCCCGAGCCCGAGGCCAGGCGGCAGCGCGAGACACTTCTGGGAGCCGGACATGCAGACATCGATCCCGTTCTCTTCCACTTCGACCGGCACACCGCCCAGACTGCTCACGGCGTCAACCAGGAGAAGAACATCGGGATGCTCATGGACCGCCTCGGCGATCTCCGCCAACGGATTCAGGACGCCCGTGCTCGTCTCGTTATGAACGAGGGTCACGGCATCGAACACCTCCCCGCTCAGGGCGTCTCTCACGTCTTCCGGCCGCGTCGCCGCTCCCCACTCGACGCGCAACGGGACGGCCTCCCGTCCGTGGCTCCGGGCGATCTCATGCCACCGCTCGCTGAACGCGCCGCAGATGAGATTGAGGACCCTTCCGCCCCGAGGGACCGTGGTGAGCAGGACGGCCTCCATCATCGCGGCGGATGAGGAGGTGGTCAGGACGATCTTGTGCCCGGACCCCCTCTCGACGCCGAACAAGTCCCTGAGCCTCGGAACGGTTCCGGCCAGCAGCCGCTTCATCGCCGGTCCCCGGTGGTAAATTGGGGGACGGGCCATCTCGGCGAGGATTTCCGGCCGGACCTGGGTGGGGCCCGGCATAAAGTTCTTCTGAAACATGGCCGTCTCACGTCCGGCGGGGACTCAGCCGTAGAGCAGGTTCGCCGGGTTCATGTGGGCCATCCTGCGGATGTCGTCGGGGGGAATGCCTTCCTCCAACAGGATCTCGAAGAGCAAGCGCAGGGCCTCGACGGGCGGCGGGTTGTGCAGCTGGCCCACGTCGGAGGAGAGAACCACGCGCTCCGGGCCGATCTTCCGGATCGACTCGGCCAACTCGCCGACGGACAGCGTCCACCAGCGCGGCGAGATCTCCATGAAGGTGTAGTTGAGTATCACCCCCGCCCCCGCCAGCTCCTCGTGAAGGGCGAAAGGAAGCTTCGACCAGAAGGGGTGATCGGCCACAACCTTTTGGACGCCTTTCTCTTTCGCGAGGCCGACGAGGGTCCGGATCTCCTCCCCCGACAGGTGGCCGCAGCTCAGGATCACGTTCGCCTCGGCGACGAGCTCCAGGATGTCATGGACCTCAGGAAGGACTTTTCCCGCCTCGTCGAGGATCCCGATGGGCCGGTAGTTCTCGTAAAGGCGGGAGGTCTGCTTCCCGTCCGCCGTCGCGATGCCCTTGTAGCCCCCAACCTGGCCCGTGATCTCGACATGATGGGCCGCGTCCACGGTCGGCATGAAGATTTTCTTGGCCCCGTAACGGATGGCGGTATCCACCGCCCAGGGGTTCAACCCGCCGACCGGATAGTTCAGGTTCAGGCTGCCAAAGACGTCGATCCCGCTGACGACCCGGGCAACGAGCGGCATCCGGTCCGCCGTGCCCTGGTGATGGCACTTCATCAAAACGGCCCGCATCCCCGCGTCACGGGCCTGCTTGGCGATGTCGATGTGGTCGTAAAGCCGCACAAACACGTCGGGCGACGAATGGATGTGAATGTCGCAAGCCCCTTGAAGCAACTCGAGATCTTGCCGCATGGCCTCCCTCCTTCCTGAGCCTTCGGCCTTCAGCTCAGGCCGTCCAGGTGTTCTTCCAAATCGTGCGGTCTCCACCAGGGCCGAATGTCCAGGTCCTCGGCGATGACCTTCGCGGCGTTGTAACCCGGGCCACCGGTGATGTTTCCTCCGGGATGGCAGCAGCCCCCGCAGAGATACAGCCCCCCGACGGGCGTCCGGTAGCCGGAAAGCTCGGGGATGGGCCGCCGGTCATAGAACTGCCCGTCCGCCAGGTGGCCTTCCAGTTGGTCCCCGCGCACCATGGTGGCGATATGCGCCTCGATGTCCAGAGGGGTCTGGCAGAACCGGTTGACGATGACGCCGGGCTTCCTGAGGTTCAGCGCGTACTCCGCCCACCGGTCGTGCAGGGCGTCCAGAAGCTCGTCCTGGATCTCCCGCCACCGCCGTGGCCCCCCATCCACCAAGCTGTACGGGACCATCTGCCACATGAAGGCCGTGTGCTTGCCGGGCGGGGCCTGGCTCGAGTCGAACACCGTGGGCGTCGTCCCGTTGAAAAAGAGCTTCCTGGGAATGCGCCCCTCCTCGTGGGCACGGTGAAACTCGAACATGTCCTCGCGGGAATCCATCCCCACCAGCGTGAGGAGGATCCGGCCAGCGTCCGGCTCGCGCGCCTCCGCCGTATAGACCGGCCTCTCGTTCAATGCCAGATGGATGGAGAAGATCGGGCCGACCGGCCCGTAGCGGAAGCCCCGGGTCTTTTGGGCCAAGGCGGGATCGACCCGTTCCGGCTCGATGAGGTCGACAAAGGTCTGGGCCGGCCCCGTGCCGGCCGCGACGAACCGCCGGGCGAGAATCGTCTGGCCGCTCCGCAGGACCACGCCTTTCGCCCGGCCGTTTTCGACCAAGATGCGCGAGACCTCCCGGCCCTCGACGACGTCCGCGCCGGCGGAAAGCGCGCTGGCGTCCAGGGCGTGGGCCAGGCGGTGAGATGTCCCCCGCGCCATCTGGGGATTCACACCGGTGGCGACCATGTGGGGGATCATCCAGCCCAGGCGCTTGGAGAAGCTGTGGTAGCCGCGCAGGTCGGCGAGGAAAAGCAGGAAGCCACGGATCGTGTCGCTTTCGAACAACTCGCAGACGACCTCATCGGGAGACTTGTCGGCGAATTGGAGGAACTCCTCCCCGGACTGCTTTCCGCGCACGCGCGATTTCAGGTTCTCCCAGCCGATGGGGGGAGCGTACGTCATCGGCTCCGTCACGTCCCGAACAACGGGCCGCCAGCGGTGATGAACCTCCTCCCAGGTCCGGGCGTCCCGGGGCGAGACCTTGCCGATGGAGCGCAAGGTCTTCTCGAGGTCTGCATACAGCAGGACGCACCGCCCGCCCCCCATCAACATCCCGCAGCCGACCTCCGCCCGGATGTATTCGACGTCGAATTCGCCGACCGCCAGGTCCTTCCACCAGGGAAGGTTCATAAGGTTGCGGTGAAAGAAGGAGTGCATGTTGTGCATGAACCCCGGATGCCGCGGGGCCACGTGCGTGTCGAGGCCGCCGCCCTGCTCCAGGTAGCGCTCGAGGACGACGACATCCAATCCCGCCCGTGCCATGTAGCCCGCCAGGATCAGGCCGTTGTGTCCCGCGCCGATGATGATCCCGTCGTATTCGGTCTGAAGGGCCAACGTTCGAATTCCTCTCCACAACCAGCCGGCGAGGCTTGCGCGCGGACTGAAGCAACGAAACCCGGCGGTCCGTCGAGGTCCCAAGAAAACGAAAAAACTCCGAATTCTTCCTGCCGGATCAGAGACTTCGAATCATATCAGCAATGAACGTCCGGCGCAGCGAGGGCGAACCGAATGTTGCGGGAGGGGGCAATGAATGAAATTTTAGCCGCCGGGAGACGGAACTGCGCGGTGAAAGCGGGCGCGCGTATCGGGATGGATCAGGCTGACAAATCCGCTGAAAGGTATGCGGAGCGCTTTGCAAAATCGCGTTGAACCCAACCGGGATGTTGACGGTTTACACCGCCGCCTACTTCCCGAGAGCCTCCAGGACCTCGTCGGTCGAATCGACTCCATGAATCGTCCGGCCGTCGACAACGTAAGTGGGCACCCCTTCGACGCTGAGGCGCTCCCCGTTTCTTCTCAGCTCGTCCAGCTCACCGGCGTAGGTTTCGCGCTCTAGGGCGCCTGCCAGCGCCTTTCCTTCCAGACCGACCTTTTCGCCCAATTCAACCAACACACCGGGGTCCGCGATGTCCCGGTCCTCATGATAACGGGCGTGATAGACGGCGTCCCGGAAGGGTTCCATCAAGGCGTAATCGCGGGAAAAGAGGGTAGCCTGATGAGCGAGACGGGTCCGGCATTTTTTCTGGGGAAAGATAAGCGTCATCCCGTAATTCGAGGCCAACGCCTGGTGCTTCACCAGACGCTCCTCCGCCTGCTCCGGCGTCGATTCAAGGAAAGCGACCCCGACGGGTCGTCCCTCCCAAGGCGTCCATCGCACCTGGACGCCGCCTTCTTTCTCGACCTTCGCCATCCCGCCGAGGGCGATGTAGCAGAACGGTCACGTGTAATCGGCGAACAGCAAGATCTCTCTTCGCGCGTCGGTCATTCTTAATTCCTCCCGCGGGTTGCTCCACTCTTTTCATATCAAGGCTTCGTGCAAGGATTTTACCGCAGAAAGCAAATGGCTTTCAATGGCGCGCTGTTTTCTTCTTAAGGTCCACAGCAATGGGTTTTTTGCAAATGAAAGAAAAGCGCAGGATCTCACTTTTTGATGTATTTAAAGGTTGTCTCCAGAAGGATCCGTCGTTAGAATGGTTCGCGATATTCCGCCAGTCAGGATGAGCCCTTGAAACCCCCTTCGACCGGATGGGTCGAGGGTGAAGTTCGCCGTTTGTGAATCCTCTCCGCCCTCAGGGAGAGGATTCGGATGGAAGTGGAGCGGTATTTCCGATAGGAGGGAGCAGCGATGAAGAAAGGGTTGTCAATCGCGATCATGAGCGCGGGGCTGATGATTTGGGCGTGGGGTGGATCCGCCGCGGCCCAGAAAAAAGCCGTCTGGCTCCTGGACTGGGTTTATTACAGCGAGCACGTTCCGTTCTTTGCGGCAAAAGATTTTGGGTTCCTGAAGAAAGAAGGTCTGGATTTGGAGATCAAGCGTGGCTTCGGATCCGGTGATACGATCAAACGCATCGGGAATAAGGTGGCGCCCTTTGGCCTCGCCGACACGGGTTCGATGATCATCGCACGTTCCCGCGGGGTGTTGGTGAAGCAAGTCGCGATGTACTACGCGAAGAGCCCGATGGTTCTGTGGTATCTGAAAGAGAAGGGATACAAGACCCCCCGGGACATCATTGGGAAGCGTGTCGGAGGGCCGCAGGGCGACTCGGTCAAGAGGGTCTTCCCCGCCTTCGCGAACGCCAACGGTCTGAGCCCCAAGCAAGTGACCTGGATCACAATGGGCTATGGGGCCATCTCCCCGAGCGTTCTCACGGGAAAGATCGACTTCGCCCCCACGTACTATGACGCCTCGGTCACTTTAGACCTGAAAGCCAAGAAACTCGGCAAGGAAGGCGCGGTCTTCCGCTACAGCGAGTGGGGGGTGGACATCTACGCTAACGGCCTGATCGTCCACGACGACCTAATCAAGGAAAACCCCGGCATCGTCCGGCGGTTCGTCAAGGCGAACATCGAGGCTTGGGGCCACTGTTTCATTTACGTGGAAAAGTGCATGAAGAATTTCCTGAAACGCCAGCCCACCATGAGCCCAGAGTTCCTGCGTCAGCAGTACATGCGGACACGGGCGATGAACATAGACAAAGGCATCCTCCAGCACGGCTTCGGCTACATGGACCGGGCGAAAATGGACCGCACTATCGACATCATGACCAAGCACACGCCGCTCAAGGTCCGTGTGAAAACGGAGGCCGTCTATACGAACAAATTTCTCCCGCAATTGGCGAAATGACAAAGAATCCGGCCTCGGTCGAAGTGTTTGAGAATGGGATGAGTTGAAAGCCGAAGACACTTCGGCCGGTATCGGACCCGATCGGGATTCAGAAGGAGGTTTGGGCAGGGAGCCAATGCGACTGCACGACCTTGAAAGGCCGTCCAGCACGGATCCCTGGGGGGGGACGGGTGGCTTGCGGCGCCCGACCCCGGAGGGTCATAGGGGAACTTGCTTCACCTCGGACATCATCGTTGAACCCCCGATCGCATATCGGGCGGTATGGACGGGAGAGAAGGAGGCCAAAACCGCCGCTGGGGAGAAGGCATTTCAAAAGGTCCAAGAGGATGCCGAAAACGCCATAAAGCGGCTTGGCATCCTCCCGAAGTCCCGTTCGCCCGTTCATTGAGCGGAAGGATATTCATCGGTCGAGGAATGCTGAGCTCTTGGCATTCCCGGCTGACGAGAGCTTTTTTGAAGGAGGTCAACCGGGGCATCCACGAAGGAGCACGGAATGGCCGAGACAGTCGACATCCTCATCGAGAAGGGCGTCATACTCACCCTGGACCCCGAAAAGCGGATTCTGACCGACGGGGCCATTGCCATCCGTGGAGACCGAATTGCCGCCATCGGCAAGACGGCTGAGATCAAGAAAGACTTCGAGGGCAGGAAGACCATCGACGCCTCCTCCCGCCTGGTCATGCCCGGACTGGTGGACGGCCACTCCCACCTCATCGAGATCGCCCGCGGCCTGATCCCCGACACCCTGAAAACCAGCGATTGGCTCAAGTTCTGGTGCTATCCCTACCTCGCCGCCATCACGGAGGAGGACGAGTACTGGTATTCGAAGTGCCTCATCGCCGAGATGATCCGATCCGGCACCACCTGTTTCGCCGAGCCGGGCTGCAAGTTCCTTCCCACGACGCTGAAGGCGATCGAGGAAAGTGGCATCCGCGCCACGACGGGGAGTTGGGTTTGGGATCACGCCGGTCCGGATGGACACAAGTGCCCCGATTATTTCCTCAAGATGAGCCTCAAAGAGGCCCTCGACATCACCGATCACAACCTCAAGACCTACCAGGGCGCGGCCGACGGCCGGGTGAAGGTATTCGCCACCATCGAAGGCGTGGGCACCTGTTCGGACGACCTGATGCTGGGCGCAAAGGAGCTGGCCGACCGCTACGACACGTTCACGCTGATGCACAAAGCAAGCTCGCGAGAAGAGGTCGAAAGCGAGGTCAAGGCCACCGGCGACCGGCCGGTCGAGCATATGCACAAGATCGGCGCCCTGGGCCCCAACGTCTACCTCAACCACATGACGGCCGTGGAGTCGTTCGAGGTGGACATGTTGGCCGAGACGGACACCAAGGTCTGCCAGAATCCGCCCGCCGCGCTCAAACTCGCCAAGGGAACCACCCGAATGGGGAAATTCCTGGAGATGAAGGCCAAGGGGGTGAACGTGGCGCTGGGTTGCGACGGCGTCAACTCGGCCGACCACAAGGACATGTTCCGGGCCATGTACCTGGCCGCGACGCTTCCCAAGGACGCACGGGTGGGCCCGGAGGTCATCACGGCGGAGGATGTGATCGAGATGGCTACGCTGAACGGCCA
>CAYRGS010000142.1:0-6998 GCA_964423875.1 uncultured bacterium
CTTGTCGGTTTCCTCGGTGCGCGTATCGCTGACCGTGATGACCGCGAAGGGCAGCGAGTCCTGGTCGGCGCTGAGTTCTTTGTGTTCGGTGTAGCCGCCGGGGTCTATGGGTTGGTTTTCCGACACGGGCTCGGTTCCTCCGCGTGAATCGATGGGCTTGCAATCCGGGGGGGCCCGGCCGAAGTGGAGCGTCAAAGATTCTTGGGTCGGGTTCGGATGATGGCTTCCTCATCAGTATATCAGCCTCCGGATGAGAACGCGCGGTCCCGAAAGGGCTGCGGCATGACTTCGCTCCCGGGCCGGGCAAGGCCGGCCCGGATGCCCGGCCTACCGGAGGGTTAGGCCGGCGGAAGAAAATTTTAGACAATTTCAACAATCCATAAAATTTTTCTTCCTCTTTTTGGTATCAGAGAAGTAGCGATATTTGAATCCAGGGGGGAGGGGGGGATGGAAGTCGAGTCTCCTGGGGCGCCCTCAATCCGACATCCGAATGATCCAGACGGTCAATCTTTGTCTTCCAAGTGGGAACAATAAGGTGGAGCTGCTTGACGAAAATGGAAAGACCATCGAGGGGAGCCGCCGGGTGGACCGCATCCAGTGCCGGCTTGAATATGACAACGGTTGGGTCGAGCGGTCGGACACGCGCATCCCCCCCGGGAAGACCCGCGTCTTCGACTACACCGCGCCAACCCCCGAAGGGCGAAGCGCCTCCACGTCTTCGTGGGGGTCCATCCCGACGATTACTACGGCGCGACGTTCTTCCCTTCGCTTCTCCAGGGCCGAATGAGCGCCCGGGCGCGCGGACTGATTGAGAAGGCCCGCGACCACGCGATATCTTCGCCGTATGTCCTGTACGACCGGACAATCTTGCTTCCGTAATTTTTCGTTCGGACTCCAAGAGATGAGCGCCCATTTCTTAAAAAGCTGATGGTTTCGTGAAGGGATGGCCAATCGGCAGCTTTGTCGCGTGAAAGGTGGCGAATACACACAACGGTCGGTTTTCGGGCGGGGACGGGGAAAACTCCAACGGGTAAACACTGTTTTTTCTTCGTAGGGGCCGGTCTTGAGACGGTTGGGCCCCCCGTCTTGGCCCGAAAAGAGCGCCGTCGCGCCCCTCAGCCCACACCAAAGGTAACGAGCCACCGATTCCAATCCGCGCTTCAACTCATCGTGTCCAAAAGTTCCTGAAAAATCTGGCCTAATCGGATTCAAATAGAACAGGGCCGGAAAGATGTGCGGAGTGTGCCGCCCGATCTCATTCGATTGAATCGCGAGGGGCGGCGTTTTATTTCCGTAAGGAAATCGGTGAGAGTGGGGGGCGGACCGACGGACGGTTTTCCTGTCCCGCTATGGGCGCGCAACATCCTTCAAAAGCCCCTCGAAGTACGCGTAAGCCTTCTTCGAGGCCCAATCCTTGGCCCCGATGGCCCCCGCCATCATCCTCCCTTTAGCGTCGAGCACGTAGGAGATCGGAAGGCCGCGGACGCCGAAAGGGTGCTCCGTCGTCTTCTTCCGGTCGTGCAGGACCCGGAAGGTGAGTTTCCCTTTTTTCACGAATTCCCGGACCTTCTCCACACCTTCGGCGTCCACCGAGACGGCGACCACCTCGAACGGCCTTCCTTGGAAATGCCGGTGGAGCTTCTCGAGGCTGGGCATTTCTTCCACGCAGGGGGGACACCACGTGGCCCAGAAATTCAAGACCAGCACCTTGCCGCGAAGGTCCGAAAGGCGGACGATTTTCCCTTCGAGATCCGGGAGGCTGAAATCAGGCGAGGGGCGCGCTTTCGGAAATTGGACGAGACCGAATTTCAGACGGCGCTTGAGAATCCGAAAGGGGGAGGGGAGGGAGGGGGAGAGGGGATATTTTCCCCAGTCTTTCTTATCCGCCGCCGAACCGGGAGCCGGCAGAACGAGAAGGACCCACGCGATGAGCGCGGCCCAAAGGCTTCGCTTCCGTGACATTGCCCCTCCCCCCTCCCGTAAGGAACCGCGTGGGGGATTACGGGAAAATGCCCCGGACGTTGAACGCCTCGGCGACTCGGTTCACGGCGAGGCGGTAAGAGGCCGTCCGCATGTCGACCTTCTTCCGATCGGCGATCTCGTTGATCTCGTGAAAGCTCTCTTCCATCGTGCGCCTAAGCTGGTGGTTGATGGATTCCTCCGTCCACCGGAATTCCTGGAGGTTCTGAACCCACTCCAGATAAGAGACGATGACGCCGCCGGCGTTGGCGAAAATGTCGGGCACGATGAAGACCCCCCGGTCGAGAAGCGTCGCGTTCGCTTCCGGCGTGGTGGGACCATTCGCCGCCTCGATGAGGAGCCGGGGTCGGATGCGGTCCACGTTGTCGGCCCGGATCTGGTTCTCGATGGCGGCGGGGATCACGATGTCCGCGTCCAGATAGAGGACTTCGTCTCTCGCCACGGCGTCCGCCTCGGGAAACCCGTTGACCGATTGGCCGCCGGGTCCGTTCCTGTATTCGAAGACGGCTTCCATGTCGAGCCCCGATGGGTTGTGGATGCCCCCCTCCCCATCGCTGACGCCGATGATCCGGCAGTTGATTTCATCCAGGAGCCTGGCGGTCACCGATCCCACGTTGCCGAAGCCCTGGATGGCGACCTTGGCGTCGTGAAGGTTGATGTTGAGCTTCTTCGCGGCCAGAACGGTGGCGAACATGACGCCCCGTCCCGTGGCCTCGACCCGCCCCAGGGATCCGCCGATCGAGATCGGCTTCCCGGTGACGACGCCCGGAATCGAAAATCCCTTGTTCATGCTGTAGGTGTCCATGATCCAGGCCATGACGCGGGCGTTGGTTCCCATGTCGGGGGCCGGAATGTCGCTGTCGGGACCGATGATGATCGAGATGTCCGACGTATAACGTCGGGTGATCCGCTCCAGTTCGTGCTCGGAGACCTCCTTGGGGTTGACGCGGACCCCGCCTTTCGCCCCGCCGAAAGGAATGTTGACGACCGCTGTCTTCCAGGTCATCCCCATGGCCAGCGCCCGGACCTCATCTTGCGTGACGGAGGGGGCGTAGCGGATGCCCCCTTTCGCCGGTCCACGCAGGAGGCTGTGCTGAACCCGGTATCCTTGAAAGACCCGGACGGTGCGGTTATCCAAGACGACGGGAAAGTTGACCGTCAGCTCGCGAACCGGTGAGCGAAGGAGCTGGTGGATTCCATCATCCAGATCCATCTGTTCAGCGATCCGGTCGAAATAGAGCTGGGCGTTCTCGAACATCGAGCGCTTGGCCGGAAGCGGGGTCTCCACCGTCAACGCCTGACCCGCAACCGGGGCTTCTTGCTCTACCGCCATCGTTGCCTCCGTTGCCTAAACGGACATTTGGGAAGATAATGACGTATATGTAGGAGCATTATCCTCATTCCTTAGACTCCCGTCCACTTCGCACCCAGAGACCGATTTTGATCCCCCCGCCGACGAAACAGAAACACCAGAATCTGGAAACGATCCTCCTCCGGATGGGAAGCGTCCTGGTGGCGTTCTCCGCTGGGGTGGACAGCGCCTTTCTGGCCGACGCCGCAAGGCGCGTCCTGGGCGACGGCGCCCTCGCGGTGACGGGGCGATCGCCCTCTCTTCCGGAGTCCGAGCTTGTCGAGGCCCGGCGAGTGGCCGAGCGGATCGGCATCCGTCTCCTCGAGATCAACACCCGGGAGCTGGCCGATCCGCGATACGCCGCCAATTCCGCCGACCGGTGCTTTTTCTGTAAGGAAGAGCTCTTCCGCCGGCTGGTCTCGATTGCGGACCGCGAGGGAATCGCCTACGTGGCGGACGGCACAATCCCGGACGACCTGTCCGATGAGCGGCCCGGCCGCGCGGCCGCGCGGGCGTACGGCGTTCGCAGTCCCTTGCTGGAGGCGGATCTGACCAAGGCGGAGATTCGCGTTCTCTCGAAGGCGAGGGGGCTGCCCACCTGGGACAAGCCGGCCATGGCCTGTCTGGCCTCGCGGATTCCCCGGGGACAGCGGGTGACCGCCGAGAAGCTCAGGACGGTGGAGCGGGCCGAGGCCCATTTGAGGGAACTCGGCTTTCGCCAGCTCCGGGTCCGCCACCACGGAGCGTTGGCCCGGATCGAGGTGGAGGCGGGGGAGGTCCCCCGGTTCTTCGAGCCCGGCATGATGGACGCGGTCTCGCACGCGTTTCAGCGGATCGGGTTTCCCAAGGTCTCCGTAGACCTGAAGGGGTACCGCACCGGGAGCCTGAACGGGCAGCCCGCCGATCGTCCCGGGTCGATCCCGCTCCCGGTCATCTCCGCACCCGTTTTCGCGCATGAACGTTGATCGCCTGAGATCCTTGCTGATCGAGGTCGAGGCGGGCCGCGTCGCCCCGGAGGAGGCCCTCGAGCGCCTCCGGGTGCTGCCCTTCACCGACCTGGGCTTCGCGAAGGTCGATCATCACCGGGCGCTTCGGAACGGACGCGGCGAAGTCATCTTCGCCGAGGGGAAGACACCGGATCAGACCCGGGCCATCGCCCGGGAGATCCTGAGGGGCGGCGAGGATATGGTCCTGGCGACCCGGGTCCCGCCGGAATCCGCGCGGGTCCTGGAATCCCTGGGGTTTCCATTTGAGTATAACCCCGAGGCCCGCATCGCCCTTCTCCGCCGTGAGCCCCCGGCTTCGCCGAGAGACGAATTCGGCCGGGTGGCGGTGGCTTCTGGCGGGACGGCGGATTTTCCCGTCGCCGAGGAGGCGGCCTTCACGCTCGAAGCGTGGGGCAACCGGGTGGAGCGTGTTTACGACGTGGGCGTGGCCGGCCTTCCGCGATTGCTCGACCGGTGGCCGGTCCTCCGTAAGGCGCGGGTGATCATCGTCGTGGCGGGGATGGAGGGGGCGCTGCCGAGCGTCGTCGGCGGGCTGGTGGACTGCCCGGTCATCGCGGTGCCGACGAGTGTCGGCTACGGGGCGAGCTTCGGCGGGCTGGCCGCGCTGCTCGCCATGCTCAATTCCTGCGCCCCGGGGGTTTCGGTGGTGAACATCGACAATGGGTTCGGCGCCGCGGTTCAGGCCGACAAAATCAACCGGATCGGGTCGTAATGCTCGCCTACTTCGACTGCGTGTCGGGCGTCAGCGGAGACATGACGCTGGGGGCCTTGGTGGACGCGGGTCTTCCCATCGAAGACCTTCAGGGGGAGATCGACCGGCTTCGCTTGCCGGGCCTGTCCCTGCGCGCAAGGTCCGTCAAAAAGAACGGGTTCGGCGCCACAAAGGTGGATGTCGTGACCCCGGCTTGCCCCCCCCCCGGGGGGGGGGGGCGCCACGAACACCGCCGCTATGCCGAGGTCCGGCGGATCATCGAATCGAGCGCCCTCTCGGAGGCGGTGAAGGATAAGAGCCTGCGGGTCTTCCACCGTCTGGCCGAGGCGGAGTCGCGGATTCACCGGATCGGAATTGAGGAGGTCCATTTCCACGAAGTCGGAGCCCTGGACGCCATCGCGGACATCGTGGGAGCGGTGGCGGGCCTCGCCCTGTTGGGAGTCGGGCGCGTCGAGGCTTCGCCGCTCCCTTTGGGCGCCGGGTTCATCCGCTCCGCCCACGGACAACAGCCCGTTCCGGCCCCGGCCACGCTGGAGCTGGTCCGGGATGTGCCGGTGCGGGGGACCGGGATCGAGGCCGAGCTCGTGACGCCGACCGGCGCGGCTTTGTTGGCGACGCTGGCGGACGCCTTCGGCCCCATGCCGCCCATGCGGCTCAAGGCCGTGGGGTACGGCGCGGGAACCTGGGACCTGGAACGGCCCAACGTCTTGCGGCTCGTCTTGGGGAAGCCGGTGGAAGAGGGGATGGATGGGGAGGGCTGGGGAGCGGTCATCGAGCGGTTGGTTCTCATCGAGGCCAACATCGACGACATGAACCCCGAGTTTTACGAGCACGTGGGTGAGATCCTATTCGCGGAGGGGGCGTTGGATGTCTATTGGACGCCGGTGGGGATGAAGAAATCCCGCCCCGGGATCCTCATCTCCGTTTTGGGCCGGCCTGAGAAGAAGCGCGCCCTCGTGCATGCGGTCCTGCGAGAGACTTCGAGCCTTGGCGTCCGTTGGACCTGGACCGACCGGCTGGCGGTCGCGCGCCGCGAGATGACGGTGCGGACGCGATACGGCCCGCTGAGGGTCAAGGTGTCCTCCCCGTGCGGGCCGGACCCGGGGGTGTCGCCCGAGTACGAGGATTGCCGCCGGGCGGCGCGGGAGCAAGGGGTTCCCCTCCGGCGGGTGCACGAGGAGGCCCTCGCGGCGGCGAGAGAGGTCCTTCGCCGTGAGGATTGAGGTCCGGGTCTTTGCGCACTTCATCGGGTATCTTCCGCCTGAAGACCGGCGCGGGAAGTGCTCCACCCTGGACTTCCCCGAGGGGGCCCGGGTGTCCGACATCATCCGGCGCATGGGGATCCCGCGGGAGGAGGTGAATCTCTTGATGCGGAATCACCTGCAGGTTTCAGAGGAGGAGTGTCTGGCCGAAGGGGACGTGGTTGGAATCTTTCCGCCCATCGCGGGCGGGTGAGCGCTCCGGCTCGTGAAACCCGTCAACGCCTTGCGGGTGGAAATCTCCCCCCTCACACTCCTATTTAGAAGGCTTGGAGGTGAGGAATAGAAAGTCCCGGGGATGAAGTTTTCAGTGATGAAATTCTCTTTTTGACAGCTTTTTTTGTAAAATGCGCTAAATTTGTTGTGTGGAATCGGTCGATCGCCGCGGTGCGGTGAAGTACACAAGCCGGCGGCCGCGTCGGTTGGTTGTCCGGGCGAAGGATGAGCCGGTTCCAGGGCCTCCGCCTATTTGGATGGACGGGGCTTTTTAGACGGAAACAAAACCAGGGGGGGGAGACAATCAGGCCGTCCGCGCGGGCGCCCGCAGGGGTATCGGGGGGGAGGGAATCATTTTGTGCATTGCACGCGATTCATCCAGCCTTGTGATTTCGCGCGGCCGCTGACCTGCCCCCTTAAGTTGTACCATTTTTTGAGTTAGTCTCTGCTCCCCGATGTCCAAAAGTTCAGGG
>CAYRGS010000143.1:0-240 GCA_964423875.1 uncultured bacterium
TCGAGTTCTTGTCCTTCCAATCGGGATTCAGGCCGGCGGTTTGGCGGAGAGACCTCCGGGGACTCCGCCGCCTCATGGGCGCCGCCGACATCCAGGTCTTCCACGCCCACCGGGGCCAGGACCATTGGCTCGCGGCCGCGACCTTGCGCCTCGGCGGGGGGGGGGGGGGGCAAAATCGGCCCCCCCCGCCCCCTCCCCCCCCCCGCCCCACCCCCCACCCCGGCGGGCGGCCCCCCCCCC
>CAYRGS010000143.1:250-6918 GCA_964423875.1 uncultured bacterium
TCGGCGGGGGGGGGGGGGAGGAAATCGGCCCGCCACCGCACTCATCCGCTCCCGACACATCCTCCAACCCGTCCGGACGCATCCGGCCAACCGCTGGCTCTATAACAGGGCCACGGACCGGGTGGTCGCGGCGACCGAAAAGATCCGGGAGGGGTTCGAGCGCTCGGGCGCGTTCCGGTCCGCACGGCTCATCACCCTGCGAGGCGGCGTCGACGCGCGCGATTTCCGTCCCGGCCTGAACGGCCGGGCCGACCGCGAGAAATTCGGAATCCCCGATTCCGACGTGGTCTTCGGCATGAACTCGAGCTTTATCCGCCTCAAGGGGCACATGACGGCCCTTGAAGCACTGGCCCGGCTCCGGCGTCGGGGCCTGCCCGCCCGGCTCCTGCCGGCCTGCGCCGGGGGGGATCAGGAGAATGTAGGCCGGCGGGCCGCGGAGATGGGCATCGGCGACGCCGTCCACCTGCTGGGATTCCGAAGCGACCTCCCCACTGCCCTGTCGGCCGCCGACGCCGGACTGTTCGCCGCCCGGAGCTCGGAGGGGACGTGCCGGGCCGTCCTGGAGTGGATGGCGCTCGGAAGACCCGTCGTCGCGACGGACGTGGGCTGCGTCCGCGAGCTCCTGCGCGACGGGGCGGAAGGCTTGATCGTCCCCCCAGAGAATCCGGCGGCCATGGCGGACGCCATGGAGCGGTTGATCCTGAATCCCGATCTGCGGCGAGACATGGGCCGGACCGCCCGGGACCACGCCGAGCGGGAGTACGACCGGCACGCCTGGACGGGGAGGATGGTGGGCGTCTACCGGCGGGCCCTGGGCCTGCCCGCGGAACCCGCCGGCGGCGCACCACCCGAGGGGATGGACGCCGCCGATCAGCCCGCCGCGCAATCCAGTGGGGGAAGCGGCCGATGACGGCCATCCTGGGGATAACGGATTCGCACTGCGCCACCGCCGCCCTCGTCGTCGACGGCCGGGTCGCGGCTTGCGTCAGCGAGGAGCGGTTCACCCGCAAGAAGAACGAAGGGGGCTATCCCCGCCGGGCGGTCGAGTACTGTCTGGGGTTTCTTCCCGAAGGCGCGAACGCCCCGGACGCCGTGGCCCTAGCCGGGCGCGAAGCCATGGACCCGGAATGGTTCGACCGCCTGACCCGGGACGGGGCGTACACCGACGATTATTTCGAGGCCCCCCGCTCGCCCAGGGATTGGAGAACGCCCCCGTTTTCCCCATCGCGCCGAAGGAGACGGGCCCTGCGGCGCAAACGGGCCATCACTCCGGACGAGCGCATCTCGAGCGTCACCGCCCACGTCGGAGTCCCCGCCTCCAGCGTCCGGCCCGTCGACCATCACCTCTGCCACGCGGCGGCGGCCTATTACGCCTCCCCCTTCGCGGGGGGCGACGCCTTCATCCTGACCAACGACAACGCGGGCGACGGCCTGTGCGCCTCGGTGAGCCACGCGACCCAGGAAGGCATCCGGCGGCTCTCGGCGAGCCGGAGCGCCCACGGGTCCCTGGGCAGCTTTTACTCCCTGGTGACGGTCTTCCTGGGGATGCGGCAATTGGAGCACGAGCACAAGGTGATGGGCATGGCGCCTTACGCGCCCACCTACGGACGCGAAGAGGTCCACCGGATCTTCCGGGAGATGCTGGAATACGTCCCGGCGGGAACCGAGGAGGGCGCCCAGTTCCGCTGGCGGGTCCGGAAGCGGCGCTTCGCCCACATGATGATGAAGCTGGCCCGGATGCGTTTCGACTGGGTGGCCGCCGCGGCCCAGGACCACCTGGAGAACCTCCTCGAGGCCTGGACGCAGGAGAGCCTGCGGCTGGCCGCCGAGACGAACGGAAACAGCCGGGCGGCGCCGGGGCGGGTGGCCCTTTCGGGGGGGATCTTCATGAACGTCAAGGCCAACCAGGTCCTGGCGCGACTTCCCGAGATCGGCGAGCTCTTCGTCATGCCGAGTTGCGGCGACGAGTCCAACGCGATCGGCGCGGCCTATCAGGCCCATTACGGGGAGGGGCCAAGCGGACACCCGGCCGCCGGGTTCCACCCGCTGGACCACCTCTACCTGGGACCGGAGTTTTCCTCCCGGGAGATCGAGGAGGCCCTCCGCCGGGCGGGGGTCTCGGACCGCCACGAGGTTTCCCGGCCCGCCGACGTGGAGACCCGGGCGGCCGAACTGATCATTCGGGACGGGGTCGTCGCGCGGATGGCGGGGCGGATGGAGTTCGGCGCGCGCGCCCTGGGGAACCGGTCCATCCTGGCCGATCCCCGCGACTTCCGGGTCGTGGCCCGCATCAACAAAATGATCAAGAGCCGGGATTTCTGGATGCCCTTCGCCCCGACCGTCCGGGCCGGGGGCGCGGCCCGCTACCTTCGGCAACCGGAGGGCGGAGCCCTGTCGTCGCCCTTTATGATGCTGGCCTTCGACACGACCGCGGAGGGGCGGGAGGCCCTGGCGGCGGCCGTTCATCCCTACGACGCCACCGCCCGGCCCCAGATCCTGCGTGAGAAGGACAACTCGGCGTACGACCGGCTGATCCGACACTTCGAGGAACGGACGGGCGTGGGGGCCGTCCTCAACACGTCGTTCAACCTTCACGGCGATCCGATCGTCTGCGGGCCCTCCGAGGCGATTGAGACCTTTGAGCGGTCCGGCCTGCCTCATCTGATCCTGGGAGACTTCCTGATCAGCAAGGCGGGGGCCGAAAACACCGAGAAGAGGTGAATCCGAACGGACCTTCCATCAACGGAATGGATGCATGCGAATTCTCATCGTCACCAACGAGCACGCGAACGTCCCCGGCGTCGAGCAATACGGGTATCACCGGGCCTTATGCGATTTGGGCCACGAGACCGAGATCTTCTACTACCGGAAGAAGAGCTTCGCCTACTCCAACTTCCGGAGGGCCTGGGTGCACCGGATGAACAAACACCTCGTCGAACGGGTGCGCGACTGGAAGGCGGACCTGCTCCTCGTCTTCCGGGGGGGATACGTATCCGCCGAAACTGTCCACACCGTAAACCGGAAGACCTCCTGCGTCACCGTCAACTTTTACAACGACAACCCCTGGGGTCTGGCGGGCGTCTACCCCCCCCTGCCCTTCGAGGTGATCCAGGCCTACTGGCTCTTCCTGACGAAGGATCGGTACTTCGAGCGGGAGCTGCGCGCCCAGGGGATCGACCACGTAAGATACCTGCCCCATGGGTACGACCCCGCGTACTTTCGTCCGCCCGACCTGAGCGAGGAGGACCGCCGCCGGTTCGGCGCCGACGTGAGCTTCGTGGGATCACCCTACCCTTTCCGGGTGGCCCTGATGGACGGAATCGTCGGGCCGAAGGTGGACCTCCGCATCTGGGGAAAGGGCCGCTGGGAAGACGTGAAGAGCGATTGGATTCGCGAGCGTTTCCAAGGCGTCCTCCCCAATGAGGACAAGGTCCGGGTCTACGCGGCGTCCAGGATCAACCTGAACCCGCAGCATCCGGGAGGCGGCATCTTCAGCTTGGAGGACCGCTCGATCAGTATCGCCGGAAGCGGAGGGTTCCAATTGACCAACCACAAGGAGGACATCGCCGAGTTCTTCACGCCCGGCGAGGAGATCGCCACCTATCGCGACCGGGCCGACCTCCGGCGACTCATCGAATACCACGTCTCTCACCCGGACGAAACGGCGGAGATGTCCCGCAAGGCGATGGAGCGCGCCCTACGGGATCACACCCACCGGCGGCGGGTGGAAACCCTTCTGGAAATGCTCGGCGGGTCGGGGTAGCGGGTCTCCCCCCCTCCCCTCCGGGCCCCCCGGCCCCTTCCGGATGGAGGATGTCCCCCCCCCCCTTCCGGCGGACCGGCCGCCATCCCGGATCGGCGCGTGCGGTTTCGCTCATTCGCTCCCGTCCAACACAACGGACGCTTAAGATTCCTTGCCGCGCTCGAAATGACAACGGATGCGGCGAAAGGCGAAGGGAGCCGGAAGGATGGATCGGGATGGAAGCGATCTCCTGAGACTCCAAATCAAAGCCACACAAGACGAAACGGTCCGAAGGCCCCCCCTCATGAACGATGACCGGCCCCTCCGAATCGCCCTCGTGCGGATCGCCGCCCACCGCCGCGGCGGGGTCGAGCGCTACGTGTGGGGATTCGCCCGGGACCTGGCCGCGAGGGGCCACGAGGTCCACCTCTTCGCCCGCCATTGGGAGGCGCTGCCCGGATCGGTCATCCGCCGCCCCATCGGCCGGCTGGGCGGCCTGTCGGTCCTCAAGGCGTGGAGCTTCGCCCGCGGCGCGGGTCATGCCCTTCGGGGCGGGCGGTTCGATGCCGTCTACAACTTCGACCGGACGACCGTTCGGGGGATTTACCGGGCCGGGGAAGGATGTCACCGGGAGTGGCTTCGCGTGGCCGCGGCCCACCTGCCGCCCGCCTCGCGGATGGCCAGACGCCTGGACCCACTCCACGCGTTTCATCTCACGACCGAGCGGCGGATATTCTCGAAACAGGTCTCCACGCGGGTCGTGGCCATTTCGAGGAAGGTCCGCGATGACATTCTCCGGCATTACGGCGCGCCCGAGGGAAGCGCCCCTTCCGAGGGGAGCGCCCTCGGCGAAGATGACGTCACCGTCATTTACAACGGCGTGGACCTCGTGGAGTTCTCCCCCGCCGAAGACCCCGGAAGAAAGGATGAGATTAGGAATACGCTCGGCGTCAATCCCGGTGATTTCGTCGTTCTGTTCGTGGGTTCGGGCTTTTTCCGAAAGGGCTTGGTTCACCTCCTGCGCGCGGCGGCCAAGCTCCAAAATGGACCAAGGCGGCTCCGGGTTCTGATCATCGCTCCCCCGGGACGAAGACCCGCGGCCGCGCGCATGGCGCGGCGGCTGGGCGTGGAGGGAATCGTCGGGTTCCCCGGAGAGGAGACGCATACCGCGGACGCATACCGGGCCTCGGACGTCTTCGTCCTCCCGTCCCTGTACGAGCCCTTCGGCTTCGCCGCCCTGGAGGCCCTGGCAAGCGGGATTCCCTGTATACTAAGCCGACCCAGCGGCGCCTCGGAAATCCTGACCGAAGGGGAGACCGGGCTCATCCTGGAGGACCCGACGGACGCGGACGGTTTGGCCGCGAGGCTGGAGCGGTTGTTCGATGAAAACCTTCGCCGGACCATGGGGCGCTCGGCCCGGCGGCTGGCGGAGCGGTACCCGATTTCCCGGAACACGGACCGGATGCTGGCAGTCCACCACGAGATCCAAACCCGAGCGCGATCGACCTGACCTTCATGGAGACCCACGAAAGAAGGAGGAATTCAGATGGCAAGCAGTCTGGCCGGACAAACCGTGATCATCACCGGGGGCGGCAGGGGTTTCGGCGAGAACATGAGCCGGGCGGTTGCGAAAGAGGGCGCCCTTGTGACCGTGGCCGACCGGGACGTCGGGGAGGCGGAGCGGGTCGTCTCGGACATCGAAGCGGAGGGCGGCTCAGCCATCGCCGCCAGGACGGACGTCACGAACGAGGCCCAAGTGAAAGAGATGGTCGGCAGAACCTTGGAGCAAACCGGCCAAATCGATGTCCTCGTCAACAATGCGGGGGTGTCGGGTCCAAGCTGCGATTTCACCCAGGTCACGCTCGAAGATTGGAAGGCGGTCTACGACGTCAACGTCAACGGCGTGTTCCTGTGCGCGCGCGAGGTCCTTCCCCACCTGAGGGAGCGCAAATCCGGCCACATTGTGAACATCTCCTCTACGACGGCGCGCATCGGCTTTACGCACATCCGCAGCATTCCCTACACGACAACAAAGCATTCGGTCGAGGGGATCTCCTGGTGCCTGTCCGCCATGGAGAAAGAGGGCGGCATCCGTGTAAACGCCCTGTGCCCGGGCCTAGCGTACACCCATTTTCAGAGAGACTCGCCGAGACCCTACTTCGTCGGCCAGCAGTGCTGGAACCCCGACCACACCGTCGGGCCGCTGCTCTACGTCCTGAACGAGCTGGAGGGAACGGGGCATTCCATCGAAGCGCCCGCGTGGCACGAAGAGCGGGGGACGACAGAGCGGTTCAGCTACATCTTTGAATAGTCGTCTTCCGGACGCGTTGTGAACCGGATCCCGGAGCAGAATAAAATGAAGTGAATCCCTTCGTATCGAACATCTATTTATGAGTCGCAGAAACTCATTGAGTTCTCCTATCAGCAGTGAGGTGGCCAATGCGACGGCTTGTAAAGGGTGTATGGGACCATTCAGGAGAGATCGTTGTCGGCCTTGGCTTCATCCTGTGGGGTCTGAGCAGTCTGTTCCCACCCCTCCGCATGTTTCTGCGGTTAGACTCAACAGCCTTCCTCGTGGCTTTACTGCTGGCCATTTTTCTCAAGTTGATGGCCCTTGCCCGAGGGCTGAAACCCAGGTTTAACGTCATGCTCACCAGCTCTCCCGAGGAAAACTATGCGCTCGCCGCGCAGATCTACGGAGACGTTCAGGAGGAGGTTTGCGCGACCCATCTGTACACCAAGGCCTTCTTCGAAGGAGACATAGCCGATCGGTTAATCGATGGAGACAAGAAGTCGGTTCACTTCAGGAGAATCGTCACGCTGGAATCGAGCGAAAAGAAGAGGTGGGCTCGCGACCAACTCACGCGGGCGTGACCTACCCCCTAAAGTTGTACCATTTTTTGAGTTAGTCTCTGCTCCCCGATGT
>CAYRGS010000144.1:0-6761 GCA_964423875.1 uncultured bacterium
GGGCCTCGTCGAAATCGTAGGTCTCCTCGTTGAGGAGTGTCGCGTCTAAGTCGGAGACGAGGAGCAAACTTGAGGCGTCCCGGCCCGCTTTCCGCACCGTTCGGGTCATGCCTTCCTTTTCCCGCATGGCCCCCGCGTCCTACGGGGTTTCCTTTTCCGGGCGTGAACAGATGGGGTCAGGCGTCGATCTTCCAAAGCCGGGCCGTGTTCTTCCACATGACCTTGTCCAGGTCGTCCGGGGAGATCGCCTCAATCCCCCCCCCCAGACGCGCCGCTTCATCGCTCAGCCCGAGCATGAGCTCCACCGCCATGTGGGTGTGGGAGTTCTCGGAGCCGAAGAGGAGCTTGTCGAACCCGCAGAGCCGGCCGAACCGCTGAATCACTTTCAGGTTCTCCTCGGGTGTGAACCAACCCCAGTAGGCTAGGTCAGCGTGGATGTTGTCGTACTTAGCGATCAGCGCCATGCACTCGTCCACCCACGGCCACCCCAGGTGACACACAACCATCTTCATTTCAGGATACCGCAGGGCCACGTCGTCGAGGAGGTGGGGGTGCTGATACTTCATGGGGGCGTTCATGCAGGGCGTCCAGCCCATGTGGATCTGCACGGCGATGTCGAGCTCGATGAATTTCTCGTACAAGGGAAACAGGCGCTCGTCCCGCGGGTCGAAGTGGTCATAGGACGGGTAAATCTTGCAGGCGTCGAACCCCTCATCCCGGATGCACCGCTCGACTTCGAGCGTTGCCTCGTAGACGTCCCGCAGCGGGTCCACGCTGCACGTCAGGGCGAACCGATCGGGCGCGGCCTCGCGGACCTCCCGAAGGAATTCGTTCGGCGTGTAGGGACCTTTCACCCGGCCGTAGACCCGCCGGTGGTCGGAGGTCATGACGCACATCTTGTCGATCCCGTGCGCGTCCATCTGGGCGACCAGCCGCTCGCCCACGCCCAGGTCCTTCTTCCCACCTGTCCACTGGTCCACACCGCCCCAGACCCGGTATAGCTCCTTCACCCACCATTCGGGATAATGCTCTCCGAGCTTTCCTGCGTGAACGTGACAATCGATGATCATGCCGAAATTCCTCTCCTCACGAGTTGGGTCGAACCGAATGGCTGGTGGACAGCCGCCCTCAAAGAATGGGCCACTTGGGTTTCGCCAAGTCCCAGAGGCCGGATTTCTCCGCCAGCTTTTCCCCCCGCGTTTGGGCTTCCTCCAGCGTTTTCTCTTCGTTGATCGTCAGAACGCTTCCCGCTTCCATCACGATCTTTCCGTCAATGATCACAGTGTCCGCGCCCCCCCGCGACGAATAGACCAAGTTGGCAATGGGGTTGAGGATAGGACGCCACTCAGGCTTTTTTGTATCGAAAACGGCGATGTCGGCCTTCTTCCCGGGGGCGAGCGATCCGATATCATCCTCCCACAGGGCCGCCTTCGCGCCGTTGAGGGTCGCCATCTCGAGCATGGTCTCGGGCCTCATGATCGTCGCGTCCAGACGGGCCGCCTTGATCCCGCCCGAGGCGAGGTACATCGCGCGGACGATATCCAGGAAATTGCTCGACATGGCCGAGTCCGAGCTCAAGGCGACGGTGGCCCCGAACTCGAGCATCTCGGGGAAGTGGCCGAAATTCATGCTGCCCATCGCCAGCTTCATCCCCGCGGTCGGGGTGCACGAGACCTTCAGGTCGTAGTCCACGACCAGCTTGACCTCCCGGGGGTTCGTCCAGCCCATGTGGATGAAGACCATGTTCGGCCCAAGGGCGCCGAGGGCGTCCATCCGCTCGATGTCGGCCATGCCGTACTTCACCCGAGAGCCGACCACCTCGTCGCGGGACTCGGAGGCGTGGAGGACAATCCCCACATCGTCGCGCTCGGAAAACTTTTTGATCTCCCGGATCAGGTCATCCGAGCACCCGGAGAGGATGCGCAGGGCGTACCATGCCTTGAGCCGGCCCCCGTGGGCGCCGTTCAGCCGGCTCACCACGTCCTGGGCTTTTTGAAGCGTCTCGTCCGTATCCTCCCGGAACATCCCGGTGGGAAGGGGGCCGATGGGCGTATCGAACAGGTCGAAGGCCGTCCGCGCGACGATCCCCCGCATGCCGCTCTCGCCAAGCGCGGCGGCGGTCCGGTCGGGAAAATAGCTCCCGGGATCGATGAAGCAGGTCGTCCCCGCTCGAATCATCTCGAGCTGACAGGCGAGACCAGCCCAGTACGCGTCCTCCTCCATCAACTCCTTCTCATAACCATAGAGGCGCTCCAGGAGGTGGACGGGCATATCGCATCCGTCCGCCAGACCACGGCCGAGCTGCTGGACGTTATGAACGTGCGTGTCAATCAATCCGGGCAGGACGAGCTTCCCGGCGCCGTCGATGACCTTCTCCGCCTTGAACCCCCGCTCGATGTCTTCGGATTTGCCGACCTCCACGATCCGGTCGTCCCGAATGGCCACCGCCCCGTCCCGGATGAGCCGCCGCGCCGGGTCCATCGTGACGACCCACTCGGCGTTCTTGATGAAAATTCCGTCCATGGCGTGCCCTCCCATCCATCCTCGGATGCGACCCGAACCGGAGTGTGAGATCGAAGTGAATCGCCCCTTACACAATCCTAACCGAGTCGGGCGCACAAAAAAACCGCCGGTCGTAAGGATATCCACAGGCCCCTCAGATAAACCTCCATTGCCTGTTCCAGCATATGTGCACCCTGTGGATTAAAATGGTTTCCGCTCGATCAGGACCTCCTTGGGTGATGCACATCCCGCCAGACAAATCACACATTCATTCATCTTGTGAGGTCAAAATGTTTGTTAAATATGTGGGGAAAGAAGGATGGTAAGATACTTAATGCCGTTGCCTACCCATAAACCAAAAACCCGGGATTCTCACAAACCATCAGCCGGATTTCCTGCGATGAAAACCCCTCCTCCAGGAGCATCTGTACATACGTTCGGAGGCATTCGGCGGGGGGGGCGTTGAAGAGCTGGCCGGCGTCGCTGGAGAGGACGGCCCGGGCCGGGCCGACGCGGCGGATGGCGGCGGCAAGCTCGGGCAGGGAGACGCAGTAGAACTTCGGACAGATGTCCCAGTAGGCGTAGTTGATGTACGCGCCCGCGCGGGCGATCTCTTCCTGGGCCTCGACGGGGATCTTCGTGAAGAACGGGTGATCGACGACGACCTTCCGAAGCCCCATGTCCTTGCACTCGGCAAGAAGCGCCCGGATCTCCTCTAGGGAGGTGTGGCCGGCGCTAACGATGACCCCCGCTTCGGCCGCCAGCTTCAGGATGTCCCGGACGGCGGGCAGGAGCTTTCCCTTTCCGTCGATGATCCGCAGGGGCGGCTGCTCGGCATATAAGGCCCCGATCCCTCCGCCGGCCTCATAGCTCCCCACTCCCCCGATCGAGCCGAAAAGCTCCTTGTGGTAGGCCGCGTCGGTCGTGGGCATGAAGACCTTCTTCCCGCCCACCTTGATCACGGCGTCCACACTGAACGGGTTCAGCCCCCCGTGGGTGTAGTCCAGCGTGGTGCTCCCAAAGATGTCGATCCCGCCGACGATCCGCCGGGCGAAATGCGCCCGGGAGGCCGTCTCGAGCTGGTGCGATTTTGTGATGATCGCGCGAAACCCGTATTCTTTCGCCCCACGCGCGGCCTCGACGTCGTCCACCATCCGGGGGAAGACGTCGGGGTTCGTGTGGACGTGGATGTCGCACGCCCCTTCCAGGATCTCCAGATCGGCCCGCATGCGCGTATCCCTACGAAGGCGTTAGGTCTTTGGCCAGCATCGCGTGCGCACCCTTGTAGCCGTTCACCACCTGCGTGACTCTCAGATCAACCGCCGTGCTGCAAAAGGCGTAGGCGTCCTCTCGGCCGAGACCGAATCGGTCGCCCAGAAACTCGATCATCTCCCGGAGGGCTTCTTTCACCGCGTCGTCCAGGTCCTGATCGAACCCCATGGCGATGTAGTGGGTCGGCGTCTCCGCCCGCGGCCATTTCCTGAGCTTCACGTCCTTGCGGGCCGTGAGCCGGAGCACCGCCCGCATCGAGGTCTCAACCGCCGTCACGTCCACCTCCCCGTCGCCTTGCGCGCCGTGTCCGTCGCCGACGGACAGACCCGCGCCTTTCTTCCAAACCGGAAGGTAAATCGTCGAGCCGGCCACAAGGTCCTTGTTGTCCAGATTGCCGCCGTGGAGGTAGGGCGGATTGCTCGGGATAGGGCCCATCCCCTCCGGCGGGCAAACGCCGAGGATGCCGAAGAACGGGCGCAGCGGCACCTTCCACCCCTTCACCACCTCCGCCGTTCCGGCGTCCAGGTCCAGGTCGATGATCCGGGCGTTCACTTCCGTGAAATCATCGGGCAGCGCACCCAACAGGGGGGCCAAACGGTTATACGCCCAGTCGAACCTCGGCCAAATCTCCTCGATGACGATTTCCAGGACGTCCCCCGGCGCCGCCCCCTCCACGGCCACCGGGCCCAACAGGATGTGCGGCCCCGGCCCCTTGGGGACCTTCGCGTGGATGGCCCTCAACTCCTCGGGGATCCGGCTCTCGTCTTCCGGCAGCAGGTCGGGATGGCCCGACAAGGTGTGGACGATCACCCGGTCGCCCGACGCGACAGTCAGGACGGGCTCCAGGCGATGATCGAAGGTCCCCCAGTGAACCGTGTCCGGGTTGGCGAATAACTCATGGGTCTTCATTGATCTCCTCCCTTTCAAGGGCAAAAAGTCGGCGGCGTTGTCGGTCAATTCATGAACGAGCCGCCGTCCACCAGCAGGGTCTGACCCGTGATGAAGTCCGCCCCGTCCGACAGGAAGAACAAAACGGCGCCGATGAGGTCTTCCGGGACCTCGCCGCGTGGGATCGCCCGCGTCGCGATCTGGAGTGCCTCCACCCGCTCGTAACCTTCACCGCGCGCCTCGGCCAGGCTCTCGCTTCGCGTCAGACCCGGGGCGACGCAGTTGACGCAAATCCCGTCCTTCCCCATCGACCGCGCCAGGACCCGCGTCAATGTGATGACCGCGCCCTTCGAGACCGTATAGTGGGCGGGAATCGGGGTTCCCTTGAACGGGACGCCCGAGGCGATGGTGATGATCTTCCCCGAGCCCCGGTCTCTCATATAGGGGTAGACCGCCTTCGAGGCCAGCCACGCACCCTTGACGTTGACGGCCATGACCGCGTCCCACTCCTCGACGGAGACCTCATAGAAACCGCCCAGGCGGATATCCGCCACGCGCGCGGCGTTGTTCACCAAACCGTCGACGCGGCCGTATCGGTCATGGGCCGACCGGGCAAGGGCGTTCACGCTCCGCTCCTTGGACACATCGGCGCGGACGTACATCGCCTCCCCGCCGCCCTTGCGGATTTCCTCCACCGCTTCTTCGCCGTCCAGGACGTCCGATACGACGACCTTTGCCCCCTCCGCGGCCGCGGACTTCGCGTAGACCCTCCCGATCCCCCGGGCCGCCCCGGTGACGATGACGACCCGATCCTCAAGCCGCAATACCCATTCTCCTTTTCGGTATCATCGGGGCCGCGCCCTCGGCGGCGACCGGCTCAAGACACCGCGCCGCACCACCGGATCAGGAGGACGGCGAACATCTTGACGGCATCCACGTAGGATTCGACGTCCACCCACTCGTCGGGCGAATGGCCGCCCCCGCCCATGGGGCCGATGTTGACCGTCGGCATGTCCGCGTACAGGGCGGGCACCCGCATGTCGCTCCCCACCGGTGTCGCCCCGAGACTCGTCTTCTCCCCCGTGACGGCCTCGATGCTCTCTCGCGTCACCCGGACGAAGGGGTCGTCGGGATCGATCCGGCAAGGGCTGAACCTGATTGGAAGCCACTGGACCTCGGGCGGGTTCTCTTTCAGCCACGGGTCCGATGCGGCGGCAGACCGGACGGTCTCCTCGATGAGGGACACGTTCTCTTCCAGGGATTCGTTGTTCGGAAAGGTGTACACCCAGTCCATCTCGCAGTCCGGCGGGACCTGGTAAAGCCACCCGCCCCCGCGCATCGCGCTGAGGTACAGGTTGACGGCGCGGACCGGCCGTCCGCTGAGGAAAAAGGTGCTCTCGGTGAGGGGCTCCCGGCTCGTCACGCCCAAGTGACGGTCGAGCTCCCGAAGGGCCTCGACGATCCGCCACGCCTTCTCCAAGGCGTTCACGCCCAGGTGCGACTGAAACCCGTGGGTCGTCCGGCCCTTGACCTTCACCCGGAAAGCCAGGACGCCGGAAGAGGCGATCCAGACCATCTCGGGCTTCCCCTCGCCCGGGTGGGTATGGATGCCCGCGTCCGCCCGGTAGCCCTGGGCGATGCAGGCCAAAATGCCGCCGCTGCCGCCGATCTCCTCCTCGATGTTGCTCATGCAAAGGACGTCACCCTTGAGGTGGACGCCGGCCCCCATGCACGCCTTCACCGCGTAAAAAGACGCGGCCATCCCGGCCTTCATGTCGGCCGTTCCGAGGCCGTACATACGGCCGTCTACGATCTCCGCGCCGAAGGGGTCCCGGGTCCAGCCGTCTCCCGGCGGAACCGTGTCCATGTGGGCGAAGAACATGATCGAGCGCCCGCCGCCCGATCCACGATATCTCCCGATGACGTTGGGTCTTTCCTCATAGTTTCCGACGTTGACCTCCGGGTCCACCGGGATGAACTCGGGATGGCCCTCCAGGGCCTCCATATCGGCGACGCAACGCTCGACTTCGAGCCCCATCTCTTTCAGGTAACCCGCCATGAATTCCTGGCCGGGACCTTCTTCGCCCGTGAGGCTCGAA
>CAYRGS010000145.1:0-6293 GCA_964423875.1 uncultured bacterium
CTTCGGCGAAGCGGCCTCCTTTTTCCCGTTCCGCGCGGGGGGAGGGGGGGGGGGGGCCGCGGCCGAACTCGCCGATTTCAATCCCTTCGCGGCCCTGGCCTTCGCTCTTCCGTTTAAAGCTTCCTTCAACTTCGCGGTCCGAATGTCTCCCTTCAGCCCGAGCCTCTTTCGGATTTGCGCGAGGGTGTCAAGATACTCCGCCGTCTTCGGCCGCAACGCCAACGCCCTTTCAATCAACGAAAGACCCTTTTCCGGATCACCCCGCCGCACGGCATACAGCAAAGCGAGATTATTCAGGACATCGTGTTGCCGGGGGTTCAGCTCAAGGCCGAATTCGTAGCTCTTGATGGCTTTGTCCCACCTTTTCTCCAATTCGAAAATCCGTCCGATCATCCGATGGCCGAGACTGGAATTGGGATGAAACCCGATGAGCTGCTGATAGGCCTCCGACGCCCGCCGGTATTCACGACGTTGTTCATAGATCCTCCCGATCAGGGCCAGACCCTTTGCGTGGTCCGGATTGAGAATCAAGTCTCTTTCCACCTTGCGGAGCGCCTCGATATTCTTGCCCGCTTTGTGCAACGCCCAGGCCTGGCGGTAAAAATCAAACGAGGACCGTTGATAAATCGAGTAGGCCTCCCCGTCGGTCACAATCCGCGTATGTCCCCCCAGGGGAAGATCCGCCAAGTCGTTCCTGACTTCAGGCGGAAGCGCCCGGACCTCCTTTTCCGACAACATCCGCACCTTGGCAATCCCTCTCGCCCCCATGGCCAAAGGGGCGTCCTTGGCCAATCGGGACAGGATGGTTTCAGCCGCCCGCCGGTCGGAAACCGTCACAATGCGCACGGCGGTGTGGCCCCCGGCTGAAACCGGAGGCGGCATTATCGAAACAAGGAAAAAGAAAACAACAGGTTGGAGGATTAGACCCAAGCTTGGCTTCGGCACGTGACAACTCGCCAGGGGGGAACTTTTCTCTCGCGGCGACGCGGAATCACCCGCCGCGCGGCAATTTACGTATGAGTTTAACATCTTTTTTCCCTATCGTTCCTCTTTCCGAATTTCATGAGTCCCGGCGTGGCCAATGGGTCCATGCGTTGACGGGAACCATCCCGCCGATGAAAATGCGCTCGATCCCGAACAACGGGACGTTACGAGGAGGCCCTCTCAAATCATCGCCGATCGCTGGATACGCGCTCTGACCATCACACCCTGGGCCCTCCGGGTGTTGGACCGACTATCGGATACGCCGGTTCGAACCTGCGATGAGCCCCCCGGGAGTGGGACCTCCCGCGTCCCGGCTCCGAAAGTCCTGGCGGTTTTCGAACGGTCCTGTTACGCGGGGTCCGGCCCGGACCTCCTCCTGTGCCTGGGTCTTCCGGAGATCGGCCGGGGCCCCCTGAACCTGTTGGTCGATTTGCCTCCAGGGACAAGCTTTGGACAACTGGGCTTGCGAAAAGGGGATCCGCTCACGAGGGAATCCGGCGGATCGCTGACGCTCGGGGGTCTTCGCGTCCTTCTGGACGGGGCGAAGATCTGGATACCGGAAATGCCCGCGCCCGCAAGAACCGACGACGAGACCACCCGTCTTCGCATCCGCTCCCTGGCCCGGGCGATTGAATCCCATCCCGACCCGCCGGGGCTGGGAAGCCTCGCCTTTCCTGCCCTGGCCGCTCGTTCGGCGGACATCACGTCCGCGCTCTCCCCGCTCGCTACGCGAGCGCTTCCCTCCGCCCACGCCCTTTCCTCGGGCATGGAAAGTGGGAAGATGGACCTCGTGCGGAAAGGGGCAAAGGGCCTGATCGGCCTGGGTCCGGGCCTGACGCCCGCGGGGGACGATTTTCTCGGCGGATGCCTAACCGCTCTGCGGTCCGCGGAAAATTGGAGGGGAGGGGGGGGGGGATTCGAGACAAGCGAGCTGAATCGGGCCGCGGCTGAGATCCGGGCCTTGGCCGCCGGCCGGATCCCCCTGATCAGCGAGGCCCTGCTGCGCCGCGCCGTGGAAGGCGCCTCAGCGGAATCCGTTCACCGCCTGTTGAATGCCATCCTGTCGGGGTCGGGGCCGGCTGAGCTGGGCGTCCTGGGAAGCGCCGTCCGGGATTTGGCCCGACGCGGGCATTCCTCGGGGTGGGACGCCCTTGCGGGCGTCGCCTGGGGGCTCCGGTCCATCTTGGAGAGAATCGGTGGACCCGCCGCCCTGTGATGGGTTGGTTAAAATTCCCATCGGTGGAGACCAACCTTGTCTCGACAACCTCCCTCTGTCACAGTGTGAACGGCGCAGTTCGACGAGCACCCTGAAAGGAAATCTGAACTTGCCGATCCTTTGGGGACTGATGGCCGCCGTATCTTTTTCCATCGGCCAGACCCTCATCAGCCAATCCCTCCGTTACTCCAACGCCACGACCGCCGCCTGGTTCACATCGGGGGCCAGCGGCCTGATCCTCTGGCTCATCGCCCTCGCGAGCCCCATGCCGGAAATCACCGGGCGGCTCATCCTGGGTGCTTCGGCCGCCGCGCTATTCTCCCCATTTCTGGCCCGGATTTCGCTCTACATGGCGTATTCACGACTGGGGCTTTCGAGGCCCACGGTCGTCGCCGGCACCTCGCCGGTTTGGGCTACGATTCTGGCGATCCTTTTTCTGGGAGAACCGCTGTCGGTCTTCATCGCGCTTGGGACGCTGGCCACAACGGGCGGCGTGGTCCTCCTGGCGTACGAGAAGCTCCCCCGGACGGACTGGAAAAAGATTCATCTGACCTTCGCCCTCTTCGCGGCCATCTGCTTCGGGACGCGGGACGTAGTCGGCCGGTTTGGCGTACAGGGGTTCGCCTCGCCGCTCGTCGCCGCCGCCCTAGTGCCGACCATCGCCTCCATCCTTCTCTCGTGCCTCTTTATTATCCGGAACGATCCCTTTCGGTATCATCTCGAAAGAAAGGCCCTGCCGGGTTTCTGCATCGCGTCGTTGCTCTACGTGAACGCTTACTTTTCCATGTTCACCGCCCTGCACGGCAGCCAGGTCGTCTTCGTCACGGCGGCCATTCACGCCGCCCCCCTGTTCACATTGGTCCTGAGCTATCTATTCCTGCGGAAGCAGGAGCGGCTGAGCGTCCGGGTGGTCGGCGGCGCCGTTCTCGTTGTCTTGGGCGTAACGGTCATCGCGCTTGCGCGCCATGGTGCGTAGCGGTTTCCGGGTGCGGCCGGAGCCTGCGGGGGAGCGACGCGAAGAGAAAGGAAACCGGCTCATCCAATCGGGCATATAATCAATCATGCGGCAACGACGCACCCGGAATGAAAGAATCCCAACGATTGGCTCAACCAAATCGAAAGGATGGAACCATGGCCCGCGTGAAAACCAAATGGAAAGTCCTCGGGGCGATCGTCATTGTCATCGGCGCGCCCATCGCCTGGTGGCTGCTCTCCCCGCTCTTTATCGATAGGACGGTCCAGGAAACATTTCCGAAGGCCGGGACCTCGGCGTCCACATCCAAAGTCAAGTCCGGAAACTTCCGGAACGGGGACTCGTTCCACAAGGGCAGCGGGCAGGCCGTCATCCACCGCCTAGCCGACGGCTCCCGCCTTTTGAGGCTGGAGAACTTCAAATCCACCAACGGCCCCGACCTGCGCGTCTACCTCGCCTCCCATCCCGCCCCCAAGGAAAGCGCGGACGTGAAGGACAAGGGGTTTGTCGACCTCGGCGGCCTTAAGGGGAATATTGGAAACCAGAATTATCCGATTCCGGCGAGTGCAGACCTATCGAAGTCGGGGAGCATCGTCATCTGGTGCCGATCGTTCAGCGTCATCTTCAGCGTGGCTTCTTTGAAATAACGCGAGCCCTATAGACCAAAGCAACGGGCCGGGACGGGGACCACCGAGGCGGTGGCAGCGTCCGGCCCCTACGAAGATAAAACCTCCTATACCCGCTGAAGCTTCGCGAACGAGGGCGGTCTGGGGGGACAGTTTTCAAAATGTCCCCCCAGAGGTTTTCGCCTCTACACGCAATCCCGTGCGGCGAGGTCTTCGACGACGAAATCCAGGTCCAGCGCACGGAGCCTCTTCTCCGTCGGGACACCGTCGGCGTCCCAGCCCCGGAGGTCGTAATACTCATCCAGCATCGCCGACAACTCACCCGGCGGGCAGTGCATCCCTTTGTGGGGACCCTCTGGAATGGGGACGCGTTGCACGCGGTGGGGGAGCGTGTCGTCCTTCCGCCGAACCCCGTCCCGTACATGGAAGGCGCGCTCCAGGTTGCAGATTCGCTCGCCCGTCCGCTCGAGCTCATCCTCCGTCACGTCCCAGCCCATGACGAGCTCGAGCATCCGGGCGTAGTTCTCATTCACCATCGCCCCGTACCCCCGCTCGCTGGTGAACCGGCACTGGGTGATTGAATCGTCCAGGGCGGTGAAGTTCTGCGTCCGGACGGCGAAGAGCGGCTTTCCCTCGACGGACCGGTTGTCGAAGTCTCCCGCGTACTGGAGGGTTGGACGGGTATCGTGGTGGCTACCGCCCCGGGTGCCGGTGGCATAGCCGATGCTCATGCCCTTGAGCGCCCGGGCGGAGTGGGCGGGAATTTCGAGGCCCTTGGCGGCGTAGAGGAATTCCTCCGTCTCCTCCCCCCACCGCTCGGCCAGCCGGCACGAGCCCTCGGCCAGGAGGTCGCCGAACCCCCGGCGGTGCGCGGTGTCCTCGACAAGCCGCAGCATCGCGCGGTAGTCGCCCCAATTCAGCGGAAAGCCCACGTCGTCTTCTTTAAAAAATCCCTTCTCGTAACACTCGAAGGCGAACGACATCGTGAGGCCCAGGGAGATCGTATCCAGCCCCAGCTCGTCCGCGAGGAGGTTGGCCTTGAGGAGCGCGCCCGGGTCGCGGTGGTCCAGCATCGTCCCCAGGGCGAAGATCGTCTCGAACTCCGGCATCTTCCACGTCGTCCCGGCGAATTCGCCTTCCGTCATGCTGTAGTTTTTTCCGCAGGCGACGGGGCACTTGAAGCAGGTGGTGTCCTTCTCCCAGATCTCCTCCTTCATCTGCTCGCCGCTGATGGGCAGGCAGTCCTCGAAAGTCTCGGTCTGGAGGTTCCGCGTCCCCAGCGCCCCCAGCTCGTTGACCATCCGGACCAGGACCGGCGTCCCATAGACGTTGAGGGCCTTGGTCCCCGTCCGGACGTCCCCGGTCGAGCCGGCAACGAACGCCTTCAATCCCTTGGGGTCGGCCACTTCGGTCTTCCGCCGCCCCCGGACGGCGATCGCCTTGAGGTTTTTCGAGCCCATGACCGCGCCCATGCCGCCCCGCCCGGCGATCCCGTCCCGGCTCTTTCGCCACGTGTGGGCCATGGCGGCGTACCGGACGAGGTTCTCCCCCGCCGGGCCGATGGCGATCACATCCGCCTTTCCGCCTTCGCGCTCGCAGACCGCGTCGCACGTCTCGCGGATCCATTTCCCCCAGAGGTCTTTCGCGGGCTTGATCTCGACCGACTCGTCTGTGATGGAGAGATAGACCGGCTCATCCGCTCGGCCCGTGATGACGAAGGCGTCATAGCCCGTCCGCTTGAGGCTCGAAGGCCACGAGCCGCCGAACGTGGAATCGAAGAACAGGCCGGTCAGGGGGGACTTGGTCGCGACGCAAGCCCGGCTCGTGCTGGGGATCGCCGTGTCGGTCAGGGGGCCGACGGCGTAGGCCATGGCGTTCTCCGGGCCGAGGGGGTCCGTGTCGGGGCCGATCAGGTCGTAGAGAAGCCGGGCGCAGAACCCGTTACCCCCGATGTACCGGCGGGCCATCCCCCCCCTCCTCCCCCCCGTCCACCGGCTCCTCGCGAGCCTTCCCCGTCGTCAGGTCAATGTAGAGAACCTTTCCGGCGTAACCGTACATGCGGCGCGTCTCCCAAGGGATGAATCGAAAAATTACATCCCCGATATTTTAGCACCTTCTCCGGGAAGTCCCAGGATTTCCGCTGCATTCATTTCGACCGGTCGATCAAATCTTGTGGCGGTGGGGTCAGGTCTTAAATGATCATATCAGGTAACCGGCCCGCAAAATCCCCCCCCCCCCCCCCCCCCCCAGGCCCCCCCCCCCCCCGGCGGCGCCGGTTCAAAACCCCCGATCATTCAAGACCCGACCCCCTTTGCTCTCCCGGTTCTTGGGGGCTGGGCGAAAAACCCTATTTTTCTTCTTTACAAAATGAACACTCATTGATTTTATTAGGATTCCGCCTTTGGTTTTGCTTCATACTTTTTTAATTGCTGATGCCCTCGGGTGACCTGCCTCCCTGAAACGGGTCCAGTTGGAGGGTTAGGATTTTCCTACG
>CAYRGS010000146.1:0-901 GCA_964423875.1 uncultured bacterium
CCCCGGCGGCCCGGTTCGCCGCCCCGCTCAGCCACAGGGCCGCCAGCGCGGATGGTGGCAGGATGACGGCGACAATCCCGTTGTAGCGCCACAGGCGCGCGTAGAGCGCTTCCGGGTCCCCCCGAAGGTAGACCGTTCCGATTCTTTTCCCGTCCAGAACGATGGGCTCGAACCTCTCTAGGCGCCTGTCCCGGACGCGACGGCCGGCCGCTTCAGGCGGTGGACAACGCCACTCCGTGTCCACGCGATGGTGGCGGGCAAACACCGATCCGCCTTTCGTCCGGATGCAGGCAGAGAGGATCCGTCTTTCAACCGCGAGGGCGGCGGCCGAGTTCACGCCGACGATCCTGGCCAGGACCGAGAGGTCTTTTGTAAAGGACCGTTGGAAGGCGGCCCATTCGTACGTGAAATATCCGACGCAAGCCAGCAGGAGGGCGACCGGCCCGGTCAGTATGACGATCAGCGTTTGCTTTTGCTGGGAGGAAAGGTTTCGGAGCAAAGATATGTCCGTCTTTCTTTCCGGCGGGTGCATGGCGGACGGAATCGGCTGGTGTCAGGCTCTCCGGGATGATTTTCAGTCTCGCCGTCGCCGCGTCCGGGCCATTTTCTCGTTGGACGCCGATTTGCCTGACATGCTAAGGATGAAAGTCAGGGTCATCTTAGCCGACGCGGGCGGTTGCGATTTATTCTTTGTCCGAAGAGGGGAACGGGGGTCAAAGGGGCGGTTCGGCGGGCGGGTCTGGACTCGGGGGCGGGCGGCCGGCTTTTGTTGCCCGACGAGGCGGCGGCATTGCAGAGACCGAGTACGATGGAGACGACGTCGCTCGTCCTCGCGGGCCCCAAGAACCGGGAGCGCGCTCGCACCATCCCCTTTGAATCCGTATTCCATATCGCAAGCTAA
>CAYRGS010000146.1:911-6256 GCA_964423875.1 uncultured bacterium
ACTTCACGGATTGTCTCCACTGCCGGTTCCGACGCGATTTTTTCTTTGGCCGAAGGGGGGAACGGGGGTAAAGGGGGCGTTTCGGGGGGCGGGTCTGGACCGGGGGGGGGGCGAATCGGCGGGATTGGGATGGATGGGTGGAAGCCCGATGGATCGCGGGGATCAGCCTACTCCGCGGCCCGGTCTTCTTTCTCTCTCAGCGCACGGAGGATCTTCTCAGGGGTGATCGGCAGGTCGCGAATCCGGACGCCGATGGCGTCGTAAATGGCGTTGGCGATGGCGGGGCCCGTGGGCGTGATGGACGTTTCCCCGGTCCCTTTGGCCCCAAACGGCCCGTCCTTGTGAGGCGTCTCGACGATGATGTTCTCCATCACCGCCGGGATCTCCTCGAAAGAGGGCAGGACATAGTCCGTCAGGTTGGGGTTGATGGGTTGGCCTCCGTCGAAATCGAGCGATTCGTAGAGGGTCTGACCGTAGGCCATCATCGACGAGCCCGCGATCTGTTCTTCGCACCGCATCGGGTTCAAGGCCTTGCCGACGTCGATGGCGTTGACCAGCTTCCGGACCCGGACCGCCCCGGTTTCGGTGTCCACTTCGACTTCCGCCGCGCCCGATCCGACAAACCAGAAGATGGCGGTGATCTCCCCTTCGGCCTGGCCGGTGTCGAAATTCAGCTTCCCGCCCTCGACCTTGTAGAGACCGGTGCCAAGGAGGTCCCCGCCGTTCATCCGGAAGTAGCCTTGGACCACCTCCCGGAATGTCCTGGAACGCTCCGGCGCCCCGCACACCCAGACCTTGCCGCTGCCGGTCTCCAATTGGTCCGGCGATACCTCGAGCTGCTCGCCGGCCAGGTTGAGCACCTGTTCGCGAATCCTCAACGAGGCCTCCTGAACGGCCCCCCCCACGTGGAAGGTGGAGCGGGAGGAATTGGTCATCTGGTCGTAAGGCGTGAAGTCGGTGTCCTGGTGGGTGACGATGACGTCGTCGTACCGGACGCCCAGCGTCTCGGCCGCAATCTGGGCCATCACGGTGTTTGATCCCTGGCCCATGTCCACGGCGCCTGCGACGACGTTCACGCTGCCGTCGTCGTTGAGCTTCAGGTATGCGCTGGAGGTCGTCGGCGTGGCGGTGCTCTTGATGGTGACGGAGAGACCCTTGCCGACCCGGATGTTGGGGGCTTCCGCGGGCGCGGGCGGCGCGCCCCAATCGATGGCTCGGGCCGCCTGTTCCAGCGTCTCTTTGAAGCCGATGGAGTGCAACCGGGAACCCGTGACGAAGGCGTCCCCTTCTTTCAGGAGGTTCATCATGCGGAATTCATAGGGGTCCAGACCCAACTCCTCGGCCAGGCGATCCATGTGGCTTTCGTAGGCCCAGGAGACCTGGGCCACGCCGAATCCCCGGAACGGGCCGGCCGAGGGCTTGTTGGTGAGAACGCAGTAGGCATCGACCCAGGCGTGCTCGAACCGGTAGGGGCCGCACGAGACGTAGCCGGAATTCTTCGTGACGCGCGGGCCGATGTCCGCGTACGCGCCCGTGTCCAGGCGGTTGGTCATCTTGCGGGCCACCAGACTGCCGTCTTTTTGGACGCCGGTTTTGACTGTGACGACGGAGGCGTGCTTCACGCACGTCAAGAAGGTCTCCTCGCGGGAGAGCATCATCCGAACGGGCCGCCGGGCCTTGATGGCCAGACACGAGACGAGGGGCTCCAGGCGCGCATAAGTCTTTGAGCCATATCCTCCGCCGATGTACGGGACCTCGACCCGGATTTCGCCAACTGGGACCTTGAGGACGTGCGCCGTCTCCTGCCGGGCCAGGAAGGGGTTTTGGTTGCTGGTCCACAAGTGCATGCGCCCGTCGGGTTCCCGCCGGGCGAGGGTGATGAAGGGCTCGAAGGTCACGTGCTGCGTTGTGGGGGTTGTGTACGTCTCTTCCAGGACCAAGTCGCTTTCCTTGAACCCCGTCTCGACATCGCCGTTTCTGAGGCGGAAATGATTGCAGATGTTTGTTCCGGGGACGGGCCGCACGGTCTTGAGGTCCGCGAAGCCGATGGTCGGCAACTCCATGGTTTCATGGACCCGCGGGGCGTCCTCGGCCAGGGCGTCCAAGACGTTCGTGACCGCGGGCAGTTCCTCGTACTCCACCTCGATGAGAGCCAAGGCCTCGTCGAGGATGTCTTCGTCCTCGGCGACGACGGCCGCCACGGGATCGCCCACAAAACGGACCTTGTCGAAGCCGATGACCGGCTGGTCGTAATACACCGGCCCGAACGTCGGGTTGTAAGGTCCCAGGTCGTCCCGGGTGAACGCGCAGACCACGCCCGGAAGGCTCTCCGCCCGGGCGGCGTCGACCCGCAGAATCCGGGCGTGCGGGTAGGGGCTCCGCAGGGCCTTGGCGTGGACCATGCCCGGAAGCTCGATGTGGGCCGTGTAGATCCCATCCCCGCAGACCTTCATCTTCGCCTCGGGGCGGATTTCGTTTTTCCCGATCGTGTGATGGAGGGGGGCGGATTCATTCACGTGATGTCTCTCCCGGGGGAATTTGGCGCACAGTCATCGGGTCCGCGCCTGATTGGCGCGGGTCGTGAGTCCGTCTCGCTGTCCGGTTGAGTTCTTTCGTTTCCGGTGCGGCCGGCCGCGCCTCCGAGCTTCGGCCAAAGCGGTCATGTGCTGGTCGCGAAGATATTCGCCGGCATGAGAAAAGTCAACCGATTCCCCCATCCTCAATCTCCGCCGCGCTCATCCCGGCCCGGTCATTCGGTCCGGCGCTGGTGGGCGGGCATTTGTCGGCCCAGTGGCTCTACTGGGCAGGGCCCATCGCAGGCGCTCTCCTGGCTGCCCGGGTGCATGACTGGATTCGCTGTGAACCGGACATTGAGCGGGCTTGGGTCAAGGGATGTTGCTGAGGGTGTCCCTCGCCCAACCAGAATCTTGAAGGCCCCGGAACCGCCGCCGGCCCCGCGGACCGGATCAGGATTCCTTGATGGCGGAGATCATGTCCAGCACGGCCTTCTGGCCGTCTCCGAAGTACATGAGGGCGTTGTCTTCCGCGAAGAGCGGATTGGGGATCCCGGCGAAGCCCGGGCTGAGGCTGCGCTTGATGACGATCACCGTGCGAGCCTTGTCGGCGTCGATGATGGGCATCCCGGCGAGGGGGCTGGCGGGGTCCGTCCGGGCCACGGGGTTGACGGTGTCGTTGGCGCCGATGACCAGCGCGATGTCCATCTGCTCCATGGCCGGATTGATCTCGTCCATTTCCTTGAGCTGGTCGTACGGGACATTGGCCTCGGCGAGGAGGACATTCATGTGGCCCGGCATCCGGCCGGCGACCGGATGGATGCCGTACAGCACCTCTGTTCCCCGCGCCTCCAGAAGCTCGGCCAGATCCCGGACGGCGTGCTGGGCCTGGGCGACGGCCATCCCATAGCCCGGGATGACGACCACCTTGCGGGCCGTGTCGAAGACCATCGCCACTTCCTCGGCCGAAACCGATTTTATCTTCCCCTCGTAAATCTCATCCGCGCTCGCCGTCTCGCCGTCAGCGGATCCCAGCGTTCCGAACAGGACGTTCGCCATGGAGCGGTTCATCGCTTTGCACATGATCTGCGCCAGGATGATGCCCGACGCCCCGACCAGGGAGCCGGCGATGATGAGGACATTGTTGTTCAGGACGAACCCGGTGGCGGTGGCGGCCAGACCGGAGTAGGAGTTCAACAGCGCGATGACGACCGGCATGTCGGCCCCGCCGATGGGGATCACCAGCAGGACCCCGAGGACCGAAGAGAAAGCCACCAGGGTCCAATAGGCCCAGATGGCCTTCGGGTCGGTCACGATCCAGGCGGCGCAGGAGAGGGCCGCGAGGCACAGCAGGGCGTTCAGGACATTCCGGCCGGGGAACAGAACGGCCTTGCCGGGCAGGATCTCTTGGAGCTTACCGAAGGCCCCCAGACTGCCCCAGAACGTGACGGCCCCGATCAGCCCGGACGCGGCCGTGGCCACCGTCAACTGGGTCCGGGGCGCGCCCGGCAGAAGTCCCGCCTCGATCAGCGCCGCTCCGGCCACGAGGACGGAGGCGATCCCGCCGAATCCGTTCAACAGGGCGACCATCTGCGGCATGGCGGTCATTTGAATTTTCAGGGCCAGGATCGCGCCGATCGCCGCTCCTACGATGATGCCGACGAGGATGAGCTCATAACTCAAAACCCGGTTGTCGACCAGCGTGACGACAATGGCGATGAGCATGCCGACGGCGCCGATGCGGTTTCCGCGCACCGCCGTGCGCGGATGGCCGAGCCCCTTGAGTCCGATGACGAACAGGGCCGAGGCGATTAGGTAGGCGATGTTGATCAGCGAGAGTTGCACGACTCAGTCTTTCTTGCGGAACATTTCGAGCATGCGGTTGGTGACCAGAAATCCGCCCACGACGTTTATGGTGGCGACGATGACGGCCACCAGGCCCAGGATGGACGTGAGGAGGGAATGCTGGGAGCCGGCGGACAGGATCGCGCCGATGATCGTGATGCCCGAGATGGCGTTGCTGCCGGACATCAGCGGGGTGTGGAGCGTCTGTGGCACCTTGGTGATGACTTCAAAGCCGATGAACATGGCCAAAACGAAAATGGTCAGGACTGTGACGAACACTTCCATCAGGCGGATGCCTCCTGCGCGGCCTTCCCCGTTTCGAGGCCGAGGACCTCCCGCACCCTGGGGTGAACGACCTCGCCCCCCCGGGCCACGAGCGTTCCTCGGGTGATTTCATCCTCCAAGTCGACGTTCAATCCGCTGTCCTTCACCAGGTGGAGGAGGAAGGTGGCGATGTTTCTGGCGTACATCTGGCTGGCGTGAAACGGAATGTCCGACGGGAGGTTCACCGGGCCGAGGATGCTCACGCCGTTCTCGACCACGGTCTCGTCCGGCCGGGTCGACTCGCAGTTGCCCCCCCGCTCCGCGGCGATGTCCACGATGACGGACCCGGGCGACATGCCGGCCACCATCGAGCGGGTGATCAGGATGGGCGCCGGCTTGCCCGGGACGGCCGCCGTTGTGATGACGACGTCGCTCTCGGCCACGACCCGGCCCATCAGCTCCTGCTGTCGGCGATAGAAGTCCTCGCCGAGGTCTTTCGCGTAACCGCCTTTGTCCTGGGCGTCGGCCGACTCCAGGGGCAGCTCGACGAATTTCGCGCCCAGGCTTTCGACCTGTTCTTTCACCTCGGGGCGCACGTCGTAGGCCCGTACGACGGCGCCCAGCCGGTTGGCGGTAGCGATGGCCTGAAGGCCGGCCACACCGGCGCCGACGACCAGCACGCGAGCCGGCGTCACCGTGCCCGCCGCGGTCATGAGCATGGGG
>CAYRGS010000147.1:0-6204 GCA_964423875.1 uncultured bacterium
TCCTGATCCGCGGACTTTCGGATATAGCCGGAAATTCGAACTTCGGATCCACTTCCTCGGAGATGCGCAGAAGGTCGTTCCGATTCTCGAGGGATTCCATGAATTCCCGCGGATCGCCGAAGGGCATGTGGATTCCCCTTCCCCCCTTTGGAATCAGAATTTTACTTTTACCTTTATCCGACGTGCCGTGATGATGGCGCGCCCCAAAAAAAGAATCGGGGAGGAGCCCGCACGATGTTCAACATCGCGGGACGTTTCCTCCCCGATTTCGACCGGTTTCAGGTATTACATCTTTGCCGAAACCGCTTCCTGCCGGCCTCGGACATTCACCACGTTAATTGTCTCCTTTCGGGAGGAACACGCCCACGAAGTCATTGGTGTAGATCTCATGGACTTTGGGCTTCCGCTTTAGCTTCCGATATTTGAATATCGTGTCGATGGTCCGCTGAACTTTCGCGCGGAGCATATAGCCGATCCCAGTTCTCCATGTATTCTTCGTGCGCGCCACGTCTACGCCCATATCAAAGTGGTCCCGGGCCAGCTCGTGCGAGACGCTGATGTTCTTTTCGACGAACGAGGCGACGGCCTTGTCGGGGTTCTCCACCGACCATTTGAAAGCCTCGAGGGAGGCCACGACGAATCGCCGGGTGCGGTTCGGCTTCTCCCGGAGGACATCTTCGTGACCGATGATGCCGTTGGAGTAAATGTCCACGCCGAAGTCGGAGTAATTGAACCTTCCAATGCGCAGGCCGAGCTTCTTGGCGGCTTTGTCCACGGATGGATTCCGGGTGCGGGAACTCGGGATGGCGTCCACCTTTCCCGCAAAAAGGCTGGGTTCCTGGGAGGACGCCTCCATGTCCACCCAGATCACTTTGGAGGGGTCCATCCCCGTAAACGGAGCGAGGGCGGGAAAGAGAATCTTGGAGGAGTTTATCGCCGCGGAGCCGATCTTCCTGCCCTCCAGGTCCTTCGGGGTCTTAATCTCGGACTTTATCAGGAAGACGATGTTGAACAGGTTGTCGTGGTGAATCATCGCGATCTCTTTGACTTTGAGATCCGAGTTGTTCGCTCGGCCGAGGATGAGGGTCCCCATGTCGGCATGGCCGTAATCAGCCCCTTTCGCCCCGATTGTCTTGACCGACAGGCCCGAGCCTTTGCCGGGCTGGATGGTCACATCGAGGCCGTACTTCTTGTAGATCCCGTACTTGATCCCAGCGTAGAAAGAGGCATGCTTCCCGTAGGGCACCCAGTCCAGGAAGAATTTGATTTTCTCAGCCGCCAGCGCGCCGGACACCATTCCTCCAAAGGCCAGCAAGGTCCCGACGACGATCGAAACGAATCCGTATCGAATTTTTCTTGCCATTTTTCCATCCCCCTTCAGCGAAGATGAACGGCGGAATTCGCCTGAATTTCTCTTCCCCCCTTTGGGGTCAGGATTTTACTTTTACCTTTATCCGACGTGCCGTGATGATGGCGCGCCCCAAAAAAATCGGGGAGGAGCCCGCACGATGTTTAACATCGCGGGGCGTTTCCTCCCCGATCTCGACCGGTTTCAGGTTTTACATCTTTGCCGAAACCGCGCCTTACTTGCCGCGCCTCACATATACGCCCACAAACTCGTTGGTGTAGATATCTTCGGGCTCGGGTTTCCTTTTGAGTCCCTTATATTTGACCATGGTATCGATTGTCCGCTGGACTTTGTCGCGGAGCATGAAGCCCAACCCCGTCCTCTCTGTATTCTTGGTGAGCGCGACGTCCACGCCGATTTCCCAGTGGCCCCGCGCCAAATCACGGGAGACGTGTGGGTGTTTCTCGATGAAGGCCCCTACGGCTTTAGCAGGGTTTGCCGCTGACCACCGAAAGGCCTCGAGCGAGGACACGACGAATCGCCGGGTACGGTTTGGTTTGTCCCGGAGGGTGTCTTCGTGGCCGATGATACCGTTGGAGTAGATGTCTACCCCGAAGTCCGAGTAGTTGAACATCCCGATGGGTTTGCCGAGCTTCTTGGCCATCTTATAGACAGTGGGATTTCGGGTTCGGTAGCTTGGGATGGCGTCCACTCTCCCTGCAAACAAGCTCGGGTCCTGAGCCGAGGCTTCCATGGTCACCCAAGTGATTTTCTTGGGATCAAAACCGGCGGCGCCCGCCAAGGCAGGAAATACAACCTTCGCGGAGTTCGTCGTGGAGGACCCTATTTTCCGGCCCTCCAGATCCTTGGGAACCTTAATTCCGGACGACTTCAGGAAAACGATGTTGAACAGGTTGTTGTGGTGAAGCATGGCGATTTCTTTGACTTTGAGACCTGGGTTGTTCCCCTTGCCCATGATGAGGGTCCCCATATCAGCATGCCCGTAATCAGCTCCTTTCGTGCCGATCGTCTTGACCGCTAGGCCCGACCCCTTCCCCGGGATGATTTTTACGTCAAGACCAAACTTCTTGTAGATCCCATATTTCACCCCAGCGAAGAACGAGGAGTGCTTCCCGTAAGGGATCCAGTCCAGGAAGAAATTCACCTTTTCGGCTGCCACAGCGCCGGACACCAGGCCTCCAAAGGTCAGTGCCGCACCGATAAGAACCGAGACAAACGCACATCGAATTTTTCTTGCCATGGATGCAAACCTCCTAAGGTTAACTTGCGCGCCAGACAACCTCATTTCGGCTCCCCCCCCCCCGACATTCAGGGACGCGGTCCGCCCACATCCGGTGGTATGAGTAGATATGCCTCCCGCGCCATTTTTGAAGAACCCTCTCAATGGTTGCGCCTCCATTGGGAGAGATCCCCGCCCAATTTTGGACGTAGAAGAAAACGTCCGACCGGTCTTACGACAATCTTCTTCTTTCAAGAGCAACCTTATTTTGGCAGACAATGGCATTATATTCAACCCTTTTTTAGTGTCTTTTGTCCAGGACGGGTCCGCCGAAGGGCGTGGCGTAAGGGCCGACGGCCTCCATGTCCACCTCGACCAAACTCGGTTTGTCCGCCTCGAGGGCGGCACGTAGCGCGGGCCCGAACGCTGCGGGCGCGTCCACGCGGAACGCCTCGAAGCCGAAGGTTTCCGCCAGTCGCGTCAAGCCGGGCGCCTGAAGGTCCACACCGAATATCCGGCCCCCATAGCCGCCTTTCTGGATGTTCCGGATCACCCCGTACCCCTTGTCATTGAACACGAGGAGGACCAGTGACAGGTTTTCCTGCGCAGCCGTCGCCATCTCCCCGACGTTCACAAACAGCCCGCCGTCTCCGCACAGGACGACCACCTGCCTGTCCTGCGCGGCAATCTTTGCCCCGACTCCCATTGCGAGACCCTGGCCGATGCCCCCTCCGACGGCGTGCGCCGAGGTCAAGGGGCCGTAAATTTCGAACAGTCGGTTTCCCCACGTGCTGTTCGCGATGGTGACGTCCCGGACGAAAACAGCGTCGCGCTCCAACGTCTCCCGCAGGGTGTCCATCATCTCCGCGTATGGCCCCAGGGTGTCCCGCAGGGCCTTTCGAGCCCGATCCCTCGCTTTGCCGACGAGAGAGGCGAAGGCCGGGTTTTGGTTCGAGCGCTCCGAGAGGCGCTCGAAGATGCGCTCCAGGCTCCGCCGCGCGTCTCCCCGGACAAAATGGGCCGCCGGATAATTCCGGTTCCGGGCTGCCGGGTCGGCGTCGAGGGTCAGAAGATTCTCCGGAAAGGGCAGGGTCCAGTTCTTCGTCTCGTGGCCGCGCGGGTGTGAGCCGATAAGGATCATCAAATCACATTCCGAATACAGGGGAAAAACTTCTAGCGAATGGCCGAAGTTGCCGATGCAAAGGGGGTGATCCTCCGAGAGGACGCCCCGCCCACACGCGCTGGTCATCACGCCCGCCGTCCGAAGCTCCGCCAAAACTTGAAGCATGGGGCCCGCGCCGGACTTGAGCGCGCCCCCGCCCGCCCAGATCAGAGGCCGCTTCGCCGCCAGGATGGATTCGGCGGCCCGGCTGACCTCCTCCTCGTCCGGTTCCGGAGCCGAAACGCAGGGGTTCCAGTCCGCGTCCCACTCGTCCGGGACGGGGGCCTTCTGGATATCGATGGGGATCTCGACGCTCACGGGTCCGACCGGGGGGGTCAGGGCTTCCCGATGGGCGTCCCGCAAGACGTCGACGAGCGCGGCGGAAGAGGAGGCCCGATAGGCCCGCTTCGAGACGCTCGTGAGCATCCCGAGCTGATCCTTCGTCTCGTGCAGATAGCCCTTTGCCGCATCCAGGTAAGGGGTTTCGATCTGGCCGGTCAGGTGAAGCAGGGGAGTTCCGGCCGTCAGGGCTTCCACCAGGGGGCCCGCCGCGTTCCCCGCTCCGGGGCCGGTGGAGGTCACGACGACGCCCAATTCCCCCGATATCCGTGCGTAGGCGTCCGCCATGTTGACGGCCCCCGCTTCGCTCCGGGCGGGGACATAGCGAATCCGCCCGCCGCGTTGGATCGCGTCCAGGATGGGCAGGTTGTGGACGCTGATAACGCCGAAGACGCACCGGACGCCGCAGGCGTCCAAGAAGCTTTCAACGATATCGCCGCCGGATGGGAAGTCTTGTCGAGTGTCGTCCATAATCCCTAGGGGGCGAGTGTTACACGAACCGGCCGACGCCGCCCGAGATCTCGAGCGTGGCGCCGGTGATGTAGCCGGCGTGTTCCGAGCAGAGGAAGGCAATGGAGGCGGCGACCTCCCCCGGCTTGCCGAACCGGCCCAGGGGCACGCCCTTTTCGCGTGCGGTCCGGTCCAGCCACGCCGACTCGGAGAGGCCCGATTCATGCCCCTCCCCCTCATAGCGCCCGTGCCACTGGTCGCTCTCGATGAGGCCGAGGATGACGCTGTTGACGAGGATCCCCATGGGGGCGAACTCGCGGGCCATCGACTTGGACAGGTTCAGGGCGCCGCTCCGCGCGGCGCTCGTGGCGACCATGTGCGCCTCCGGCTGGCGCGACAGAACGGCGTTCACGTTGACGACGCGCGGCGCGGGGCTTCGCTGAAGCACCGGCAGGAGGCGGCGCGTCACGTGGATGATCCCAAAAAACTTTTTGTCGAGCTCCTCCCGCCACGCCTCGTCGGTTGTATCGGCAAACGTGCTCACCCGCCCCCCGCCGGCGTTGTTGACCAGGATGTCCGCCGACCCGAACCTTTCCAGGATCTTTTCGACGAACCCTTCCACTTGCTCCGGCGAAAGGACGTCGCAGGGAGAGGAGATAAGACGCTCGCCGAAATCCGCCGTCAGCGTCTTCGCCGCCGCGGACAGACGCTCCCGGCCCCGGGCGCAGATGGCTACGCCGGCCCCCTCCTCGAGGAACGTCCGGGCGGTCGCCAGACCGATCCCCGAGCTTCCCCCGGTGATGACCGCGACTTTGCCTTCCAGTCCGAGATCCATCTTCCTATCGCTCCGCCCGCCTGAATGGACGGTCAGGCGCGTTGTTGCTCCGCCGGGGAGGGCTCGATCGACGCAAGGAACGCGAGGATCTCCCCGTTGTAGGCCGTCGGCTTCTCCTGATGGCCGGCATGACCGGCGTCCGGAATCAACTTCAACCGCCCGTTGGGCAGGAGATCGAGGATCGCCCGGGACTCCGCGATGGGCGTGATTTCGTCCTCTTCTCCGCACAAAACGAGGGTGGGGGCGCGCAAGCACCGGAGCGCCTTCGTGACGTTGGCGTCGGAGAGCATGCCGGCGGCCTGTCGATAACCCTCGGGCCGGACCTCGGTCATGACCGCTTCGATCCGCCCCACGAGATCGGCCGAAGCCTTTGCGGAGACAAGGCGGGGCGCGCGGGCCCGGGCCATCCCCGCCGGTCCCAGTTCATCGAGGGCCCGGAGCCGGTTTTCCAGACTGGCCTTGCGTTCTTTGTCGGGGCGGACGCCCCCGCCGCGCGTGCTGTCCGCCAGGACCAATCCACGGACCCTCGAAGAATGCCGAGATGCGAAGACGGCGGCGATGGCCCCGCCCATCGAGTGTCCGACGACGTGCGCCGAGCCAATCTCCAGTTCCCCGAAAAGCCCCGCGAGGGCGTCGGCATAGTCCTCGATGCGCGGGGGGGGCAGGGATTCTCCGGCGCTCAATATCGAGGACCCGCCGTATCCCGGCGCGTCCCAGGCGATTACGCGATAAGCGGGGGAGAGGCCCTCGAACTGGCGGTCCCACGTCAGGGAGCTGGAGCCGATTCCGTGGAGCAGGACGATGGGCGCGCCCCGGCCGGCTTCCCGATA
>CAYRGS010000148.1:0-6065 GCA_964423875.1 uncultured bacterium
AGCAAAATCTCCCGCTCCGCGCACGCCGCCTCGAACACCGCCCGGAACTCCGAGCGACAGGCATGATCTTTCGAAACGCCGAAGGCCGCAACGCAGCGAGGGATCTCGCCGTGGCCCAGACCGTTGGGCAATCATCGTTCGATACAACCCAAAGCGAGATTCCTCGTCGGGGCCTGAAGGCCCCTCGCTCGGAATGACAGAACCTTGCGGATACCGCCTTTACCTGCCTCTTTGGATGTCATCCCGAGCGACGGGCATGATCTTTTGAAAAACCGATCCCCAACCGCACACCCACCGACCCTCTCGACTCGATGACACAGCGTTTCCGTCTCGCGCCCCGCCTCCCTGTATAATCAAATTGCGCGCCTGCCGAGAAAACGCGCTCGCATTCGCCGGACGCCGGGATATGCGCATCCCGAAAGGAGAATGAGCATGCCGAAGGATTTGAGGACCTTTATCGACCAAGTCGCGGAGAAGCGGCCCGATAACATCGTCCGCGTGGACAGGGAGGTGGACCCCAAGCATGAGCTCACCGCCGTCGTCGAAAAGCTGGAGCGGGCGGACCAGTATCCCGCCGTCTACTTCGAGAAGGTCAAGGGCTCGAACCTCCCCTCCATCATCAACCTGACGGCCTCTTACGAGCGGCTGGCCATGGCCCTGGACACCACGGTGGACCAGATGGTCGAGACCTTTTGCGAGCGGGAGGAGAACCCAATCCCTCCGGTGGAGGTCTCCGACGGGCCGGTCAAAGAGGTGGTCTTGACGGGGGACGACGCCGACCTTTCCGTGCTCCCGATCACCACCCACAACGCCCTGGACGCGGGTCCCTTCATCTGCTCCGGGCTGGGGATTTGCAAAGACCCGGAGACCGGCAAGCACAACGTCGGCATCTACCGGCACCAAGTCCACGACAACAAGACCTTGGGCAATTGGATCTATGAGGCCCATCACGGCCACTACGTCTGGCAGCGTTACTCAGAAATGAACGAGCCCATGCCCTTCGCCATCGCCATCGGCCATCACCCCGGGGCGGTCATGGGGGCGGTCTCGCGCTATCCCGGCATCGGCGGCGAGTTCGACGGCTCGGGCGGTCTGATGAATGAGCCCTTGGAGATCGTCCCGGCCTCGACCGTCGACCTGATGGTCCCGGCGCGCGCGGAGATCGTCGTGGAAGGGCTGATGCCTCCGTCGGCCATGAAGCACGAAGGCCCCTTCGGCGAATGGCCCCGGTACTACACCGCGACCGGCCCGAAGCCGTACATCAACGTGACGGCCATCACCATGCGCAAAGACCCCATATACTTCGACATCTTCGCCGCCCATCCCGAACACAACTTCGTGGGGGGGCTTCCGCGGATGGGAAGCATCTATCGGCGCGTCAAGGAGGTCGTCCCCAGCGTCACGAAGGTCAACGTCCCCATGAGCGGGGGCGCCCGGGCGCACGTCTACATCTCGCTGAGAAAGAGCGTGGACGGAGAACCCAAGCAAGCCGCCTTCGCCGCCTTCATGGCCGAGAACAACGTCAAGCTCGTCATCCTCGTGGACGATGATATCGACGTGTTCAACGAGTCGGAAGTCCTGTGGGCCGTCATGAGCCGCTTCGAGGCCGACCGGGACCTGATCGTGATGCCCAACTGCCTGGGGAACAAGGTCTACCCCACGTCCTACAACATCACGCGGGACGGCCTCGGCACGATGAACACCAAGGTCATCATGGACGCGACCCGACCCGCCCCGCCGACGGAATTCCCGAAGCGGGCGCAGGTTCCTCCGGAATGGATCGAGAAGATCGACCTGGCGAATTACATCAAGCCGTGGGTGTAGATTTCCCGGCCTGAGGCCGTGGCCGTCTCACCTCCGGCGCGCCCCCGAATTCCACCACCGTGGAGAGACGCCCGTGCGTGAGGACCTGCGCTGGATTGGACGCCCGACCCCCACATTGGAGTCCCCCGACAAGGTACGGGGACGGGCCAATTTCGTGACGGACCTCCGGCTCCCCCGCATGTTGTTCGGGTGCGTCCTGAGGAGTCCCCTCCCCCACGCGCGGATCGCCGGCCTCGACACCGCCGCGGCCGTCCGGGTCCGGGGCGTCCGGGCCGTCCTCACCGGGCGCGACATCCCGCCCGTCCACTGGGGATCCCAGGTCAAGGACCAAACCGCCCTCGCCATGGATCGCGTCCGGTTCATCGGGGAGGAGGTGGCCGTCGTCGCCGCCGACGCCGCCGACGCCGCCCAGGAGGCGATCGAGCGGATTCGGGTGGATTACGAGCCTCTCCCAGCCGTGTACACCATCGACGAGGCCCTGGCGCAAGGGGCGCCCCAACTTCACGAGGGCGGCCCGGGCAACGTGGCCGCCCGGCGGGCCCTCCGGCGCGGAGACCCGGACGAGGGCCTCAGGCGCTCGGCCGCCGTCTACGAGAACGTCTTCGAGACCTCCATGCAGTACCAGGGCTACCTGGAGCCCATCGGAACGGTGGCGGACGTGGACGCCTCGGGGAGGGTGACCCTCTACGCCGCCGTCCAGAACCTCTTCCCCTGCCGGGAACGGGTGGCGAAGGCCCTCGAGGTCCCGGTCTCCGGGGTTCGGGTAATCCAGCCGCACGTGGGCGGGGCCTTCGGCGGAAAGATGGCCGACGAGCCGAACGCCATCCTGGCCGCCCTCCTCGCCCGGGCCGCCGGACGGCCGGTCAAACTGGTGAACCTCCGGACCGAGGAGTTCCGGGCCGCTCGGCCGCGGGTGCCCATCCGCATCCGGATCCGCGTGGGCGCGGCGGCGGACGGGACAGTCCTCGCCAAGCAGACCCACATCCTGGGGGACGCGGGGGCCTACTGCGGACGAAGCATGAGCGTGCTGAACAACACCTGCGTGCGGATGGACAACTGCTACCGGATCCCCGCCGTCAGCGCCGACGCCCGCTCGGTCTATACCAACCACCTCCCCACCGGGTCGTTCCGGGGGATGGGCAACCCGCAGATGGTGTTCGCCCTGGAAGCCTGCTTCGACCACCTGGCCGGCGAGCTCGGGATCGACCTGGTCGAGTTCCGCCTCCGAAACGCCGTCCGCGAGGGCGACACCTCCGTGCACGGCTGGAAGATCAACAGCTGCGGCCTCTCGGAGTGCATCCGCAAGGCCGCCGGGATCGCCGGATGGGCGGAACACCGCAAAGCGAAGCCGCGTCCCGGCGCCCCTGCCGGTCCGGCGAAGGCGCGGGGCATGGGAACGGCCTGCGCGATTCACGTGAGCGGAAACCGCTCCGCGGGGAACTGGGACGGCGCCAACGCCGAGGTCCGCGTTCACGAGGACGGGCGGGCGACCCTCGTCATCGGGGAGGGTGACATCGGCCAGGGCGCCAACACCGTCCTCGCCCTCATCGCCGCTGAAGCCATGGGCCTGCCCCTGGAGCACATCCGTCTTTCCCCCGCCGACACGGACCTAACCCCCGTCGGGCTGGGGGCGCGGGCGAGCCGGCTGACGTTCATCGCCGGCAACGCCGTCCGCCGGGCGGCGGAGAAAGCCAAGACCGAGCTCCTGGCGATGGCTTCGGACCGTCTGGAGGTCGCCCCCGAGGACCTGGACATCCGCGACGGGCGGGTCTCGGCGGCCGGGAGCGGGGACCGCGGGATCACCGTGGAAGACCTGATGGGCGACCCCGATTGCCGCCCGGGCGAGCGGCCCATCGTCGTCCGGGCCACCTTCGACTCCCCCTCGAGCGAGCCGGACGAAACCCGGTACGGTAACGTCTCCGGGGCTTACACCTTCACGGCCCAAGCGGCGGTCGTCGAGGTGGACCGGGAGACAGGACAGGTGGACGTCCTGCGGCTCATCGCCGCCGACGACATCGGAAAGGCCCTGAACCCGCTGACGGCCGAGGGGCAGGTCGAGGGCGCGGTCATCCAAGGGATGGGCTGGGCGTTGTTCGAGCGGATGATCCACGACGGGGGGGAAATCGTCAACGGAAACCTGGCCGATTATCCCCTGCCCAGGGCGGAGGGATCTCCCAGGGTGGAAACCATCCTCGTCGAGACGAACGACCCCATCGGCCCCTTCGGGGGAAAAGGAGGATCGGAAACCCCTATCGACCCCACGGCCGCCGCCATCGCCAACGCCGTTTACAACGCCATCGGCATCCGGATAACCTCTCTGCCCATCACTGCCGAGAAGGTGCTGAAAGCCCTGCGCGACATGAAAGGGTGAAAACTAATGAGCACAGTGGATGGAATCGTGATCGGGGGGGGACACAACGGGCTGATCTGCGCCGCCTACATGGCCCGGGCGGGCCTACACGTGGCCGTCATCGAGAGAAACCCCGAGATCGGCGGCGGGAGCACCACTGAAGAGGTCACCCTTCCGGGGTTCCGGCACAACCTGCACTCGAACTTTTACGTCGGATGCGCCGACGCCCCGCTCTTCCGGGACCTGGAGTTGGACCACCACGGGTTCTCCCTGATTCTTCCGCCCGTCCAGCGGGGGATCACGTTCAGGGACCACACCTGTCTCGTCGTCCACCGGGATCCGGAGAAGACGGCCGCCTCCATCGCGCGGTTTTCCGAGAGCGACGCGGAGACCTACCGGAAGCTCCATGGCCGATACGCTGTGAGCATGCGGCCCCTCCTCCTGTCCCTCGTTTATTCTCCCCCGCTTCCTTCCGACGAGCTGAAGGCCCGCATCCGGGGACACGAGGGGGAGGATCTTCTCGCCTACGCCTCGCTCACCATGAACGAGGCCATCGAGAAAACCTTCGAGAACGACAAGGTCCGGTCTTTCATCAAAATGGTGATCCATTCCGCAACCGTCGAGAATGTTCCGGGAACCGGCGTCTTTTTTCCCATGGCGATCTCCGGTCTGGCCATGGCGGCGCTGCCGGTGGGGGGGTCCGTTCAGCTGCCCCGCGCCCTGGCCCGGAGCATCGAGGCCAACGGAGGAGAGGTCCTCCGCGGCAGGACAGTCACAAAGATCGAGGTCTCCTCGGGCGAGGCCCGGGCGGTGGTCCTGGAGGACGGCGAGCGCTGGGAGGCCCGGAAATTCATCGCCGGCGGCATCGACGCCCCCCAGACCCTGAGGCTACTGGGCGAAAAGGCGCTCCCCGAGACTGTCGTCCGGAAGCTCCAGGGCTGGAACTGGGGGGCCCATACCCTCTGCACCCTCCACCTGGCCCTCAACGAACCCCCGCGCTACCTCTCTTCCTCCTTCGATCCGGACATCGACCGAACCTACGACGTACACTTTGGCGCCGAGAGCGGAGAGGAGATGACCGAAAACTTCAACGAGGTTCACCGGGGGAAATTCCCATCGCGCCCGATGGGAAACGGGGCCTGCAACAGCTTGTTCGATCCCACCTACGCCCCCCACGGCAAGCACACGGCCTTCTGGTGGGTCTGGGCGCGCCATGACCTGAAGGCGGGAGGCGCCGCCGCCTGGGACACGATGCGGGAAGAGGCCGCCCGGCGTCTGCTCGAAGCCTGGCGCGGGTACGCCCCGAACCTGACGGACGACAATGTCTTGAAGACCTATGTATATACGCCGTTGGACATCTCGAGGCGGAACCTCAACATGGTGCAGGGCTCCCAGCGCGGTGGCGGCTATACCGCGGACCAGATCGGCGTGAACCGGCCACACCCCCTCCTGTCGGGGTTCCGCACACCGGTCCGGGGTCTGTTCCTTTGTAGCTCGAGTTGTCACGGCGGGGGCCTGAATGGAGGCCCCGGCTACATCGCCGCAAACGTCATCGCGGAGGACCTGGGCGTCCGGCCTTTCTGGGAGAAGATCCCGTCTCCGGAGTGGAAGGGCTAACCTCAACGCGTCGGGATTTCCCGCCGATTCTGTAACCTCTCCCCTCTCAGTTGTGCCGGGAAGTTGTCATTCGCCGCCCGCCGTTCGCGGTCTGCGCCAACCCCGATTTCTCGCCCATGGGATGAGCAATGCCGGCGTCGTTCAGGTATACTCCTTTGGGTTCGGAAAAGAACGCGCACAACGCCCAAGCGAGAGGTATTGGATGGAATCGGCCGCCCGCAAGGGGATGACCGAGACTGGTCTTTGGCCCCAGCTTCGGGACTACTGGCTTCCG
>CAYRGS010000149.1:0-5851 GCA_964423875.1 uncultured bacterium
TGTTTTGTCCAATTCGCCAGTTCGGCGGTGGCATGGGGTGAATGGCTCGAAACCGATTGGCCGACAATCCGGTCCACGTTGAAGTAGGCCATGCAACGGGTGCGGAGCAGATCGAATTTGTAGTCCGCGTACCACTCGGCGGCGGCGAACCCGACGTCCCCCCACCCACCCACCCCGCCCCCGTTCCACCAGGCGATGCGCACGCCATGGCTCAGCTCGTTTCTGCGCTGATGAAGCAGGCGGGCCATCTCCAGGAGCGAGGCGTCCGCGCCTCCACCCACCAGAACGAAAAGGGCGGTCCCGCCGTCCGGGACGATGTTGGTCATGGGGAAGCGGATGCGGCGCCATTCCCCCCGCTCCCCCGGATTGGAGGGGAGGGGGAGGGGGAGGGGGGGGATGCAGACCTCGCATTCATGGACCGTCACCGGAAGACCTTCTGACTCCAACTCGGCCTCGATATAGCGGAGCGGCGTCTCCGCGCCGCCGGGTCCGGCAGGCCGATCCCACGCGCGGCTCTTTTCGAGATACCCCCGGAGCCGGTCCTCGTTCAGGTCATCTGAAATGGCTGAAACGCGCCGGTCGGCAAATGCCTCCTGTTCCTGACGGTGGTCGTGGTCGGGATGTTCATGACCTTGGTGCCGGCCGTCGCCATGTGGATGGTGGTTCATCGATGGAACCCCTTCGGTCGGGACAGGTTCATGCAAGATCGCATTTTACCCAATCCGCAAGCCAAATGTCCTCGTTGTTCGGCCTGCACTGTAAGAATGTTGGACTTGACCCGGCGATTGATCCAGTGCAAGAATTTAATCAGCACCTTCACGGTTTCGAAAACATGAAAGGGTTCGCCAAATGCCGCCCAAATATAAGCCTGGGGACCGGATACGCGTCCAAAAACAGGTCCGCTGGGGACATATCCGGACGCCGTTGTTTATCCTGGGGAAAACCGGAGTCGTCGAGACCTGCCGGGGCGAGTTTCCCGACCCGGAGCAGTTGGCCTATGGGATGGACGGCCTCCCGGCCGTGCCTTGTTACTGCATCAAGTTCGATTATCCCGAGGTCTGGGGCGACAGCTGCCCCGATGCTTCCAGGAACGACAAGATGTACATCGACATCTTTGAGCACTGGCTGGAGACGGATTAAGAGCGTCCTTGAGAGATACAATTGATTCGGTCGCCGGCAATCGTAATCGGGGGAGAAGGAGAAGAAAACCATGGCCAAAAGAGAGCATGTTCCCATCCGAGGGGAAGGGGTGAAGCCCGATATCCCGCCCATCTACGACGACACCGCCGACTTCACGAAATACAACTACAACAAAGGGCACGCGCCCGTTCCTCACAATAAGCACGACCACCACCACGTCGACACAACCCCGCATGAGATGACCTACTGGGAGCAACGGATCGGTGGTCTGACCCGGCTTCTTGTCGAAAAAGGAATCATCACCCTGGACGAGAGTCGGCGAGCCGTCGAAGAAGAGCAGTCCCGGAATATCGCTCTAGGGGCAAGGGTGGTCGCCAGGGCGTGGATGGACCCAGAGTTCAAGAAGAGATTACTCGAAAACGCCCGCGAAGCCTGCAAGGAGGTCGGCGTCCAGATGGACGATACCGACTTGGTGGCTTATGAACAAACCGATAAGGTTCACTGGGTAGTCGTCTGCACACTTTGCTCTTGTTACCCGCGACCGCTGCTAGGTAATCCCCCAGCCTGGTTCAAGAGCACAGCGTACCGAAACCGGGTGGTCGTCGACCCGCGCGGGGTGCTGAAAGACGAGTTCGGGACGGTGATCCCGGATGACGTGGAAATCCGCGTCATCGACAGCACCGCCGACGTCCGGTTTATCATCCTCCCCAAACGACCCGAGGGGACTGAGGGGATGAGCGAAGAAGCGCTGGCTGATCTGGTGACGTGCGAATCAGTCACCGGCGTCGCTCATGCGAAAGGGTCGGGACAGGCCCGCACGAGCGCTCATTATTAAGCCTGGATGATTGTGTGGACGTCGAAGCCCGGGCGCGGTTTGATCCCGTCCGAAGACTGCCGAAAGCGAATGAGCGGCTCCTGACCCTCCTCCAGGGAAAATCGGAAAGCGATTGGGCCGGTCCCACAAAATGCGGGGACTGGACCGTCGCCCAGCTCACCGCCCACCTCATCGTCAACGCGAAATTCCTGGCCGAATCCGTCCGGGTTTGTCTGAACAAATCAACACGCCGCCCAAATCCCAGTGACCGCGAACAGGAAGGGGGAGGGGGGGGGGAGCCCGGTGAGATGCCCGCGGCGGCCCCGGACCCGCCCCTGCCCTTCGGCGTGGCCGACCTGTCGGCCTTCAACGACTGGCGCGGCGAAGAAACGACCCGTCTCGTCAATGGCGGACCGGCGCTCCTCCTGTCGGAAATCGAAGCATCCGCGTCCGACCTGCAAACGCAAATCCGGCGAATTCAGCACGAGAACGCCCCCGCCCCGTTCTGGCACCCGTCCGGCGAGGGGAGGCTCGGCTACATTCCGACGTTCAGGCTGTTCGAGCTTCAGCTCCACGGCTGGGACGTGCGCGTCATGGATGACCCCGGTGCCCGCCTCGACGAGGAGGTCCTTCCGCTGATGACGGATCGCCTTCCGCTCATGCTCGGCCGATATGCACGGCTGCGAAGCCGGCCGGACCACCCGCGCGGCCGCGTGCGGATCGTCCTGACGGACCCGGCACGGAACTTTCTTCTGGATTGGCGGGGTCCGGAGAGCCGGGCGGCCGTCGACGACGGCGGGCCTGTGGCTGCGACGCTTACGGGACAGTCAGAGGTCTTCGTCCGGCTGGCCGGCGGACGCGCGGACAGAAAGGCGTCGGAGCGGGCGGGTTTGTTCCACGTTCTCGGAGACGCCGTAGCGGGAAACGCCCTGGCGGAGGTCCTGTTCCGGCCGCTGAAGTATCTGTAGCCTGTCCGTGAAAACCGACGGTCGGGCATTGATGACGCCCGGGGCGTGATTTCCCGCTTGCCGGCGGGCCAAAAATTGAGCCGAAGGGGGTCTGTAAGCCGGGTTCTGTACCCCGCCGAAGGCGGAGCCGCGGCCATTCATCTAGGACCGCGGTTGCCCGCGGCCTCAAGCGGCCTACCCGGAAGCATCGGACGAGCAGTCCTCAAACGCTTCCCTATTTGGCCTTGCTCCGGGTGGGGTTTACCGAGCCGGCCCGGTCACCCGGGCCGCTGGTGAGCTCTTACCTCACCGTTTCACCCTTGCCGGCCCCCGGAAACCGGGGACGTAGGCGGTCTGTTCTCTGTGGCACTTTCCCTGGGGTTCGCCCCCTGGAGGGCTCCCCCGGTGGGCGTTACCCACCACCCCGCTCTGTGGAGCCCGGACTTTCCTCCCGCGCGTACAACACGCCGGCGGCCGCGCAACCCCCTCCGGCTTTGAAAACCTTTCCACTGAAGCAATCCCTTTTTTAATTTATGTCCTTCAGAATTTTACTTCACCATAATTTCCAGGGGGGCGCTTTTTGTAAGCCGCCCCCCCCAGGACCCCTCCCAGGGGTTGGGAACCCCCAGGAAAATTTTCGGCGGTCGAGCCTTTGGCTCGGCCTTTCCCACGCTTGGAAGGTTCCAGATTCAAGCCGGTTTGTTAGGCGCGGCAAAAGAGCCTAGATGTTTCTTGCGGCTCCTTGCGAAAGCGGGCGGCCCCTTTGGGGCCGCCCGCTTTCGCGAAATGAACATTTTCGAGGGGGAATTGGAGGGACACACCCCACCGGGTGAAGTTTTCAAAATGTCCCCTCAAGGTCTCAGTCCTTCGCCTCATCGATTGCCTGGTTGGCGAGGGCGTCGGCGCGGGTGTTGTTTTCCCGGTAGACGTGTTCCGCCCGGAAGGACTCCAACCCGCTGATGAGCCGCCGGGCCTTCGCATAAAACCCCTTGAGGTTTTCGCTCCTGACTTTGTAGCGCCCTTGAAGCTGCCGGGCGAGAAGCTCCGAATCGCAATGGAACAGAACCCGCCGCGCGCCGCGATCGAGCGCGGTCTCGAGGCCCAGGATCAGCGCCCGGTACTCGGCTACATTGTTGGTGCATTCGCCGAGGTGCTCGAACGACTCGCCCACAACATCTCCCGCTTCGTCACAGAGGACCACCCCCGCCCCGGCCGGTCCGGGGTTTCCCCGGGATGCGCCGTCGGCGTACAGGATGATGGAGTGAGGAAGGTGCTCCTTCGGCTCTTCCCGGGTCAACCGGGCCGGCCGGCTTTCCGAAATCCGCTCGGCCCCGGTCTCCAGGGCGCGCCGGACGTCTTCCCGCGTCCATTCGGGATGGTCGCGCAGGAGCCGGGCGACATCCAGGCCCTCGGCCAGGCGTTTGAGGATTTTTCCGGGGTCCGGCGCGTCGGGGCTCACGCCTTCGTAGGCTCCGCCGGCCGCGGAGACTCGGCGGGCGATTCCTCTGTCGCGGGGGCGTAAAGAATGCGGCTGCAATTGGGGCAGGTCTTGATTTCGTCGCCGTGCTTGATCTCGTGGACCAGTTGCAGAATGAGGCTTTGGTGGCACCCGGTGCAGCTATTCCCGTTCAATGCGGCGACGGCCCAGCCTCGGACGGGCTTGATCCGCTGATATTCGGACAACCAGTCAGGGTCGATGTCGCGCTCGATGCGCTGATGATCGCCTCGCAGCTTCGAGAGCCGATCCTCAATACGCCTCAACTCTTCCTTCTTTCCCTCTTGCCGGCTGCGGGCTTGGGCCTCTTCCTCACGAAGGCGATCCGCGCCCCGGCGGATGTCCTCGATCATTTCTTCCGACGATTCCATCATCTCGAGGATTTCCGTTTCCAGCCGGTCTATCGCGCCTTTTACGCCCTCGATCTCCTGGAGGAGTGCGGTGTATTCCTTGTTCGTCTTGATTTCAATCTGCTTGCCCTGGATTTTGCGCATGCGCTCGCGCTCGGACTCGATGTCGGCTTCCCGCCGCACGCGCTCCCGCTCGAGGTCCTTGCAACGCTCTTCCAGGTCGGTCTGCTTCGCCCGGTCCGCTTCCCGCTCAGCTTCGATCAACTGAAGGGTTTTCGGGATCCCTTCCGCCGCGGCTTCCAGGCCGGCGATCTCCTGTTCCAGGATCTGAAAATCTCGAAGGGATTGAAGCTGTAACTTCTTCTCCGTCACGATGGCTTCTTCTGATCCGGCCGGTTTCCCGCCCGGCCTGCAGGTTATGCGTGGTGGGCCCGCCTGGATTCGAACCAGGGACCGACCGGTTATGAGCCGGTGGCTCTGACCGCTGAGCTACGGGCCCCGCTCGCCCCGACCGGTCCTGGCCGCCGACTCATTGCGCCGGGTCCGGCCGCGGGATAGGATAATTCAATCCGAAAAACTTCGCAGACGCTTGCTACGGCTCGGGTGTCGGAGCTTACGCAGCGCCTTGGCCTCGATTTGGCGAATCCGCTCGCGCGTCACTTCGAACCCCTGGCCGACCTCCTCGAGCGTGTGCTCGTTGTCCATCCCGATCCCGAAGCGCTTGCGCAGGACCTTTTCCTCGCGGGGGGTCAGGGTCTGCAACACACGCAAGGTCTGCTCTTTGAGGTCCATCTTGACCACGGCGTCCTGGGGCGCAATCACCTGCTTGTCCTCGATGAAGTCGCCCAGGTGGCTGTCCTCTTCCTCGCCGATGGGCGTTTCCAGGGAGATGGGCTCCTTGGCGATTTTCAGGACCTTGCGGACCTTGTCCACCGCCATCTCCATACGATCGGCGATCTCCTCCGGGGTGGGCTCGCGCCCGTTTTCCTGGACCAGATAGCGGGAGGTCCGGACCAACTTGTTGATGGTCTCGATCATGTGCACCGGGATCCGGATGGTCCGGGCCTGATCGGCGATGGCCCGCGTGATGGCCTGGCGGATCCAC
>CAYRGS010000150.1:0-5793 GCA_964423875.1 uncultured bacterium
GGCACACCGGGTCATGCCTTCGGCCGTGCACCTGAGCCCCCCGCACGTGATGATCGAGGACGGCCTGCGGCGCAGGCAGGACCGGAGGACTTCGGCGATGTCCGCCGTAGAATCCGCCACGATGTGCGCCCGCTCGACCCCCCGCCCCCCATTCCGGTTACGTGCGTGCAGATCCAGCGGGTGTTCGTATCCAGGACCTCACCGGTCAGGAGCTCGGAGCCGATGGCAACGGTTTCAACGGTGAACAAGGGATGCCTCCCGGCGGGAACGGTCGGGGCGGGGCGGCTTCATCGGCCGGCGCGCGCCCAGAAGCCCAGACCGATGCTCCGGGCCTCGCGCTCCCAGAGCTTGAACTCATCCTGAAACTTGAAGGGGACTTCATGGGTCACGCGGCCGTAGCCCTTCTGGATGAGGATCGCGTTCAGCATAGTCCGGTCTTCTAGGAACACGTAAAGAAGCGGGCGGCCGTCTCGGCCCCGGATGACTTTGTCGCGCATGAGGTAAACGCGCTTGCCCTCCACGATCCGCCGTACGGCGGGGGTGGTCACCCGCTCGAAATACTCCCGGTACGTCCTCCCGACGCGTGCCTTCGGGGGCTGAACGCCGATAAGACGGACGACGTTTTGCGTGTCGAGGGAAAAGGTGACGCCGTCGATGACGCGGAGAACCGTGACCCAGAACCTCCCGGGCTTCCCGGGCTTCCCCGTCGATTTCGCCCGCATGAGAATTGGGGCGCTTTCCACGTTTTCCGGGGTTTTGGCCTTTGCCTCCTTGCCGGGAGGAGAGGCAGGCTCGGGATCGGAGGCGCCCGAGGGAAAACACCCGGCGAGGGCCGGCATGACAAGCACCAACGCGGCCAGCCAGGGCAGGCCGGCCGGGCGAAGACGTCGGTAGAAGGGTTTCCCGGTGGGGAGCCGACGCGCACTCATGTCCGGAATCATACCATTGGACGCAAGGCCCTGTTCAGATGATTGTTTTCCGGGGCTTTTCTTGTCGGGCCATTTCTTCCAGCCCTGAAGATCGAATAAGATCAGACTGCCGTTCCTGAACGCGCTCCGCCCTCCTTGAATTGAGGAGCCAACGAAATGCTGATCACTAACGGACCTCTCCTGACGTTCGATCCCTCCCGGCCGTTCTTCAACCCCGGCGCTGTCCGGATCGAGGCCGGCGTAATCGCCGGGGCGGGCGACGCGGACTCGCTGGGTCCGAAGTCCGGGGAGGAGGTCCTGGACGCCGGGGGCCGGTTGATCCTGCCCGGTCTGATTGACGCGCACGCGCATCTTTACAGCGCCTTTGCCCGCGGAATGGGCCTGAAGGACGAACCGCCCAAAACCTTTGTCGAAATACTGGAGCGGCTCTGGTGGCGGCTTGACCGGGTTCTCGAGCTGGAGGATGTCCGGCTGAGTGCTTTGGTCGGACTCATCGGCTACGTCCGCAACGGGACCACCACCGTCATCGACCACCACGCCAGCCCGTCCGCCATCGCGGGCAGCCTGGGCGTTATCGCGGACGCCTTCGGGAAGGCGGGTCTGCGCGGGGTTCTCTGCTACGAAGTTACCGACCGCAACGGCAAGGCCGGTATGAAGGCGGGGATCGAGGAAAACGTTCGGTTCCTCAACCGGGTGCAAGATGAGCGAGACGGGTGCCTCGGCGGGCTCTTCGGCCTGCACGCCCCGCTCACCCTCTCCGACGAGACCTTGCGGGCCTGTCTGGAGGCCGGCAGGTCGCTGGGGACGGACGTGGGATTCCATGTCCACGTTTCCGAGCACGAACCCGAGGTCACGGACAGCCTTGAGCGATACGGCAAGCGCCCCCTTCAACGCCTGCGCGACGCCGGCGTGCTGGGGCGGAACTCGATCGCCGCCCACTGCATCCACGCGGACGAAGGAGACCTGGCCGCTCTGCGCGAGACCGAAACCATCGCCGTCCACAACCCCCAGTCCAATATGAACAACGCCGTGGGCTGCGCGGCCATTCGGCGGTGGACCGGGATTCAAGCCGGTCTGGGGACGGACGGGATGACGCAGGACATGTACGCCGCCGCCATGACGGCTTACCTGTTGCAGAAGCACGAGGCCGGGGACCCGCGTGTCGCCTGGGACGAAGTCAAAGACTTTCTGACGGCCAGCAACCCGGCCATCGCTTCGAGATTCCTGGGATGCGATGTCGGAATCCTGCGGGAGGGCGCGGCGGGGGACGTCGTCGTCTCGGACTACCGGCCGCCGACGCCGCTTTCGGCAGACAACTTCTGGGGCCACCTTCTCTACGGGGGGGCGGGGCTCCAGGCGCAGACGGTCGTCGTGGGCGGCCGGGTCGTCATGCGCGACCGGGAGCTTCAGGGCCTTGACGAGGAGGAGGTTTTCGCCCGGGCGCGAGAGCGCGCGGCGAAGTTGTGGGAGCGGTTTTAGGGTGTATTTCTCACAACCCTTATGTTTAGGCGGTGCACGCTACACCGCGATTGAACGTGGCACTTCCGGCCTTTGTAGGGGCGGCCCGCTTGAAGGAAGGTCGTGCGTCAGCGTCTTCCAGCGGACCCTCTCTAAATCCTCCCGTGCGCTTTAGCGCGCCGGTATCGGCTCCTCAGCATGGACCAGCCGCCGGGGGGGGCTTCCACCGTGAGCAGGAACTCGTCCAGCTTGTCCAACCGCTCCCGGCCGGAGGGGTGCGTGGATTCCAGGACGGCGTCCTCTTCCCTCAGGCGGAGCGACTGGATCGTCAAAAGGTATCGCCGGGCGCTGGCGGGGTCGTAACCGACGCGGGTGCAGTAGTCCGCGCCCACGCGGTCCGCCTCGAATTCCAGGTTCTGGTCGAGGCCGTTCTCGAAGAGTGATTTCATCCCTTCCTTGATCATCTCGTCGAACGCCTCGGGGTTTTTGTCCAGCGAGGCCAGCGTCACTTGGGCCAGTCCGGAGATGGCCCGGCTGCGGCGGATGACGTTGAGGATGTGCTTTTTCGTGACGTGGGCGATCTCATGACCCAGGACGCACGCCAGCTCGGCTTCGCTTTGAACGCGGCGCAAGAGCCCCTTGGTCACGAACACGTAACCGCCTGGAGCGGCGAAGGCGTTGACCTTCTCGTTATTGAGGACGCCGAAGGTGTAATCGATCTCCGGCCGGTCCGAGGTCATGGCGACGGCCTTCCCCACCAGGTTGACGTATCTGAGCAGGGAGGGGTTGCGGACCAGGCCGCCATACCGGGCGACGACCTGAGAGGCGAGGGCGCCGCCGATGGCCCTTTCTTCCCGGGGGCCGATGGGCAGGAGGCCGCTCAACGCGGATCCCGTGCCCTTGAGGACCTGTTGTCCCTTTTCGGTCTTGATGAACTCGACGCCTTTCTCGATTTCGACGCAGGAGGCTAGGGCGAGAATCACAAACATCGAGCAAAACGCTCTTTTCCAAAATTCCAGGTGTCTCATCGATATTCCCCCACCTTCCCCTTGCGGAGAAAGTCTTCCACTTGCCCCTCGTTGATCCGGGTAGAGAACTTTTCCATCCGGTTGATGGCGGCAATGTGGGCGGCCGTGACGCCGGTCCGCCGAGCGTAGCCTTCGGCCACCTTGTCCAGCCCGCGCGCGCCGGCCGAGGCCGCCGTTCCGGCGGCGTCTCCCCGGAACTCCTTCCCGATATGGGCCAACAGCCCGCCGTTCTTCTCCGGCTCTTCCGGGCTGGTGCGGGACGCGTAGACCCAGCCTTCGTTGTCTTTCGGCGTTTTCACGAGGAGCCAGCGTCCGTCCTTTTCGAGGACCTCGAGGGGCGTGCCGCGGCGGACCCGCTCCACCACCCGGTCCAGGGCCGTCCGTCCGGAGCGGATCTTGGCGGAGCGGGCCCGGACGTAGACGGTCTCCGCCAGGGCCTCCGGGACCGCGGCCAATCCGGCCGCGATCAGGGCGGCCAAAATCGAGCTGATGAAAATGATTCGCTTCACGGGTGTCTCCTTCCGCGAAAAGGGTTCCTGAGAACCTCGATGGCGGTTCCTTATTTGGTTTTCATCTCGTAAACGCCGTCCCAATCACCGGCGGGGGGGGTCCGCAGAAATTCACCGCACCGCTCCATGTACACCCGGGAGGGACCGTCGTGGGTGTTTTTCTCCAGCACGGCCCCGAAGCGGCGGGTCGCTTCTTCCCACTCCTTTTGCCGGTAGGCAGCGAGCCCCTTCCGGTACTCCTCGACCAGCTCGGCCTTCTCGGGCGGCAGCTCGCCCTTCTTGGACAACAGCTCGTAGACCCGGACGGGGGCCTGTTTTCCCTGGACCCGAATCAGGTCGATCTCCCGGGCCTCGACGTCCTCTTTCGCGAGGGTGTAGGTGGTCTCCCCGATGAGGATCTCCGTGCCGTACTGTTTGCTGGCCCCTTCGAGGCGGGCGCCCAGGTTGACGGTGTCTCCGATGACCGTATAGTCCATCCGGTTTTGCGACCCCATGTTTCCGACGACCATGGGACCCGAATTCAGTCCGATCCGGCAGCGGAGTTCGGGGAACCCTTCGCGGAGAAGCTCCACACGGAGGGATTCGAGCTTTTGCTGGTTCTCCAGCGCCGCGTAACAGGCCAGCGTTGCATGCGTCGGCTGATCCAGCGGTGTCCCGAAGACGGCCATGATGGCGTCGCCTTCATATTTATCCAGGTATCCCTCGTGGACGAGGATGATGTCGGTCATCGCCGTCAGGTAACGGTTCAGCAGGAGGACGAGCTTTTCCGGCGTCAGGCCCTCGGAAATCGAGGTGAAACCTTTCAGGTCGGAGAAGAACACGGTCAGCTCCTTCTTCTCCCCGCCGAGTTTCACGCCGTCGGGGTTCTCTAATAACTTTTCGACAACCGTGGGGGTCATGTAGTGCTGGAAAATGTGCTTGACCTGCCGCTTGCGCTTGCCCTCGGTGAAATATTCCAGGACTGAAACGGCGAGGAAGGTCACGAAGACGCCGGTTTCAGGCGTGACCAGGTCCACCCAGCGGCCCGCCGCGCGAAAGAGCCAAATCGAAAGGCCGTAATAACCGGCCGCGTAGGCGAGGACCAGCGCGATCTTGACCCGGAAGGTCGAGAAGGCGACCAGCGTGACCGCCGTCAGCAGGCACAACAGCGCCAGCGTGCCCAGGGCGACCAGGCCCCGCGTCTCGCGCAGGAAGTCCCCCGCCAGAATGTTGTCCAAGGCGGCGATATGGATGAACACGCCCGGCATCTTGGAAGAGTAGGGCGTCACCCGCAAGTCGTAAGTGCCGGCGGCGGTTCCCGCGATGAGGACGATCTTGTCTTTGAAGACCTTCGGGTCCAGGTCGGGCTTTTTCCCTTCGTGGATCTGCTTGAACGAAGAAAGAAGCCTCGCGATGGGATAAATAGGGTAGATCCGGTCTGAAGGTCCGTGCCACTTCAGGATCATCTCGCCCCGGCGGTTCAGTGGAATCTTGACGCCGCCGACGGCCAGCTCCCCCGCCCGGTTGAACCGGACGTTCCGCGTCCCGAGAACCCGCATGGCGATGGTCAACGGGAACACGGCGTAGCGGCGCTTTTGATAGAGGAACAACGGTTTCAGCCTGCGACTCGGGCCGTCCGGGTCGGACTGAAGATTGATGGACCCGATGTCCTCGGCCGAAGCGAGCAGCGCCGGGATGGGCAGGTTCGCGCCGCTGTACGGAAAGGCCCGCGAGCGGTCGCGCCCCAGGATATTCACGGCCGATCGCGCCCGCCAACGGGCGGCGGCGGGAGAAGAGCGCGCCACCCGCCCGCCGGACGCCTTCACATCGAACAACATCGGCAAAATGACGATTCCCGCCTTCTTCAGCGAAGCGGCGAAGATCTCGCCG
>CAYRGS010000151.1:0-1094 GCA_964423875.1 uncultured bacterium
TATCAGAAAAAGATCCGGGCAGGGCTGACGTACTTCTACACCCGCTTCGATGACCTCATCGCCTTCATCGGCGGCCCCGGGCCCGACTTCCTGAACGTCCAGGAGGTGGAGGCACGGGGACTCGAGGCCTCCCTTTTGGTCTCTCCCGGATACGGGTTAAGCTTCCAGGGGGGGTACACCTACACCGAATCCGAAGTCCTGGACGCCGGCGGGGCCGGGGGCGTGGTGTTCACCGAAGGGGAAGAAGTCATACGCCGGCCCAAGCACCGGGGCTCCATCCAGGCCGGTTACCGGGGCAAGCGGATCGAGGGAAGCGTGTCCGCCCTGTTGGTGGGCAAATCGAAGGACGTGAACTTTTCCACCTCCCCGTCCACGCGGGCAACCCTGGATGGGTATGGGCGCCTGGACCTCAGGCTGTCTTACCGGCTCCCATGGACGACGCAGACCATCCGCGGGATGAAGCTGGAGGTCAGCGCGCAGAACCTGCTGGACAACGACTACGAAGAGGTGTTCGGATTCAGCGCGCCCGGCGTGACCGTCCTGGGGGAAATCCGGATGGAGTTCGGCCGTCGGGAGTAGGGACGAGGACGCGCGGATCCGGAACGGGGTTCAAAGGGGAGGAATTCCGGCTCGATCATGCGAAGCCGAACGATGTGGAAGATGCTCGCCATCTCCGCCGGGATCCACGCCCTGGCGATCCCCTGGGCCGCCGGGCGGATGGAGATCCACGCGCCCGCGGCGCCGCGCGCGTCCCGGGTCCGCGTAACCCTGGAGTCGATCCCTGCCGTCCGAAAAGTTCAGGCCACCCCGGAGGCCGAACCCCCCGGCCCCGCGGTTCGGAAAAGACGTGCAGCCCCTCCGCCCCCCCTCCCCCCACCGTCCCGTGTGATCAAGGCGGCTCGTCCGGCGGTGCAGACAACCCGCTCCCGCAACTCCGCCCCGGGCACGGCGCAGCGCAAGCCGGTCCCGCGCGCGATGAAAAGGCCAAGGCGCGCCCTGCCGCCAACCGCGCCCACATCGTTGCCGCCCGACCCTTTGGAGGCGGCCTCGTTGCCTGAAAGGCCGGCACGATGGACGTACGCGTCCCCTTCGGA
>CAYRGS010000151.1:1104-5693 GCA_964423875.1 uncultured bacterium
GGGCGCCGGGCCGAAAAGCCCGGCCCTGTCTGGAGCCCGGGGGCGTCCGCCCCCCCCTCCCCCCGCAGCGTGTCAAAGATCAAGGCCCCTCCCCGTGTCCAACCGGCCGGCGCGGCGAGCCTCAAATCGTCCATCCGGCGAAGCCCTTCCGGCGCGGGCGTGCGCGGGAGAACGCCTTTTCGGCTCCGCGCTTTGAGCCGGACGGCGCCCGTCTATCCGGCTGAAGCCCGAAGGCGCGGCGTCGAGGGAACCGTCCTCCTTCGGCTGAGGATCCTTTTGGACGGCCGAGTGGGGAGGGTCAAAGTGGCCCGATCCTCCGGCTCCCCGCTCTTGGATCGAGCCGCGTCCCGATCCGCCTCCTCCTGGCGATTCGCCTTCGACGGCGACCCGCCGCCACTCGGCGCTTGGGCGAAGATCCCCGTGCGCTTCAAGATCGTCGGACGCTGACCGCCGGTTCCCGGCGGACCTTCCCGAAGCCGCGCTCACCTGACCTCGCGGAAAATTTGTTCGCACTGGGGACCCGTTTTATTACGGACGTGATCCAGGTCATACAACTGTTACAAGGCGTAGCACATATTGAGAGGTGTGATGAAACCAAACATCGGACAAGAGAGCCCCAAGACCTTTCTCCCCGGCGCCGAGGGCCTCAAGCGGGTCTTTGGGGATTTGGAGGCGGACATTATGGAATTCGTCTGGAGCGCCGAAGAGCGTCCGCCCGCAAGGGAAGTCAGCGTCCAGGACGTGATGGACGGCCTGGGATCCGATCGCGCCCCCGCCTACGGCACGGTCAAGACGGTCATGAACCGGCTCGTTGACAAAGGTCATCTCATCCGCCGGCAAGAAGGCCGCGCCTTTGTCTAAGGAGGATCAAGTCATGAAAAAGTCGCTTGTGATCGGTTTGGCCGTTGTTCTCGGCATCGGCCTGATTGGCTACGCCGTCGCGGACCCAAGACCCGGGGGCGGCTGGGGAATGATGGGCGGCGCCCACATGGGTTCCGGCTGGATGATGCGCGGATCGATGAGGCAGGGACGCTCGGGCGGACCCGGCTGGATGCACCGAGGCCCCGGAGTTGGACTCGGGTTCAACCCATGCGGGCAACTCCCGGGGAAACCGGCCGGTGAGAAGCTGACAAAGGAGAAGGCCGAGACCCTCGTCAAACAGCAACTATTGAGGATGGCATAAATAATGTCCTATACGTGGCGGGTCAGCGAAAGGTTCGGGGGATCACCCGATATTTCTGGGGCGGGTACGGGCCCCGCCCCTACACGCGATCCTGCAATGGACCTGTAAGGGCCGGGCTCTGTACCGGCCCATTCACGCGAGACGCAAATAGGCCATTAATAATATAGGACTCAATAGCCTGGATCGGAAACCCGAACCTCAAACTCGGCGCGCTGAAGGAGGAAGCGACCCGCTTCACGGCCGAGAGCGTAACGAACGAAAGACAGCTCTCTGGTGGACCGCCTCCAAATCGACAAGGAGACCGGTTTCATCCGGCCGATCCCCTGAATGAACAAGAACCCAGGGGGGGATGGTTGAGTCATCGCCCTCTGGGCCCCCCCCCCAACACATTCATTGGGCAAAAAAGGCGAGTAACCGCCGACGCGCGCGCCTCCGCGGCGACCCCAATCGTGTCTCAGATGAAAAATGCAAGCACAACAGGCCGCAATGAAGGGCCGCGTGCATCGCCTCGGTCGGGACGGTCATGCCAGGATTTTTCGGGTTCGACGCTCTGTTGACAATCCCGGTGGAAGACATTCAAATGGCTTTAAGGTTCCATGGCGGTCAGGGAGGGAACGTTCCCGGTTTGAAATGGGAAACTCCCCTGTTCAGAAATTCCGGGAAGACAGCGGGTCAAAAAGCGGGAACCCGCACGAAATCTTCGAACGCCTGAAAGCTCGGCGGGAAACATCGACGCACCAGAGCTTGAAATGACGAATGAGAAGGAAGTCGAAAAGAGCGATTGAGAATTGCCGGACATTTACATTTCCGGAGGAAGAGGCGATGAGTCTACCGGTAGAGGACGTGAAAGCGCTCAAGTGGGTCGGGAAAAGCGTACCGCGAGAGGACGGGGCTCAAAAGGCGACCGGCCAAGGGGTTTTCGCCACAGACATGCACCTTCCCGGGATGTTGTACGGGAAATATCACCGAAGCAAATTCGCCCACGCGAAAATTCTGAACATCGATCTCTCAAAGGCCCTCAAAGTTCCAGGCGTGAAGGCCATCGTCACAGCGAAGGACTATCCGAAAGACGAGGCCGGAAATCTTCTGCGATTCGGGCCGTACATGCAGGACGGGGTCATCTTCGCGCACAAAAAGGCCCGCTACATCGGGGAGCCGATTGCGGCCATCGCAGCGGCGGACGAGGACACCGCGGCGGAAGCGGCCGAGTTGATCGACGTCGATTACGAGCAGCTCCCGGCGGTCTTCGATCCCATGGAAGCCATGCGTCCCGACGCCCCCATCATCCACGAAGATCTGGAACAGTACCTGACCAATCCCGGCCTGGATCCCATCCGTTCCGGAAACGTTTTGGCCAAGATCCGCATCCTCAGGGGGGACCCGGAGAAGGCGTTTCAGGAAGCCGATCACGTTGTGGAACAAAAGTTCCGGACCACGACGCATCACCAGGGCTACATGGAGCCTCACGCCGCGCTCGCCCAAGTGGAAGCGGACGGAAAGGTCACGGTTTGGACAAGCACCCAGTCGGTGTCCACCATCCGGATGCAGCTGTTGCAAACGCTGCTTCTGACTCCCGGCAAGGTTCGGGTCGTCGCACCATTCATCGGCGGAGGGTTCGGTGGAAAAGTGGATATGCGCGTAGAACCACACGCCATCCTCTTGGCCCAGAAAACAGGTCGGCCGGTCCAACTCGTTCTGACACGGGAGGAAGAGTTTATCTCCGGAAATCCCCGGCACCCCTTTTCCGTCGAGTACAAGACCGCCGCCAAGAAGGACGGCCGGATCACCGCCCGACAATTCAATTTCATCGTCGACTCCGGGGCGTACGCCACCCATGGGCCGGGGGTGACGGAATTCGCCATCTTGCACGGTCAAGGCCCTTACTCCATCCCGAATGTCGCCGTGGAGGCGAGGTTGGTCTACACCAACAAGCTCCCGTTCGGGGCGTACCGGGGGTATGGCGGCCCCCAGATTCACTACGCGGGTGAATCCCAATTGGACGAACTCGCGGAAACCCTCGGCATGGACCCCGTCGAACTCCGAATGAAGAACGCGATCACCGGGCAAGACCGTGTATTGACCGGCCAACCCGTCCCCCACGCGGCTTTCAAAGAGACGCTTCGCCGGGCAGCGGAGAGCGCCGGCTGGGATTGGGAAAACAACACGAAGCCCGTTCGCGAACCCGGGGATCCCAGGAAAAAGAGGGGGATCGGCGTCGCCTCGATGCAGCACGTGAGCGCCATTTTCACCTCCGCGGCCCTCATGAAGATGGACATCGGCGGGTCCATCACGATCCTGACAGGCGGGTCGGAGGTGGGCGGAGGGCAGCGGACCGTCCTGTCGCAAATCGCCGCCGAGGCCTTGGGGGTTCCTCTCGAAAATGTCTCCATTGTCATGTCCGACACCCTCACGACGGCCTATGACTGGGCGACGGACGCCAGCCGGACCACTTACAACACGGGCAACGCCATCCTGCGCGCCGCGGCCGAGGTCAAAGAGCGTTTCCTGGAAATCGCGGGATCGATGCTGGAGGCGGACCCGAAGGACTTGGAGATGGAGAACGGCGAGGTGTACGTCCAAAGCGCCCCCGACCGCAAAGCCGCGTACAACGATGTGGTCATGTTCGGTCTTTACGCCGACGGCGGGGCGATCATGGGGAGGGGGTCCTTCTTTCAAAAGCTCGAATACGACGCCCCCAAAGACCTGAAAATCGAGGGGTGGCACGATGCGGGGTTGTACTCGACATTCATTTACGCCACGCAAATCGCCGAGGTGGAAGTGGACACCGAGACCGGCCAGGTGGAAGTCATCGGCCTTCATTCCGCCCACGATGTTGGCAAAGCCATCAGCAAGGAGGGGTGCGAAGGTCAGATTGAAGGAGCAGCAGCAACTGGGATAGGCTGGCTGTTCTCCGAAGAGATCATTTTCGAGGATGGCGCTGTAACCAACCCGACGCTCCTCGACTACAAGCTCCCCACCAGTCTAGACGCGCCGAAAGTCCAGACTCTTCTCGTAGAAGAGGCGGACCCCTCGGGCCCCTTCGGGGCCAAAGGGATCGGCGAACCGTCGTTGGTTCCGACCGCCGCGGCCGTCGCCAACGCGATTTACGACGCCGTCGGGGTTCGAATCAACACCATGCCATTCACGGCGGACCGGGTCTTGGCCGCCCTCGAGGCGCAAGACGCCTCATGAGAATCGGGGATCTCGCGCTACCTGAGCGGCGCAAGATGAAGAACCTTTATTATGCTGCAAAAAGGAGGGGACCATGAGTACACAGGCATTCTGGAGGCGGGTGTTCTGTTTTGTGTTGGCGGGCGCACTGGTAATGGGGTGGATGGCTGGCCCCGCCGAGGCGGCCAAGCCGGTCAATAAAATCCGCGTTGCCATCGGCCACAATGGGGCCATC
>CAYRGS010000152.1:0-5625 GCA_964423875.1 uncultured bacterium
TGGATCTATCCGAAGAGCTCCATCTCAAAACCCCGGACGCCGTGGCCGTGCACTATCGTCGCTTCATGCGGGAATTGGGCGTGGACGTGGATGCGAATTATTGAGGATGGCATAAATAATATCCTACATGAAGCGGCTCAACAAAAAGTCCGGAGGATTCCCCGACACTTCCTGGGCGGGTACGGAGCCCCGCCCCTCCGCACGATTCTGCAATGGACAAGTAGGGCCGGGCTCTGTACCGGCCCCTTTCAGGCGATACGCAGTTAGGTCATTAATAATACAGGGATCAATAGCCGGGCTCGAGGGCAACGTGCCGCCCGTTATCGCGTGTGAAGGCGCTTTTTAATTTCTGATTTTAAGTCAGACCCGTCGAATGCCTCATAAAGATCTCGCGTGTTCGTTTCACTCAGATTTACAGGTCGCGTCAAAAGTGTCCGTCTTCATAAGGGGCAACATCATCCCGCCGGTTCCGGAGACGGCAAAGCTGATTCAGCGCGCCGATACATTGAACAGTTGTGCGGCGTTCCGGCCGAGAACCATATCGATATCATCGTCGGTTACGACGGGTTCAATGCCTGCTTTCTCCGTGTATTGGGGAACTCTGCGGAATAGTTGGATGCCTGCTCCGGGATCCAGCAATGGGTAGTCGGAACCATAGATGATACGCGTGATGCTCCCGAAATGTTTGGCCCAGGACAAGGTTCTCGCGATATGATCGATAGGGAAATAGATCATGGAGGCATCCGCATAAAAACTGGGATACTTTTCCATGAGCATCAACGTCTCATAGGACCATTGACAGCCCAAGTGAGCAACAATGAGCTTGAGACCGGGAAAAAGGAGCCCGATCTCATCCAAAAGGGTCGGTCTTTGGAATTCCAGCATCGCTCTCGCCGTCGTCGTGTAGCCCATATGGACGGTGATGGGGATATCGAGCGCGAGACATCTTTCATAGATGGGGAAGAGCCGGGGGTCGTTGGGCGCAACTTCGTTGTAGGCCGGAAAGATCTTGATTCCCTTCAAAGCGAGATCTTTCACCGCGTGGTCAATTTCTTCGACGGCCTTGAGGCCTCCAATCGGATCGACCACGTGGAACCCGATAAAGCGGTTTTGATGCCGCGCGACGATCTCCGCCACGTACTCAGCGGTCGTGGAGCAGTCTAAGTGGGTAATCGCCAACCCAAAAATGACCGCCATGTCGATGCCCGTCTTGTCCATGTATTCGACATAGCGGTCGGGATCGATGTGAAAATCCTCTGGACGCCATTTCCGGCTGGGGTCCATCCAGTAATCCCACCTGCCGAACTGGGGCATGAGAGAGTCCACCATCTTCTTGCTCCAAACACCCCTGTAGTCGCCGATGTGGGAATGGCTGTCAATGATCATTTTTCATCCTCCTGTGGAAGCCTGAACGCCAATGAATCCAATCGCAGATTCCGCATTCTAACATTGGGCGATTATCCGGATTTAATGTAGTCATTTTCTTCGCGGGACATGGCCCGCCGCGCCGCAGACGCTCGCGATCATCGACCGGACGGTATCGCGGGCCAGGCGGGCCTCCTCGACGGCGATGTCCGGCAAATCATCTTCCAGATTGTCGAGGGGCGGTGTCCAGGGAGGTGTTCGCCCTCATTTTGGTGCGGATCAACCAATTACTGCCTATGCCGGTCTGACCGTTCACTGTAGGGTTGCCGGCAACCAGAAGGGGGTCTTTTCTTTACGGCATGAACCGTCGGCAAAGTGCACCGAAAGGCACGGCTGCTTTCTTTTGTCCTTGAATATCGATTTCAAAAACGTCGAAGCCGACCGGAAAGACGCACAAAGGTCTACTGTGGACTGGGGTTTCATGTTGGAGCCTCACCCCCGCCTACGGGCGGGTTCGTTCTCGCCTACGGCCGGGTCCGTTCCCACCGACGGCCGGGTCCGTCCCGCCGACGGGCGGGTCCGTACCCCGAGGGCGTCAGCGAATAAAAAAGTACGAAGCAAAGCCAAAGGCGGAATCCCAATAAAATAAATGGGTTTATATTTTAGAAGGAAGAAGAATAGGGTTTTTCGCCTAGACCGCAAGAACCGCAGGTCAAGGCGATCCACAGATTACACAGATTGAAGAAGGACAAGAATTGAGACACAAAGCAGGCGGGGACCCCCGATAGATTCGTTCGGGGGGCAGGCTTGGACCCACCCTCAATGAATTGGCAGACGAGATCCCGCGTCGTTTTCCGGATTCAGTCAAGACTGCGGTGGAGATACTGTCCTTGCGGCTCCCCGACCATGTTGCCCTTCTCCATGACAACCTGTCCGCGGAGCATCGTCATGACCGGCCAGCCGGTGAGCTCCCTTCCCTCGAAGACGCAGAAGTCCGACGCCGTGTGGAGGTCCTTGCCCCGGACCGTCCGCTTCTCGCTCAAGTCGACCAGGATGAGGTCGGCGTCCGAGCCCACCTGAAGAGCCCCCTTTCGGGGATAGAGGTGGAGTGCCTTCGCCACGTTCTCCGAGGTCACCTGGGCGACCCGCTCGATGGTGAGGCGGCCCTTGTTCACGCCCTCGCTGAGGAGCAGGGGCAGGAGCGTCGCGCTGCCCGTCATCCCCGAGGCGGACTGCCACACGTCTTCCTCGTTCACCAGCTCTTCCCGGAAACCGGGGACGTGGTCCGTGCCGACGCACTGGATGTCGCCCGCCGCCAGTCCCGCCCACAGGGCGTCCGCGTTGGCCTCGTCGCGGATGGGCGGATGGTTGACGGCCATCGCGCCGGGAAACGGCCAGTCGTTCTTTGAGATGGTCAGGTATTGCGTGCAGACCTCCGCCGTCATCTTCGCCCCTTCCGCCCGGACCTTCTTGACCATCTCGAGCCCCATGGCCGAGTTTAGGTGGACGGCGTAGACGTGGCAGCCAAGGTGCTTAGCGAAGAACCCCACCTTCAGGATGTCCACGGCCTCCAGGAAGTCGGGCGAGGCCTCCTCCCAGGCCGCGAGGTCCTTCTTGCCGGCCGTCTTGACGCGTTCCTGGAGGATGCGGACCACCTGGCGGTTCTCGGCGTGGAAGGGAGCGACGCCCCCGACCTTGGCCACCGCCTCCAGACCCAGGAAGAGGGTCCCGTCGTCCCACGTGGTGGGGAGGCCGATCCGCGAGGACCAACGGGTGGCCTTGGCGTAGCCGAGATAAAACTTGAAGGATGTGACCCCGCATTCCTCAGCGTAGAGGGGAATCTCCCTGGCATGGTCGTCCGAGACGATGGCGAAGGTCAGGGCCATGTCCACGAAAGCCCGCTCGTTGATGATGTCCCGGGCCCGGGGAAAGACCTCGGCGAACGAGACCACGTCCTCCGGATCCACGTATTTCTTGTAGGGCTGGCCTAGGCGGGTGCTTTTGACGATCCCGACCATCGTTGTCACGCCCCCGGCGGCGGCGCTACGGGTCTCGGAGGCCACGTCGTCCTCGAACGGCCGGTAGGGGCCCGGGTGGGTGTGGGGATCGATGACGCCGGGGAGGAGGTGATTCCCGCCCCCGTCGATGGTTTTCCGCGCGGGCGGAAGGCGCGCCTCCTCGCCGATGGCCGCGATCCGGCCCTGGTTGATGGCGACGCCCGCATCCCGCAGGATGCCGGATGGCGTAACGACCTGCACGTTCCGGATGACGGCGTCCACTTCCGGGTTGTTCGTCATGGTCCGTCCTCAAGCAAAGGTGTGGGCGTCTTTGATGGCCTGGATGATCTCATGGTACGTCGTGCAGCGGCAGATGTTCCCGGCCATGTACTCCCGGATCTCGGCTTCCGAGGGTTTGGGGTTCTCCGCGAGCAGGGCGCTCGCCATCATGATCATCCCGGGCGTGCAGAAGGCACACTGGAAGGCGCTGTGCTTCAGAAACGACTTCTGAAGCGGGTGAAGGTCGTCGCCCGGGGCGATCCCTTCGAGGGTCGTCACCTCCTTGCCCTCGGCGTAGCGCGCCAGGGTGATGCAGGACGCGATGGCCTCGCCGTCCAGCAGGACCGTGCAGGCCCCGCAGGCGCCCAGGCTGCACGTCTCCTTGGTGGCCTCGAGCCCGAGGTCGTTCCGGAGGGTGTCCAGCAGGAGTCTGTGGTCTGGAACGGTGATCTCATGGGTCTTTCCGTTCACCGAAAGCTGTAGGGGACGTCCGCTCATGAAGGAGGTTCTCCCGCTTTTTCGCGCAGCAGCGCCAGGATGGACTCCGGGGTCATGGGCAGGTGTTTCGGCCGGATCCCGGCGGCGTGAAAGATGGCGTTGGCGATGGCCGGGGCCGTCGCGCCGATGGAGGATTCGCCCACCCCCTTGGCCCCGAAAGGTCCGTTCCGGTGGGGGTTCTCGACGATGAACGACCTGAAACGCTCGGGCGTTTCCATGAAGGAGGGCAGGGCGTAATCGAGCAGGTTGGGGTTCGTCGGCTGGCCGTTGTCGTACCTGAGCTCTTCATAGAAGGTCTGGCCGATTCCCTGGGCGGCGGCCCCGCCGATTTGCCCCAGGCAATGGACCGGGTGGATGGCCCGGCCCACGTCCACGGTGCTCACGAAATCGAGGATCTTCACCTCTCCCGTATCGGTGTCGACCTCGACCTCGGCTGCGCAGGCCCCGACGAACCAGAAGGCCGTGGTGGTCTCGGCCTGGCCCGTTTCCGGGTCGAGCTTTCCCCCCTCGGTTTTCATCACCCCGCGGCCCAGGATATTGCCGCCCTTCGTCTTGAAGTGACCCTGGACCAGCTCTTCGACCGTCAGGCCCCGTTCCGGGTTTCCGCGGACGGCGATCCGTCCCTCGGCGACTTCGAGGTCTTCCGCGCTCGCCTCGAGCATCTCGGCCGCAATCTCCACGAGCTGGTTGCGGGCGTCGATGGCCGCCATCCGGACGGCTGTCCCCATGTGGAAGGTGGAGCGGCTCGAGCTGGTTGTCAGGTCGTAGGGGGTCACGTCCGTATCGGGCTGGGCCCGGGAGACGACGGAGAGCGGGACGCCCATCTCCTCGGCCACGATCTGGGAGAGAAGTGTATCGGCCCCCTGGCCCATCTCGATGGTGCTCGAAAGCAGGGAGACCGTGCCGTCCTCGTTCACCTTGACGAAGGCTGAAGATGTCGAAGGGGTGAGGGTGCTCTTGATGATGCAGGCGAGGCCCTTGCCCCGGGCCTTGCCGGGCGGGGGAGGGGCGGGGCCGCACGGCTTTCCCCAGCCGATGGCCTCGGCGGTCTTCTCCAGAACGGCTTTGAACCCGACGCTGTGGAGCTTCGCGCCGGTGGCGAAGATGGTCCCCTCCTCGACGACGTTCTTTTGCCGGATCGCCAGCGGGTCCATCCCCAGGGACTGGGCGATGTCGTCCATCTGGGATTCGAAGGCCCAGGCCACCTTGGGGACGCCGAATCCCCGAAAGGCCCCGCCGGGCGGCTTGTTGGTGTAGACGCAATAGGAATCCACGTGGATGTTCGGGATCTTGTAGGGACCCGCCGAGACGTATCCGCCGTTTTTGACAACGCGGGGGGAGATGTCGCAGTACGCCCCGATGTCCCAGTGGATGGTCACCCGACGGGCGTGCAAGCTGCCGTCCTTCTTGACCGCCGTTCGCAGGTTCACCCAGGCCCCGTTCTTTGTCACCGTATAAAAGACCTCCTCCCGGGTCAGCTCGAGGC
>CAYRGS010000153.1:0-5425 GCA_964423875.1 uncultured bacterium
GCGGGGGTGGCTATACGTCGCGCGCCTACGAGGGCGGCGGGCGGCTGGGTGGGCGCAGCCCGGCGTGCTGCGTTGGCCCGGTGGCCTACGGGGACGCGATTTTCGGGATCTGGAAGGGGTTCTGCGAGTTCGCGGAGATGGGGTTCATCACCTCGCGCCCCCGGATGGTCGCAGGCGAGACGGCCGGCTCCCTGGGGACCGCGCTGCGGGAGGGTGTCGATGCCATCCCCGCGCGGACCCCGCCCTCGCCGTCGGCGGCCGGGTCCATCAACGTCGCCCAAAGCACCTATCAGGCGCTCCACGCGCTGAGGGCGTCGGACGGTCTGGTCTCGACCGTGAAGAACGAAGACCTCCTCGCGCTTCAGGCGGAGTTGGGCGCGCGGGAGGGGATTTACGCGGAGCCTTCTTCCATAGCGGTGCTGGCGGCGATTCGGAACCTGAGATCGGAAGGCCGGATCCAGGAGGGCGACACCGTCGTCGCCGTTCTGACGGCCACCGGCCTCAAGGACCCGGCGGCGACGGAGGAGCTCCTGGGCGATATCCCCGTCGTGCGCGGGGATATCGGGGCGCTGCTGGGCACGCTGAGCGACGTCTACGGCTACAAGAACTGACGCGCTCAAATCGCCCGTCATCAGACCCGCGTGTGACATGAGGTTGTGAAATGAAATTCAGCGTCCAGCTGCCCACCTGCACGGAAGGGCTGGTCAATCCCATTCCCTTCGCCCGGCCGGAGGAGTTCGTCACGCTGGCGCGGGACGCGGAGCGGCTGGGGTATGACGGCGTTTTCGGCAACGACCACATCACGCCGGCCCCTTACGTCAGGAAGGAGTTCCCGGACCCGCCCAACTTCTACGAGGTTCTGATCACCCTGGCGACGGTCGGCGCCCATACGAAGACGATTCGCCTGGGAACGGCGGTGATCATGATCCCGGTGCGCGACCCCGTTCTGCTGGCGAAGCAGGTGGCTACGTTGGACCGACTCACGGGCGGGCGGCTGACGCTGGCCGTCGGGATCGGGGCCTACCGGGAGGAGTTCCTCGCTAACTGTCCGAGGCTGAGCCGGGCGAGGCGGGGGGACCTGCTGGACGAATCGCTGGCGGCGCTGCGCATCCTTTTCACCGAGCGGGACGCGAGCTTCGAGGGCGAGCACATCGCGTTCCGGGACATTGCCATGCGGCCCAAGCCCGTTCAGGACCCGTTTCCCATCTACGTAGGCGGCCACAACACCGACGTCATCCGGCGCGCGGCGAGGCACGGGCAGGGCTGGCTGCCGGGCTGGCGGCCCTTCGAGGAGATCAAGGAGCGCGTGGCGCTGCTCCGGAAGTTCACCGAAGAGGCCGGACGCGAGCCGTCGGAGGTGGAGGCGGCGGTCCAGTTGACCCTCTTTCTGGGAAAAACCCTCGAAGAGGCCCGGGCCGGGTACGGCAAGACGGGGATGGTCGCCCACCGGAAATCGCTGGCGCACTCCGGACGCGATCCCGCTCTCGCCGTGACGAACAACCTGATTGGAAGCCCCGCCAGCGTCCTGGAGCAGCTTACGTTTCTGGATGAGGCCGGCGTGGACCAGATCACGGCGATCCAGTTCCCGTCCCACACGGTCGAAGAGATGTGCGAGCAGATGGCGTGGTTCGCCGAGGCGGTCATCGCGCCGTTACGGGGCGGGTCGAGAGTCGGTTGACCCACGCTCAGAGTGACTTGTCATCCTTGAAGTCCCCTTGAGGACAATTGGAGAACGCTACGTGTCACGTGAGGAGATTGCCTTCGACCTGGGGTTCAGTTCGCGGACGGTTTCTTCTTATCCCGTTGAGCGGCGGATTGGAATCATCAAGATGGCCGAAGACCTCGGCTTCGACCGGCTTTGGCACTCGAACGAAAAGTTCGGGTGGGACATGATCGCCTCGATGACGTTGACGGCGGTCCATACCGATCGGATCGGCATCGGCGCGGCCCTGGTCGACCCCTACAGCGTCCATCCGTGCATCTCGGCAGCGGCCGTCTCGACTGTGGATGAGATCTCCGGCGGGCGCGTCGTCATGGGGATCGGTGCCGGCGGGGCCGGGTTCCCCGTGATGGGCGTCGCGCGTTCCAAACCCGCGGGGGCCATCCGGGAGGCGGTCGAGGTCATGCGCGGGATGTGGCGCGGCGAGACGGTCACGGTCGAGGGCGAGGTGGTCCATTGCAAGGGCGGGAGGCTCCACTATGAATCCCGGCCCGATATCCCCGTTGTCATCGCCACGCGGGGCCGGGCGGTCCTGCGCCTCGCCGGGGAGACGGGGGACGGCGCGATGCTCGCCACCCTCGCCCGGGCGCAGGATGTGGAGCGGGCCGTCGGTCTCGTGGCCGAGGGCGCGGAGCGGGCCGGACGGCGCATGGAGGAGATCGAGATCATCTCGCGCGTGGACACGTGCGTCCACCCGGACCGGGAGAAGGCCCGCGAGGGGGTGAGGCAGATGATCGCGTTTTTGCTTTGGTCCAGCTATCCCAACCGGGATTTCGTCACGCGGTGCGGCCTGAAGATTCCGGCCACCCTGGAGGAGATGATCGCAAAGCGCGATTACGAGCTTATGTACGAGGCGGGACCGCTGGTGCCCGAGGAATTTGTGGACGCCTTCGCCTGGGCCGGGACGCCGGAGGACGTGGCCTCACAGATTAGAAAGATAGCGGACATCGGCGTCCAGGGCTTCGGCTTTTGGGCATTGATCCCTCCCGGCGGCGACCTGGAATCGGTGATCCGATTGATAGCCGAAGAAGTCATCCCGCGCGTTCGTAGAAGGTGATCCATAGATTAAAGCAAAGACGAATTATCCACAGATTACACAGATTTTTCGTCTTGTTTTTCCCTCTGTGTAATCTGTGGATAAAAAAAGGGGTTTAATAGATGAGTGAAGACCTCGCGACGCCGGGCCTTCAGGCGTTCCCCGAGTATTCCACGCTCCCGGGATTGTTCAGGCAGGAGGTCCGCGGCCTGACCGAGGCGCAGCTTAACCGCCGCCGGATGGACAAGGGCTGGGGACATTGGTCCATCCGCGAGCAGGTTAGCCACGCGGCATGGATTCCGTATTTGTTGTTCCTTGGATTTTGGGGAAAGACGCTCTTCGGCGAAAACCTCCCGAGAGACCCATCGCTTATCAAGGCGGGGGGAGCGGACCGGATGCTCGACCCGAAGAAGTTTCACGCGATGGAGGACATCTTCGCCGCCTTCGAGGATTCCTGCGCCCTGGCCCGGGAGATCCTGGAAGGCGAGACGTTGGGCTCACTACGGGAAAAGGTTCTGCGCCGGACCGTGCCCCCGGACCGGGCTTGGCCGACAAGCGAGAGCGTGCGCGATTACCTGGAAAACCTCGTCATGCCCGCCCATCCGGGAGAAATGTGGAAGGACGAGGAGGACCCCGACGTCTTCCACCAGACCTTGGAGTCCACCTTCCGCCACTACCCCTGGGAGGCGTACGTCCACCTGAAGACGATCCAGCTGCACAAGCGGGCGGAGGGTTTGTCTCCCGCAAAGTCATTTCCTGAAGATGAGGGTTACATTACGCGTCTTGATTGGGATTGAGGAAGGGACCAAACGATATTGGTTACTGTCGCTCGGGCAAGACGCCCCCCCCCGCCCCACAAAGTTAATTGTTCTCCGGTGCTGACCGTCGCCTACGGAACCAGGATCACCTTCCCCTTGTTCTTCCTGTCCAGGAGATACTGCGTCGCCTCGGCGGCGTCCGAGAGCGGGAACGTCTTGTCCACGACGGCCTTGAGGGCGCCCGCTTCAAGAAATTTCAGGATCGTCTTGAGCTCGGTGATGGAGCCGAGGTTCGTCCCGAAGATTCTCAGGTTTTTCATGTAGACGTGCCGCAGGTCGATCCGGGTCCAGTGGTTGGCGTGCGAGCCGATGGTGACGAGCCTGCCCAGGCGGTTCAGGCAGTAGATGCTCTTCTCGAATGTCTCGTCGCCGATGTGCTCGATCAGTACGTCCACGCCGCGCTTGCCGGTGATCCGCCTCGTCTCCTTCGCGAAATCCTGTGCCTTGTAGTTGATGACGTGGTCGGCGCCGATTTCACGGGCGAAGTCCGCCTTCTCGTCCGAGCCGACGGTCGTGACGACGTGCGCCCCGACGAGCTTGGCGATCTGGATGGCCGAGCTGCCTACGCCGCTGCCGCCCGCCTGAACCAGGACCCACTCGCCCGGCTGAAGCCGAGCCTGGGCAATCAGGGCGTGCCACGAGGTCAAAAAGGCCAGGGGGATGGCCGCGCCGTCGACGTCGGAGACGGACTCAGGCAGCGGGAGGCAGTTCGCGGCGGGGGCCTTGACGCACTCGGCGTAGCCGCCGTGTCGCGCCGCGCCCAGATACCCGTACTTCAGACAGACCGTCCGCTCGCCCCTCAGGCAATACTCGCAGGTTCCGCACGAGAAGCCGGGGAAGACGATGACCCGGTCCCCGGCCTTCACGTTCGAGACGCCTTCGCCCGCCTCGGAAACCGTCCCCACCACTTCGCACCCGTTGATGTGGGGGAGGCCGCCGGGGGGGGGATACCGGCCGTCCAGGAGGAGGAGGTCCACGTGGTTCATCCCGCAGGCCCTGACCTGGACGACGGCGTCGCCCGGACCGGCCTTCGGGGTCTCGTGGTCTTCGTAAAGGAGCTTTTCGGGACCCCCGTGCTCGTGGAAGATTGCGGCTTTCATTCAAATGACTCCAATGGTTCAGGGGAGGCTCCGGCAGGCAGGCCGGCGGCGCCTTTTCCTTGATCCTGGCGACAATCTATTGTCCGGGCCTTTTCCCGGGCGTGCCGGAAGTGACCGTAAGGGCCTATAGATGGGTATGAGGGCCCGTTGCTTCGGCTGGTGGTTATAAGCAGCTTAACCTCAAACCCATCCATAAGGAGCAACGGGCCATGAGTAGGATAACGGTATTTGTCGGATTGGACTACCACCAGGATTCGGTGCAGGTGTGCGTACTGGACAAAAAGGGCAAGATGCTGCGCAATCGGTCGTGTGCGAATCACTGGCGGGCCATCGTGGAGAAGGTTGCGGGTGCGGGCGCGTGGCCGGCGTGGCGCTGGAGTCGTGTGAGGGTGCGGCCGAGTTGGCCGAGGAGCTGATCGAGGGTGCAGGCTGGCCGGTGCAGTTGGCGCATGCGGGCTATGTCCACCGGATGAAGCAGACCCCGGACAAGAGCGATTTCACCGACGCCCGCGTCCTGGCCGACTTGGTGCGGGTGGGCTACCTGCCTGAGGTGTGGCTGCCGCCGCCGGGGGTGCGGGAGCTGCGCCGGTGGACCCGGGCGTGGATGCGCTGGTTGGAGCAGGTGCCCCTCAGTGAGCAGAGCCGGTTGATCATCGAAGACCAGCTTGAGGACCTGAAGGCGCTGGAGCGCAGGCTTGCGAAGGTGGAAGGGCGGCTGACATCGTTGAGCGAAGGAGACCCCATCGTGCGC
>CAYRGS010000154.1:0-5353 GCA_964423875.1 uncultured bacterium
TCGACGTTTTCCGCCTTCGGGGCCTCCACAGCGGACGTGACCCGGCGGTTCGAGGCCTCTCCCTACCTGGTCATGCCGGACCTGCCGTACGACGTGACCCGCCAGTGCTTCGACGTGCGCTCACTCGACGGGATCCCCCCGGCGAGCCTGGAGCGCTTCAACGCGACAATGGAGCGTCTGGAAGGCCGCGCCCGGGAGGACATGGCCCGGGAGGGCTTCACCGGCGACGATCTGGAAATCCGTTATTTCCTCGAGATGCGCTACGGCGGCCAGCTCAACGAAACCACCTGCCCCTCCCCCATCGGGCGGATTCGGGAAGGGGCCGATCTTCAGGCGATCCTCCGCGCCTTCGAAGATGAATACGTCCGGCTCTTCCACCCCGGGACGCAATACCCCCGAGGGGGCGCGGAGATCATCACCGTCACCGTGGAAGCCGCCGCTCCGCCCGTCGCCAAGCCGGTCTTGGAGCCTCAGCCCCGCGACGGGACCGACCCCAAGACGGCGCTCAAGGGAAGGCGGAACGTGTGGTTTCCCTCGGGCCAGCTGGAAACGGACATCTACGCCGCAGACCCATTGGCTCACGGCCACGAGATTCCGGGTCCGGCGATCATCGAGGGGAACGATACGACGGTCGTCGTCCCCAACACCCACCAAATTTCCGTGGACCCTTACCGGAACTTCATTCTGGAACCCCGCGCCCGAGGAGGCCGGTCATGACGCGGACCGCGCAGGAGCTGGACCCCTTCACGTACGAGGTCTTCTACAACCGCCTGTTCAACCTGCTGTGCGAATCGCGGGACGTCATCCGGCACCTCTCGGCGTCGGCCATCAGCCGAGAGTCGGGAGAGACGGCCGAGGGGGTCTTCCTGCCGGACGGGGAGCTGGTCCTCCTCTCCCCCGGCCTCCTCCTCCACCTAAACACCGTCGCGCGGGTGATCCGCTTCATGCTCGACAACCGCATGGGCGAGGACGTGGGGTTCGAGGACGGGGACCAGTTCATCTGCAATGACGCCATGGTCGCCTCGATGCACCGGATGGACATGGCCGTGGTCGCGCCGTTCTTTTACGAGGGCGAGCTCGTCGGCTGGGTGGGCAATTACAGCCACGTCCCCGAGATCGGCGCCACCGAGCCGGGCGGGCACCCGATGATCGCCACCGACTGCTACCACGAAGGACTCCTCCTGACCCCCGTGAAGCTCGTCGAGCGAGGGCGGGTCCGCCGGGACCTCATGGAGATGATGGCCCGCGTCGTCCGGGACCCGAGACCCATCGAGATCGACACCAAGGCCAAGATCGCCGCCAACGAGCGCGCCCGCCGCAATCTGACCCAGCTGATCGACGACGTGGGTCTCGATGTCTACCTGGAGGCCAGCCGGAAACTCATCGACGACTCCGAGGCCCAGTCGCGCGAGGCCGTCAAGACACGCAGGCCCGGGAAGTACCGGGCGCGGGTGTTCTCCGACTCCGAGCTACCCGACCAGCCGGGCCTGCGGGTCATGGAGACCGAGCTCAAGATCGGCGGCGACGGGAGCCTGACCCTCCGGGCGCCGGTCGTCTCTCCCCAGGCCGCCGGCTCGTACAACTGCCCCCTGCCTTGCCTGGAGGGAAACGTTTTCTGCCTCACGCTGAGCCACCTCTTCTACAAGACCCGGTGGAACGGGGGCGTGGTCCGGATCTACCGGACGGACATCCCCTACGGATCCATCCTAAACTGCGACGAGACCGCGGCCGTCCATTACGGAACCGTCGGGGTCGGCCTGCACGCCGCCTCGGCGATCAGCGTGGCCCTGTCCCGCGCGGCATACATCGTGGACCGGCGCGAGGACATCCTGGTCTCCTCGCCCCCGGTGAACCAACTCCTGTACGGCGGGCTCGATCAATTCGACCGGCGGTGCGGAAAGTACGTGATGGATTGCGTCTGCACGGGGGGCGGGGCCCGGTTCGACAGGGACGGGGCGGACAGCGGCGTCCACCAAGTGAACCCCTGGATCTTCTGTATCGACGTGGAGGGGACAGAGGCCATCGGGCCGCTGATCCAGCTGGGCCGCCGGCATCTGCCCGACTCCGGCGGCTTCGGCATGCGCCGGGGGGGAAACGGCGTCAGCGCGGTCCTCACCATCCACGACACCAAATCCCTGACGATCGGGAACATGGCCCAGGGCCGGTACGTGACGCCCACCCAGGGGATGTTCGGCGGCTATCCCCCCTCGGCGTCGCGCTTCCTCAAGGTCCACGACGCCGATGTCCTGAACGCGTCGCCCGAGGCCATCCCGCACGACGTGGTCGAGCTCCTAGACTACCCGCATGGGCGGCTGGAGGACCTCTACTGCGGGTCGAAATATCTGCCCATCAAAGAAGGCGACCTGATCGCCACCATCTACAACGGCGGGGGCGGCCTCGGCGATCCACTGGATCGCGATCCGGAAGACGTCCTGCGGGACATGTGGAACGCCCTGACGACGCCCGACGCGGCCCGGGAGGCGTACGGCGTGGCCCTTTCGTCGGGGGAGGAGACCTCAATCGAGCTGGACAAGACGCGGGCGCTTCGGGCGGAGCGAAAGGCCGAGAGGCTCCGAACGGGCGTCCCGGGCCCGGAGTTCCTGGGCCGGCAGGTGAAGCGGCGCAAGGAGCGCGATTATCCCGGGCCAACGCTGGCCCTCTACGACCAGCTCCTCGCCACGCCCTGGTCCGGGACGTTCCGGGAGCAGCTTGCCTTTGAGGAGCGTGCGGCCGAGGGAGCGACGGGGCCGCACCCCCTTGAACTGCGCGAGCCGCTGGGGGTCTTCCTTTCCCTGACGCTCTACGTGAACGTCGTCGAAGACGCTGGCGGCTGGCGTGCGTGCGTATGCGCGGGATGCGGACATGTCTACGGCGAGGCAGCCGAGAACTATAAGCTGGGATGTCTGATTTACGAGCGCGACCCGGTCGAGGTCCACGGGTCCTTCGCGCCCGATCCGGACTGGCTGGTTTACCGGGAGTTCTACTGCCCCGGCTGCGGCGCGCTGGTCGAGGTGGAATCCACGCCTTCGTGCATGCCGATCCTGCATGACGTGGAGCTGGATGAGCTTCGGCAGGGTTCTTCGGCCCAGACAGCTAAAGCTGCGCCATGAACTCCGCCATCCGGCGGCGCGCGTCTTGGCGTCCGGCAGGTGGCCGTACGCTGCGCCCAGGTTGTCCGCGAGGTGTTTCGGCTTGGTGGTCGCGAGGATGACACACGTGCAGGCCGTGTGGGAAATCAGGAGGAGGTTCGTGACCCCAATCCGGACGACAAGCGCCGCCGTGAGCGCCGAGCCCGCCACCGTGCCGGCGCTACCTCCCGCCGCGATGAACCCGAACAGCCGCCGCGCCTGCTCGTTGGTGAACAGGTCGGCCATGAAGCTCCAGAAAACCGACACGACGAACAAATTGAAACACTCACCCAGATAAAAAACGCCGGCGCAACGTACGAAATCTCGACGCGAGTTCGAAAGAGGCCATAAAAAATCAGAATGTTGGAGATAAAGAATCCATAGACGACCGGAAGGAGCCTTCGCCTCGAAAACCGAGCCGCCGCCGCCCCGAACAGGGGGCGGAGGATGTAGTAGGCGCACAGCAGGAAAAAGAAGTACGCGAAAAACCAGAGGAGCGCGCCCGCCTCCCCGTCCCAGACATTGACGACGCGCCGGAGGACGGCGCCTACGGCGTGAGAATCTCAATTTGGCATCTACGACCATGAACATCACACGGGGAGAGAAATTCCTCCAACCGAAGCCCGGAGGCGCCCGGCCTGAATTCGGATTGCCGTCACCGGATCAAGCAACCTCCGCGTCTTCGATCTTCATGCCCTGGCGAAGGGTGTTGTGAACCGGGCAACAGGCCGCCTCTTCCATCAAGGCCGCCTTCTCCTGTTCGGTCAGGTTTCCAATCAGACCAATCTCCCGGCGGATCTTCGCGATGCGAAGCTTGCGCGTCCGGTCGATGGCGAGGGGGTCTTGACCGGGGGGCAGGTTCGCCTTGAAGGTGAGTGTCACCTCGATGTCGTCGAGGGGGATGTTCAGGATTCGCGCCGCGTCCCGCAGCGTAACGACCGTTCAGAGCCCGAGACCCGCCACCACGAGCGTGAAGGGGTTCGGCCCGAGGCCGTCCCCGCCGAGCGCCGGAGGCTCGTCCCCGATGAAAGAGTGAACCCCGCCGACCGTGATCTGACTCTGCTTGTTCTGAACACTGCGAACCGTCACCCGGTTCCAGAAATTCTTCTCGTTGTAAGGGAGCTCGGGCATTGTTTCTCCTCTAGGGTTTTTTGCGTAGCTTTTGGTTTTCGGGGACTTCGATTACCCACAAAACACCGTCCCCGCGCAAGCGAGGATCAAACAGATTTCGCGGATGAGCGGAAACCCCAAAAACGGCCGCCCATTAAACCGTCGCCCGCCCTCACTCGACGCCGACTTCCCGCATCATCCGCCGGTACTCCAAAGAGATGCTGTCCGGCCCCTTTACGTGAAGCTCCTCGGTCAGGTCCAGAGGAAGCTCCTCGGGCCGCTGCTGTGACACGATCGCGTGGTCCTGCGCAAAGATCGTCTCCTGCATCTCGACGTGGGTTTTTCCGGACTCTCCCAAAGGGGGCCCGGTGATCTCGTCGCCGTCGATGATCGTCGGGCCGTCCGTCACCTCCAGGGCGTCCAGGTCGTAGTTCCGGCAAAGTTGCATGAACCGCGTACACTCCTTGTCCGTATTCGGGCAGAACGTAAAGATGTACACCTCGACATGGCCGTCGGGCTGTTCTTTCCGCTGGTGGATGGTGAACGGCCGCTTCAGCCGGTAGCTGCGGCGGTGAGCGTCGGGGTGGAATTCGTCCGCGGGGTTCTCGAACCAGAAGATCATCTCCTCCGCCTGCCGCTCCAGGTGGAACTTGGGCATCAGGGTGTCGTCCCGCGATCCGAGAATGCCCTCGTGCACCCAGGCGAAATGGGCCTGATCGACGCTGTTCTCGATCACCCGGGCCGCGCTGCTCTTCCAGGCTTTTTTGGAGCGCAGAAAGGTCCCGAAACCCGGATCGTCGAATTCCGGGATCTCGGGAACGTCCACTTTGGGCTCATCGGCCAGGCAAACCCAGACGATCCCGTAGCGTTCCTCCGTGTGGTACGCCGTCAGGCACGCCTTCTTCGGGATGGGATGCTCGGGCGGGACGGAAGGGATGCGGGTGCATTTCCCCTCGGGGTTGTATGACCAGCCGTGATACGCACAGACAACCTCCTCGCCTTCTACCCGACCCAACGAGATGGGCGTCCCTCGGTGGATGCAAAGGTCGTAAAAGGCCCGCTATCGATCGCCGAACTTGCACACGGCCAGACGCTCTCCGAGCAGTGTGACCGGA
>CAYRGS010000155.1:0-5332 GCA_964423875.1 uncultured bacterium
GCCGGTGGCGATTTGTGCGGCGCCCGAACCGAAAGACCATCGCTTGGTGAGAAATCCAGACTAATCTGAGATCGGGCTTCTGTTCTTAAACGATCCAAAGGGTTTTCTTGGTGAGCTTCGGAGAATGGGATTCTCCGGTGCAAGCGCCCCGCCGGCCGAATCCGCCGGGGTCAGCCCGTGTATTCCAGAATCTCCAACCCGTCGAACCGGTCCAGCAGGTAGATCAATCCGTCCGAGTCCATGAAGACGTCGTTGCTCTGGACCATCGTCTGGCCCTTGCCGGGCTCGGGGACGAAATGGCCGACTTCCTCGGGGCGGTACGGGTTGCTGATGTCCAGGAGGCGCATGCCTCCGGCGAACCAGGCCAGGGACAGGAGGTTGTGGTCGTAGACCTGCTCCTGCGGCTGATGCGCGCCGAACCATTCGTTCGGGTCGAAGTCGTGGTCCTGGGGATAGGACCAGGTGGAGACGGGGACGGGGTTCGTCTCATCGGTGATGTCCACCATCCAGAACCAGCCGTTGGGCTTGGAGGCCAGCCGGTCCCCCACGTCCTCGTCCGTGACCGCCATGAACTTCCGGCCCCGGATCTCGTGGGGGATGGGCAGCGCCGTGTGCGTCGGACAGGGGTAGGGCGGGCTCCAGTCGATGTGGCTCAGCATTTGGGGCCGGGTCATGTCCGAGATGTCCAGGATGACGAATCCGCCGAGCCAATAACTGACGTAGAGCCGGTCGCCCATCCGGAGGGGATGATGGCACTTGTGGCGCGTGCCCTCCCAATCGGGTGTTTCCCCCCCGGCGGTCCACTGGCCCGGCAGCCACCACCGGCCCACCTCCTCCGGCTTCTCAGGCCTGTTGAGATCGGCGATCAGGACGATGTTCCCCCGGTAGCCCTCCATGAAAGGGGAGAAGTAAACGTACCGTCCGTCGAAGTCGAACCGGTGAACGCCAGCCTCCGTCGCGTGGAAGAAGGCGATCTCCATAGGCTTCGCGGGGTTGGAGACATCGTAGACCTTTAATCCGCCCTGGGCCGTGCTTCCCTTCCCGTACCGCTCGACGTTGGTCACCATGATGTCGCCGTGCGCGCGAACCTTGTGGGTGTGGACGCCTTCGGGGAGCCCGACATGCGAGAGCGTGCGGATTTTCTTGGGGTCCGAGACGTCCAGGAGCGTCGTCCCGTACGGCGCCTCCATGTGGCCGATGTAGGCCCGCTTGTCGACGACGGTCACCTGTCCGCCCCCCGGGATATCGATCCGCCCGACGCGGCGGACATTCTTGGACGTTCCGTGTATGCGTTTGTACTTGGACATCGACGCCCCTCGGTGTGGGTGAAAAAACAGTGATTTTATCACGGCCTGGGAAGCCGGCTTACTTCAAACCGGAGATCACCACTTCCCAGGGGATCTCCCCTTCCCGGATTAGGATGGGCTTTTCCCCTCGAACATCCACAAGCGTAGAGGGTGAGCCGCCGGGCGTCTCCCCCGCGTCGAGGACGGCGTCCAGAAGGTCTCCGAGGAGCCGCTCGACGTCATCCGCCGTCCTTGGCGGATTTTCCCCCGCCCGGTTGGCGCTCGTCGCCGTCACGGGGCGTCCGGCAAGACTCACGATTTTCAAGGCCACCGCCGATCCAGGCGCGCGGGCGCTGACGCCGTGGCCCTCTCCCAGCACGCCGGGCGGGAGGTCCGGCCAGCCGGGAAAGATCAGGCTGAGTGGCCCCGGCCAGAAGCGTTTCATGAGGATTCGTGCCGCATCCGGAATGTTTTCAGCCACCCGTTCCAACATCTCAACGCCGCTCAACAGCAGTCCCGTGGGTTTCCGCTCCTCCCGCCCCTTCGCCGACAGAACGCGCGCGACGGCTTCGCGGTCGAGGCCGTCGGCGGCCAGGGCGTAGAAGGTTTCAGTGGGGATACCGACGAGCCCTCCGGCGCGGATGATCCGCGCCGCTTCTTCCAGGGCCGGGCCATCAGGGTTGCCAGGATCGGCGAACAACCGACGGACGGTCACCCGAGACCCCCGACGCGTTTCGATTTCTCCGCAACCTCGGCGGCCGTCCGCTCGCGGCGGGCCTTCAGGCGGGCGGCGAGGTCGGCGTCGCTCAGGGCGAGGATCGCCGCGGCCAGGAGGGCGGCGTTCTGCGCCCCGGCCCGGCCGATGGACATCGTCGCGACGGGGACCCCCTTGGGCATCTGGACCGTCGAGAGGACTGAATCGATTCCGCTCAGGGCGCTGTCCAGCGGCACGCCGATGACGGGACGGAGGGTCTCTGCCGCGATGACACCCGCCAGGTGCGCGGCGCCGCCCGCTCCCGCGATGAAGACCTTCGTCCCCCCGGCTTCGGCCTTGCGGACGTATTCCCTGACCCGGTCCGGCGTCCGGTGGGCCGAGGCGACCAGAAACTCGTAAGGGATTCCGAGCTCGTCCAGAACGGAAAGGGCCTCCGACATGACCGGGTGGTCGCTGTCGCTGCCCATGACGACACCCACGACGGATTGGCTCATTTCATCGGACCTTTTGAGGTTCAAGTTTCATTGGAAGCGGTTCGGCGATTGCCGTAGAGGATTCGCAGATCGGGATTCTCCGTACAGTGATAATGGATCCAAATGTAAGCGTGGTTGAAAAACGCCAGGAGAAGGGCCAAGCGGGAATCGCAAGCGATCGCCGCGACCCAGAAGATGAAGAACCCATACCAGTACATGCCGTTTCGGGTGTATTTGAAGATCCCCCTGTTCTCGAACGGTTTGTTTCGATAGGCCTCGTCGAAGTGGTCTATCCCGAACGCCCGCCGAAACCCGAAGTATTTCGCGATGGAAAAACCCAGGTACGCCGCCGGTGGCGTGAGAAGGAACAAGAGCGCGACAGTGAGGGCGGGGTGCAGGCCCAGGCTTTGGAAGTCGGAGATCCCCAAGCCGAGAACCGCGAGGACCCGTGAGACGCCGAGGACAGAGAAAATAATCGCGTAGTACTCGAATCCCTTCTTTCCGAACGTCCCGGTCACGGCCGAATAACAAAGCTCCGCCCTCCAGATCAGCCAGACGAAAACCTGATGCAGAATCGGGACGCCCAGGGAGAGGAGAAACCAGAACCGGGTGCTTAGACCGAGAAAGCCGGAATCCCCCGCTTCCATCTGTGAGCGGATGGCCCACGTAATCCCCGACAACACGAGAAGCAAGGCCCAATGCGGAACCTGATTTTTGAAGAAACACGCCAGGCCGTTCTTATCGGCCATCGGAGGCTCCCACGCGGTTTTGCAACGGGTGACGGCGCTACAGAGATGCCGTCAGCTCGATCTCGAGACGCGCGCCGCCGATGAGGTCCTTCACGGCCAGGGTCGTCCGCGCGGGCGGATCCTTCGGGAAATATTCGTTGAAGACGTTGTTCATCTCGATCATCTCGCTCAGGTCCGCCAGGAAGATGGTCACCTTGACGGCCTTGTCGAGCGAAGATCCCGCGGCTTCGAGGACGGCCTTCAGGTTTTCGCACACCTGCCGCGTCTCCGGGCCGATCCCGCCCGGGACGAGCTGTCCGGTCGCCGGGTCGTTGCCCAACTGCCCGGAGCAATAGACCATGTCCCCCAGCTTGATGCCCTGGGAGAGGGGGACCTTCGCGGGGGGGACTTTGTCGGTATGAATGACCTGTTTTTGCATCTCGTCGCCCCTTTTCCCATTTTAGATCCAGAGACCTGATTATCACGCAGGCTGGTGGGAGTCAACGGGACGGAATCGTTGTCCTGTCCCTGCGGAATACCCACGCTTGACTTTCCCGATTTCCGCCTCCTATTCTCGGTTTTGTCATCGCCCTGAAATTTCGCGGAGATCGAGATGTCGGACCCGATGGATCTGTTCGATTCCCCGGAGTCGCGACCGACGAACGGGCCGGATGGACGGACCGGGGCCGGTGAGGGCGACGCCTCCCGCCCGCTGGCCGACCGGGTGCGTCCGGAGCGGCTCGAGGAGTTTGTCGGCCAGGAGGAAATCCTCGGGGAAGGCCGGGTCCTGCGGCGGATCATCGAGGCCGACGAGCCGACCTCCATCCTCCTCTGGGGGCCTCCGGGCTGTGGCAAGACCACCCTCGCCCGGGTCATCGCGAACCGCACGGGCGCTCACTTCATCCCCTTCAGCGCCGTCCTGGGCGGGGTGAAAGAGCTTCGGGAGATCATCGAAATCGCCCGCAAGGTCCAACGCGCCCAGAACCGCCGGACCGTTCTGTTCGTCGATGAGATCCATCGCTTCAACAAGGCCCAGCAGGACGCCTTCCTCCCCCATGTGGAGTCCGGGCTGATCACCCTCATCGGGGCCACGACCGAGAATCCCTCCTTCGAGGTCAATCCGGCCCTCCTCTCCCGGTGCCGGGTATTTGTCCTGAAGACCCTGACCCACGACCAGATCCGGACCGTTCTGGCTCGCACGCTCGAATCCGAGAAGGGCCTCGCCCCGCTGGGCGTCGAGGTGGACGGGGAGGCCCTCGAGCATCTGGCGAGGATGTCCAACGGAGACGCCCGCGTCGCCCTGAACGCCCTGGAGATGGCCGCCCTGGCCGCCGAGCCGGACGGCGAGGGTGGACGGAGGGTCTCCCTGGAGGATGCCGAGGGCGCCCTTCAGCGCCGGGCCCTGCTTTACGACCGGGCCGGCGAGGAGCACTTCAACGTCATCTCGGCCCTGCACAAGAGCCTCCGGGGAAGCGACCCCGACGCGGCCCTTTACTGGCTGGCCCGGATGCTCGAGGCGGGGGAGGACCCCATGTACGTCGCCCGGCGGATGGTCCGCTTCGCCTCGGAAGATGTGGGAATAGCCGACCCCAACGCCCTCGCGCAGGCCCTCGCCGCCAAGGACGCTTTTCACTTCATCGGTCCGCCCGAAGGTTATCTGGCCCTGGCCCAGGCGGCCGTCTACCTGGCCACCGCCCCCAAGAGCAACGCCCTCTACCGGGCCCACGGGGCGGCGACGCGCGACGTTCAAGAGACGATGAACGAGCCGGTCCCCCTTCATATCCGCAACGCGCCGACCCGCTTGATGTCCGACCTGGGATACGGAAAGGGCTACCGGTACGCCCACGACGCGGAGGACGCCTTCGCACCGGAGCAGACGCATCTACCCGATAATCTCGCGGACCGGACGTACTACCGCCCCACGGACCGGGGTTTCGAGAAAACCGTGGGGGAGCGCCTGGCGAGCTGGCGGGCGCTGGTCCGCCGGGCCCGAAAGAAAGAGAACCCCTAACCTGGATATCTCACAACCCTTTTGTCTCGACGCCGGACGCTGCCCTGGTGATGAGCAACCTCTTTAGCCCGCATTTTTCACCAACTTGTGAAGGGGGCAATTTTGGGGGGTTGTTTGGA
>CAYRGS010000156.1:0-4998 GCA_964423875.1 uncultured bacterium
CGCGGTTGAAGCAACTTCCCCTCATCACAACCTCGTTGGCGCACATCATTTGCAGTCGGAAGGCGGCCAAGATGGCCGCCCTACCATCATTTGGCGATACCGTGCGGCCCCATAGGGTCGCACGGTATCGTAAACTGGCATCTTGGCCGGGTGCTGCGGCCGCCAACGGCGGACGGGCATTCGGCCAAAAATCCAAGCCACCATTGGCCACAGATGGACTGCTGAGCCAAACCAACACAAAACCCATCAAGGCCCAGCCGCAGTGCCGGGCCGCAAAAAGTTTTCGAGGGGGGTCCAGGGAGGAACAGTTTTCAAAATGCCCCCCCCTGGTGGGCTTTGGCGGATAGCCTGATCATGGATCATTTCCGTTTCCCGCGGACGAGCTTTCCGTTGTCCCACGTCACCACGCCGTTCCGGATGGTGTACCGGACCGGTCCCATGAAGCGGATAGCCTGTTTGACGTTGGGCCGGCCGATGATCACGATGTCCGCTCGGCCGCCCGGCTTGATCCCGTAGTTTTTCAGGCCCATGGCCTTGGCGGCGTTGACCGTAACGGCGTCGTAGAGGAAATCGATGTCCTTCACCGTCTGGGTCTGGATGGCGTGGCCCAGGAACCAAGCCACTTCGAGCTGGTTCATCCGACCGAAGGGGTAGTACAGGTCCTGGACGTCATCCTGGGAGGACAGGACGTTGATGCCCAGGGCCAACATCTCCCGGACGCGCATGATGCCCCGGCGGATGGGTTGGTCGTCGAATCGGCCGTTGAGCATGACGTTGATGTGGGAATTGCACGAAAAGTTGATTTTGGCCTGCCGGGCCAGGCGCAGGACCTTATCGGCGTAGGAGTTGTTCCACGACGCCATGGCCTCGGAGTGGCTCACGGTGATGTTCCGCCTGAAGCGCGACTTGAGGGCCTTGACGGCCACGGCTTCGAGCGTTCGGGCATTGCCGTCGTCGGTGTCGTCCAGCAGGAAGGCCAGGTCCTTTCCGTACTCCTCGGCCAGATCGAAGCAGATGTCCACGTGCGCGCGGGCGTCGTCGTCCGTCCACTCGAACCAGGGGATGCCGCCCACCACGTCCGCCCCCAAGTCCATCGCCTCGCGCATGAGGTCCTCAGTGCCCGGATCGCAAACGATCCCCTCCTGCGGGAAGGCCACCACCTCGATGTCGATGACGTCGGCGTAGCGCCGCTTGAGCTCGAGGAGTCCCTGGACGGGCGTGTTGCCCCCGCCGATCGTCCCGACATCGGCAAACAAGCGCAGGAAGGTCGACCCGTACTCCACGGCCAGCTCCACGACCGGCCCGGCCCGGTCGGCGATTTCCTTCACGGTGTACCGGGTGCGGAAGTACAAGGTGTTGCGGATGGCCTCGTCGAACGTGCCCGAGACGTTGGGCTTGAGCTCGCCCAGCATGCATTTGTCGAGATGGGTGTGGGCGTTGACGAACGCCGGGGTGGTGAGACCCCCTTTGGCGTCGAGGGTGCGTCTGGCCTTAGCCGAGATCCGCCCGACGCGCTGGATCGTTCCGTCCTTGATCCCGATGCTCACCGGCTTCTTCTCGCCGCGCAGCCGGGCGTTTTTGATCAACAGGTCCATCGGCTCAGGTCCCCCTGTAAGGCTTTCAGCCGTTATCCGCTTCCTTAGAGAAGCAGCGAATCCATATGGAGTCCGGGAATAATTCAGTGCCGATGAGTATAAATTCGCCTTGGCTTTTGTGTCAAAGGAAGAAATACCCGGCAAGGCTCCGGCGGGACGCGGCTTCAGCGGAGAAAAGTCCCGGAGCGCCTCTCAGCGCGCAGCTCCCGTGGCTCCCGCCGCCGGCAGGATCTTTCCGAGGACGACCGGGCGCCGGGCGCCGGTGACGGCCGGGACGTTGGCGGGGACGCCCAGCAACGCCGCCCTTGCCAGAAGCGCGAACGAGACGCCCTCGACGGCATGGGCCGGGATGCCGCGCGCATCCGACCGGACCACCCGGGCGTCGGAAAACTCGGCCGCCAGCCCCTTCATCAAGACCGGGTTCTCGGCCCCGCCGCCGCATACGACGACCTCGCCCGCTTCGGGCAGGAACCGCTTGGCCTGTCGGCCGATGGAGCGGGTCGTGAAGGCCGCCAGCGTCGCCATGAAGCCGCAAAAAAGCGGCGAGCAATACCGCATCGCCCTTTTCTTCCGGAGACCCAGGAACACCCTCACGGCCCCCTCCAGCGCATCTACCCCGAAATCCTCCCGTCCGGTGGCCTTGGGCGGGCCGCGCCGGATGAAGGGATGATCGAGAAGACGTCCGAGGAACTTCTCATCGACGGCCCCGCGCGAGGCCGTCTCCCCGTTCCGGTCGAATCCCATCTTCCCCCGGCTGAACTTCCGGATGGCGGCGTCCAGGAGCATGTTCGCCGGACCCGTGTCGAAGCCTTCCAAACCCACGGGTTTCACAGGTCTGCTGGATGGGACGGGGCCTTGCGGATCAAAACCGGCCGGAACCCACGTGACGTTGCCGATCCCCCCCAGGTTGACAACAAGGACGGGCCTGTCGGGACGCCCGAAGAGCAGACCGTGGGCGTAAGGCGTCAGGGGCGCGCCCAGGCCGCCCGCGGCCATGTCGCCGGGACGGAAGTCCGCCACGACCGTGACGCCCGTGTGCTCCGCGATGACGGCAGGCTCGCCGATCTGGAGGGTCGCGCCGATGCGCCCGGAGCGGACGGGGGGCCGGTGGCAGACTGTCTGGCCGTGAGAGCCGACGGCCGTCACGTCCGCCGGACGGATTCCGGCCGCCGCCGCGACGCCGACGGCCGCCGCTGCGAACCGCTCTCCGAGATCGTAGTGGAGCGCCGTGAGGTCCGCCGTGGATTGACCCGGAATGGGCCGCCCCGCGAAAACGGGCGTCTCGGCGGCTCTCAGAATCCGCTCCCGGAGACCTTTGGAAAAAGGGAAAGACCTGTGCGCGAGCAGCCGGACAGCGGCCCTGCGCGATCGGGAGACGGAAATCAGCGACGCCTCTACACCATCCGCCGATGTGCCGGACATGAGACCGATGAAGAGGCCCTTCCCGGATGAGGTCCGCCCGGAAATCGGCGCCGCACGGGACTTCATGGCGAACCGCTTTTCCCCGCCGCGCGCGGGGATCCGTTCGAAAGGTCGGGATAGGTCAATCGATACTGGCGGTAATACCCCATGACCCTCCGGGTGTACCGCCGCGTCTCCCTGTAGGGGATCATCGCGATGAAAGAGGCCTCGTCCAGGTGGCCGTACTGCCGCCACCACTTCCCGGCGGCCTCCAGGCCGGCGTTGTAGGCTGCCACCGCAGGCGCGGGCGCGCCCCTGAAATGGGCCAGGAGGCGGCCCAAGAATTCGCTTCCGAGGCGGACATTCAAATCCGGTCGGAAAAGGTCCTCCGGCGACGGACGCGGCAGGCCGAGCCGCCCAGCGATTCGCCGGGCGGTCGCCGGCATGAGCTGCATCAGCCCGCGTGCGCCGGCAACGGACAAGGCGTTGGGATCAAAGAGGCTTTCCGCGAGCGTGACGGCGCTGACCAACAGGGGGTCCGCCTGGGTTGCCTTCCGGCCGGCCGGCCCGGCCGCCGCCTGGTGGAGCCCCAACGCCCGGCGGTCGAAGGGATGCATCATCCGGCGGAACTCCGCCGGCGAGTTGCGCCCGTCGATCCTCATCCTCCAAAAGACCGGACCGTTCAAGACCCGGAAGGCCCGGTTGTAATCCCGGGCGCGATAGAGAAACCGCGCGCGCTGGTAACGGAAGTAGGGGTGGATCGGGACGCCCTCTTTCAACACATCGGCCCCGGCCCGGAAAAGCCCCGCCAGGACCAACCGGTCAGCCCCGCGGAGGATCCGCTTCCCTTGAGGCGTGAGCGCGGGACGCTTGAGGAACCGCGGCGCGGACGCCCCCGCGTCCCGGAAGGGCCGGCCGCTCCGGCCAAGCCGCTCGAAGGCCAGCTGCCCGTAATAAGAAGTCGGGACCCGCGTTCCGGCGTCCCGGTAGTAGCCCTCGGCTTCGGCATGGGCCGCCCGGTCTTCCGCGGCGCGGCCCGCCCAGTAGAGCGCGGCCTGCCCCACGGGGTGTCGGGCGCGAGCCCTCCCCAGAGCGGAGAAAACCCGCTCGGCCTCGCGATACCGTTTCCGGCGAAAATGGATCCACCCGATGCGCCACCTTGCGAAGGCGCCCTGCCGGGCGCCCGGATACTTTTTCGCCAAGCGCCGGTAGCGGCCGAGGGCCTCTTCCAGCCGGCCGTTATCCTCGACCACCCTCGCCTGAAGATAGAGGAACCGGCGCGCCCACGAGCTCCCCGGATGGCCGGCGATGAGCTCGCTCCCGACCTTCCGGAACCCCGTCCCGTCGCGAAGACGAAGTTGGGTCCTCGCCAGATAGTAGAGGGCCTTCGCCCGGCGGCCCCCCCCTCCCCCCCCCCTTTTCCCGCCCTGGTCCGCCGCCCAACGGAGGCGCTCGGCCGCCTGCCGGGTCTCCCGGAGGAAATAAAGATCCAACCCCAGGGAAAACACCGCCTCCACCCGGACGTCGGGGGAGATCCGTCTGCCCAACAGCATCTTCCAGGCCCGCGACGCCTCGGCAATCCGCCTCCCCCTGTGAAAAATCCGGGCCCGGCCCAGAAGCGCCGAGGTGGACGGGCGGGGAAGGTCCAGCCCGCGTCCCCGCAGCCTGTCCATGGCCTTCGCGGCCTCGGCGGCGGCTGCATCCAAGGGGTGTCGAAGCCAAATGCGGAAGTAGAGCCGAAGCGCCTCCGCGGGCCTGCCCGCTTCTTCGAGACAACGCCCCTGGAGGATCCTCAGCCCGGGGCGCCGGGGGCTTCCCGATTCCAGGGCGCGTGCACCCGCGACGCCTCGGGCGCAATCCCCAGCGCGAAACCACGCCCAAGCCGCCGCCGCCCCGGCGTCCAACGCCGGACCCCCCCCCCTCCCCCCCGAGCGGCCGATGGAATCGTAGATCTGCGCGGCGTCGCCGTGACGCCCGAGACCCTCCAGCGCGCGCGCCTTGA
>CAYRGS010000157.1:0-4720 GCA_964423875.1 uncultured bacterium
GGTTCCTTTGGGGTGACCGGCGTAGGGTGGGGCGGTCTTCGCGGTGGGTATGCCGCGGGCGCCGTGGACGCCCTGCGCCGTTCTTTTTTGTGGGTGGAAGAAGTCGGCCGTTCCGTGAATCATCCGGAACGCCGCGGGGGCGCGGTTCACCTCGACGCGCCGAAATTTTCCGCCGGCCCAGCCTGCCCGGCGATGAGAAAACCCGGTTAACCCCTGACCGGCGCCTTCCGCCCGCGGGTTTTCTTGCGGAGACCCTTTCGGACCACCTTCTCGAAATATTCCCCTCGGTCGATGAACGACGTTTTCCGGGTGCGCCGGAGCTGTTTCCGAAGGGTCTCGGTCGCCTTCGCGTCCACCGGACATCGCTTGCTCGGTCCGATGACGGCGCCGTAGTCTCTTCTCGCTCCTTCGCGCGTGACCTTTCCCTGGATCACGTCCAGTTGGACTCTTTCGACCTCGCGTCTCAGGGGATCCCCCCAGCCGCCGCCGCCGGTTGTGATGACGCGAATGCGGTCTCCCTTCTTGACCGGGACGTTGTCGCACAGCGCGGGCAGGGCCCGTTCTTTCCGAGTTCCCGGATTCAGGACGATCCGGTAATTTCCGCCCGCCTTTCCGCCGTTGACGCCCCAGCACGCCAGCTTGGATCGGTCGGCGAGAGAGAAGACGCCGGCGTCGGACAGGACGGTGAACTCTTTCAGGTAGCCGAGGCCGCCCCGGCGCTTTCCCGGACCGCCCGAGTCCGGGCACAGGGCGAGCTTCTCGACCCGGACCGCGTACCGGATCTCGGAGAACTCCGCCGGAAGGTTCCGGGAGTTGGGGACGATGTGAATGGCGTCCGAGCCGTCGGCGTATTCGCGCCCCCCGGATCCTCCGCCCAGCACCTCCCGGAAGATGAAGAGCTCCCCGTCCCGGTCCCGGCCGTGCAGTCCCCAGATCCGGATGGTCTCTTGATCGGCGGGCATCTTGCCTTTCACCGCCTGGGCGATGCAGGCGGAAAAGATCCCCAACAAGCGGAGAATCGTGAACATCCGCATGTTCGTGGGGGCCGGGAACTTCGGCGTGATGAGCGTCCCCTCGGGCGGAAACCTCACCTCCATCAACCGGCAGACGCCCTCGTTGATGTCGATCTCGTTGGCCCGTTCCGGGGTGTCGGCCAGGTTTCTGAGGATGGGCCCGATCCATTTCTTGAGGAACTTGCCGTCGGCGTAGTTGGCCGGCCAGTTGATGGGTCCACGGGCCTGGGGGTCGGTGCCGTTGAAATCCAGGATCAGCCTCCCGTTCTTTTTCGTCATCGAAAGCCGGATCTTGTGGACTTGGTCGGGGACCACCCCGTCGTTTTCGATGTAGTCCTCCCAGGCGTACGTTCCGTCGGGGATTTTGGAGAGCAGCTCCCGGGAGACGATTTCCTCGCACCGGTCCAGCAGGGCGTCGAAGCAGGAAAAGACCGTCTCCTTGCCGTACCGGCTGAACAACTCGACGATCCGCTCCGCTCCGGCGCGGCAGGCCCCGATCTCCGCGTCGATATCGGCCCGGAGATGGTCTCCCAGCCGAGAGTTGCGGAACAGGATGTCGTAGGCCGCCCGGTTGAGCGTTCCCGCGTCATACAGCCGGATCGGGGGAATCATGATTCCCTCCTGGAAGGCCTCGGTCGCGTACGTGGGCATGCTTCCCGGGACCATCCCGCCGATGTCGTCGTGATGGCCGAAGACGATGGCGAAGGCCGCCACCTGCCCGGCGTAGAAGATGGGAACCGTGCTGCACAAATCCGGCAGGTGGCCGATGCCGCCCTCGGAAAGGTAGCTGTCGTTGTGCAGGAAGATGTCTCCTTCCTGCATTTCGTCGATGGGGAAGTTCTTTAGGATCGGGTCGACAACGGCGGAGTAGGAGCGCCCGGTGAGTTTGTTCCCGTGCCGGTCGAACAGTCCCACGCGGTAATCGTGCTGGTCCCGGATCATCGGAGACCTCGCGGTCCGCTCGACCAGGTCCTCCATCTCCCGCTCGGCGGCCAGGATCGTCCCCTCGATAATTTCCTGGATGACGGGGTCGACCTTCCCGCTCATGGTCCGCTCCCCTTTTTCTTCGCCGTGATCACTAGGTTGCCGAACGGGTCCACGCGCCCGCTCTGGCCGGGCAGGATGACGGTTGTCGAGCCATAGTCTTCCACGACGGAGGGCCCGTCGATGAAGTTCCCCGCCCGGAGCCGATCGCGATCGAACGTCCGGCATTCCACGACGCCCGTTTCTTTGAAATAAATGAGGCGGGCGGCCTTGTACGCCTCCTGGGGGCTGGGGCCGCCCTGTGGGACCGTCTTGAGATGGGGCCGTCCCAGGCGGCCGATGCCGGACAGGCGCAGGTTGACAATCTCCACCGGCGTCTCGCCCCGGTATCCATGCCGGAACAGGGCCAGGTATCCCGCGTGGAATTCCGCGATGGCTTCCTGGAGCCGTTTCTCTGAAAGGCGCGCCTCAGGGAGGGCGATCTCCATTTCCTGGGCCTCCCCGAGATAGCGGAAATCAATCGAGCGGGTGAAGGCGCGGCTCCGGATGGATAATCCCTCCCGGGAGAGGTCCGCTCCCGCCTCCTTTTCCATCTCCTGGAAAGCGCGTTGGATCGCCCGGAAATCCAGCCGGTCCTCGCGCTGTGTCACCGTCCGCACGTAGTCGTTCTTCAGGTCCACCACTTGGAGGCCGAACGCGGAGCCCACGCCCGGGGACGGCGGAATGATGATGGAGCCCATCCCGAGGATGTCCGCGATCCGCCCCGCCATCATCGGACCCGCCCCGCCGAAGGCCACCAGGGCGTACCGGCGCGGGTCGCGCCCGCGCTGGATGGTCATCCGGCGAATCCCGTGGGCCTGATTCCAGGCGGCAATCTCCAAAATTCCGGTTGCCGCGTCGCGCGGCCCCAGGCCCAATCGCCCGGCCAATTTCCGGATGCCTTCCTTCGCCCGGCTCTGGTCGAGTGAAACCTCGCCGCCCAAGAACGTCCGGGGGAGCTGGCCCAGGAACATGGCGGCGTCCGTCACGGTCGGCTCTTCGCCTCCGAGCGCGTAACACATGGGCCCCGGCGACGCCCCGGCGCTGCGCGGCCCCACCTTCAGACGCCCCTCGGGGCTCACCCAGGCGACGGAGCCCCCGCCCGTTCCCACGGTCACGATGTCAAGCATGGGGACCTTGATGGGGAAATCTTCGATGACGGTCTGCGTGGTCTGTCCGACCCGGCCTTTCTCCATGACGCTCACGTCTGTCGAGGTCCCCCCCGCGTCGAACGTGATGACGTGGTCCAGCCCGCACCGCTCAGCGAGAAACGAGCAGGCCAGCGCGCCCGCCGCGGGGCCGGAGAGAAGCGTGGAGACCGGCCTGTCGGTGGACTCCCGCGCGCTGAAAACACCGCCGTTGGACTTCATCACCAGGAAGGGGACATCGCCCAACAGGTCTCTCACCCTGCGCTCGCCCGCGTCCACGTACCGTTTGATTCGGGGCTTGAGGGCGGCGTCTATGCACGTCGTGATGGCCCGCTCGTATTCGCGGTATTCCGGCATGACGTCGCTGGACAAAGAGATGAAGGCCTCGGGAAATTCCTTCTTGAAGACCTTTCGGATGGCCCGTTCGTGCCGGGGGTCGGCGTAGGAATGCAACAGGCAGATCGCGACGCTTTGGATGCCCCGCTTCCTGAACCACCGGGCCGCGCGAGCCGCGCCCTTCTCATTGAGCGGTTTCAGGACGTTGCCGTGATGATCGAGCCGCTCGTCCACTTCCTGGACGAGATGAAGGGGGACGATGCGGTCCGGTTTCACCCAAAAATAGGAGTTGCCGTAGTTGTCGGGGACGCTTTGGCGCGCGATTTCCAGAAGGAACCGGAACCCCCGGGTGACGATGAGCCCGAGACCCTCGAACCTGTGTTGGATCAGCGCGTTGGTGGCGACCGTTGTTCCGTGAAACAGCGAGGAGATCTTGTCGGGGCGGACGTTCATCCGGTGCAGGGCCTTCTCAATGCCCCGAACCAGGGCCAGAGAGGGATCTTCCGGTGTGCTGGCGACTTTCGTGCTGAAGAGTTCGCCCGTTCGCTCGTGGATCACCACCACATCGGTGAATGTCCCGCCCGTGTCCACGCCGACGCGGTATCGGTCTTCCGCGCTCATCTCATCACCCGTTCCTGGTTGACTCGAAAGGATCAAAACGCTCCGCTTGAAGGCCCCTTCGAGCCGGAGCCCGCCTGATATCCGAAAATGGAAAGAAGACCTCGCGCAACGGTAACCCGTTTTGCCTTCAGGGGGTCGAAGTCACGGAGGATTTCTCTGATTCGCGGCGGCTCTGAATTCACATACCCTACCACATTTCCTCGGGGGCGCCGTTCGCCTGAATTTGCCACCTCCCTTTTATCGAGTCGTCGGAATCGGATCGGGCGGATACGGATTCCTCGCGGGCTGGTTAACCCCGATTCGCCATGACGGGTTGGGTATGCTTCAGGGACAGGCGTCCCGATGGTGTTTTTCCCAATTCCGTTAAACTGTCGCGAATCGCCGCATTGAGGGGGGCCGGATTTCCTGCTTGAAGGTCCCTTTGGCAGGCTTGACAGGCTTTGGGTCAATTCGCTAATCTCGACGCATCTAGAGGGCATCCCCCGGTCGGACGCGGCGTCATTCAGCAGGAGCAACGGGGGGGGCAGTCTTTCTCATTTCCACCAGTGCGGCCGATTGCGTGATCGGCCTTCGAGGTTC
>CAYRGS010000158.1:0-4592 GCA_964423875.1 uncultured bacterium
TGGAGAGTCCTCCCACCAGAAGGTGTTCTTCGGCGACCACCAAGGCCCCGGACATCCGCGCCGCATGGATCACGGTATCGACATCCAGAGGTTTCAAGGTGTGCACATCCACAACGCCGACATCCAGGTTCTCTTCCCCGGCGAGGTCGCTGGCCTTCAGGGCTTCCGCCACAAGCAGGCCGTTCGTCAGGATGTTGACGTCTTTTCCAAGATGGTGGACCGCCGCCCGGCCGAATTCGATCTTGTCCTTCTCCGAGTAGATGATCGGCGCGGGGGGTCTTCCCATCCGAAGGTAAACGGGACCCGACAGTTCCGCCGCCTGCCGGACAAGACAACGCGCGGCCCAGGAATCGGCCGGCACGGCCACCCGAAAGCCGGGCAGCGAACAGGCCAGGGCCAGATCTTCCACACTCTGCTGGGAAGGTCCGTCCTCTCCGATGGAGATCCCTCCGTGCGAAGCAACCACCTTCACGTTCATCCCCGGATAGGCCACACACATCCGAAGTTGGTCGAACCCCTTGCACATCAGGAACACGGCGAAACTGCTGATGAAGGGGATCTTTCCGCTGGACGCCAATCCGGCGGCCATGGAGACCATGTTGGCCTCGGCGATGCCGACGTTGAAGAACCGGTCCGGAAACTTTTCTCCGAACTTCTTCGTCCGGGTCGATTCACTCAGGTCGGCGTCCAGAACCACGATGTCGGGGTTTTCCTCGCCCAGCTCGACCAGGGCCTTTCCGTAAGCGTCGCGCGTCGCCCCGCCCACCTCAAACTGTCGCATCCGGCTTTCTCCTAGGCGAGGTCCGCGAAGGCCCGCGCCGCTTCCTCGGGATTCGGCGCCCGGCCGTGAAAGGCGGGGTTATCCTCCATCTCGGAAGCCCCCTTGCCTTTCACGGTGCGCGCGATGATCACGCCGGGTCGCCCCCGGTGGGACGCGCAGGCCGCGAAGGCGTCGTAAACCTGGCGGAGGTCGTGCCCGTTGATATCCTGGACAAACCATCCGAACGAGTTCCATTTTTCAGTCAGGGGTTCCAGGCCCACGATGTCCCGGGTGAATCCGTCCAACTGAATGCGGTTCACGTCCACGATCGCGGTCAGGTTCTCCAGCTTGTGGTGGGCGGCGCACATGGCCGCCTCCCAGATCTGCCCCTCTTCGGATTCCCCGTCCCCGATCAGGACGTAGGTCCGATACGATTTCTTGTCGATTCGCGCCGCCAGCGCTGTTCCGACGCCGAAGGAAAGCCCCTGGCCCAAGGAGCCGGTCGAGGTCTCCAGGATGGGCAGAAACCGTTTGTCGGGATGTCCCTGTAGGCGGCTTCCCAGCTTTCGAAGTTTGCCCAACTCGTCCTTGGAGACGTACCCGAACTCGGCCAGAATCGCGTAGAGGGCCGGCGCCCCGTGTCCCTTGCTGAGGATGAACCGGTCTCGGTTCTCCCAGTCCGGGTCCTCGGGCGTTCGATGACGGAGAAAGAAATCGTAGAGAACAAGCAGGAGCTCAACCATGGATAACGAGCCGCCCGGATGGCCTGAGCCGGCGGCCACGATCATCTGAAGGATCTCTCTGCGGATCGCCCGGGCCCGATCCGCCAATGTCTCAATCGATGGCGGGGAAAGCGTCTCCCTTAAACCCGAGGAAGGTTCGCGCCCGTTATCGCGCAACGGCGTCTCGCCCGAACCAACGGGCGCCCGGGTCTTTGAGCGGCTTGCGGCCATCGGAGATGAACCTCCCGCGGATAGGGTGAGTCAAAGTCTTCATTTCCGGGTCCGACCCGGATGAAGATGCGCTCCCAGGGTGAATCGACGAGATTGTATCAGCCTCATCTGCCCGGTGGCAACCGGCGGACCCCGCTTCCGACCATTTTTCCGATTCATCTCAAACCCCTGTGATTCCCTTGTCTGAAATAAATCCCCTCCCTATCCCCGCTCCCGCGCCGGGCTTCGTTCGACAACGTCATAATGGGAAAACTCCATCGAATACGTCGCCCGGCCCTCGGAGGCGGAGCGCAGCTCGGTGCTGTAACCGAACATGTCCGCCAGCGGGACGCGGGCCTGGAGGACCTTCGCGTTCCCCCGCAGGGATACGCCTTTTACCCGTCCCTTCCGAGCGTTCATGTCATTGATGATCCCGCCCAGGAACTCTTCCGGGGTGACCACCTCGACGCCCATCCAGGGCTCCAAAAGCACCGGGGAGGCCTCCGCCGCCGCCGACTGGAACCCCATCCCCGCCGCGGCTTCGAAGGCCGTCTCCGAGGCCCGTGTTTCATCGTACGTTGCGTCAACGACCCGGGCGGCGATATCCACCAGCTTGTATCCCCCGATGGGACCACTCCCCGCCGCCTGCGAGAGCGTCCGTTCGACCGCCGGCCGGATTTCCGCCGGAAGGTTCGGATGCGCGGCGTCCACCTCGAGCCCATCCCCCCGCTCCCTGGGCTCGAGGCGCACCACCACCCGGGCGAAGAGGGACTTGCCGCCCACTTCCCGGTCGAACACGCCCTCGCCGGCCGCCGGGACCGTCAGGGTTTCTCGATACACCACCCGGGGCGTTCCCGCCCTCAAGTCCACGCTGAACTCTTCTTTCAATCGCCGCAGGATCACGTCCAGGTGCAGCTCGCCCATTCCCGACAAGACGGTCTGGCCGGTTTCCGGGTCTTCCCGGACATGAAACGTCGGGTCCTCCGCCCGGAGCTTTTGAAGAGACTCGTTGAGTTTCCTTTCGTCGGCCGCCGAGCGCAGCTCCACCGCCAGGTAGATCACCGGCTCCGGAAACTCGAGCGACCCGTACCGGATGGGGTCCTTCGGGTCACACAGGGTGTCCCCCGTGAATGTGTCCTTGAGCCCGGCGACGGCGACGATGTTTCCCGCGCCCGCGGCGTCCAGTCTGGAGCGCTTGTTCGAAAACATCTGAAAAATTCGCGCGGCGCGCTCCTCCTTCTCCCGGCCGGGGTTGTAGACTTTCTCCCCGACGGCCAACCGACCCGAGTAGATCCGCAGATACGTCAGGCGCCGGCCCTCGACGGTCATGATCTTGAAGGCCAACGCGGAGAAAGGGGCGTCGGGGGTGTTGTCCCGGGAGTCCGGGGATTCGCTCTCCGGAGTGACGCCCGAAACGGGCGGAAGGTCGCCGGGGGAGGGTAGAGCGTCCACGATCGCGTCGAGCAGGGGCTGGATACCCACGTTTCGAAGGCCTGAGCCGCACAGGACGGGAACCGCCTGGCCCGATATCGTGATCCGCCTGATGGCCTGCCGGATCTCCACCGGCTCGAGTTGTCTCTCGCCTTCCGCCAGGTATTTCTCCAAAAAGACCTCGTCCGCCTCGGCCACCGCCTCCAGCAGGGCCTCGCGCGAAGAGGCCGCGGCGCTCCGGAGCCGTTCGGGAATTTCAACCGTTTCGTAATGGACGCCCTGGTTATCCGCGGCCCATGAGAGGGCGCGCTCCTCCACCAGGTCAATCACGCCGTGAAAATTCTCCTCCTCGCCCCATGGAAGTTGAAGAACCAGCTCTTTCGTGCCCAACTTTTCGCGGATTTCCTTCAAGACGTTTTCAAAGTCGGCCCCGATGCGGTCCATCTTGTTGACGAAGGCGATGCGGGGGACGCCGTGCCGATCCGCCTGCCGCCATACCACCTCGGATTGCGGCTCCACGCCGTCCACGGCGCTGAAGATCGCCACGGCCCCGTCCAGGACGCGCAGGCTGCGCTCCACCTCGATGGTGAAATCGACGTGACCCGGGGTGTCGATGATGTTGATGGTGTGGTCCCGCCAGCGGGTGGAGATGGAAGCGGCGGTGATAGTGATCCCGCGCTCCCGCTCCTGGGGCATCCAGTCGGTGGTGGCCTGCCCGTCATGGACTTCTCCCATCCGGTGAATGGCGCCGGTGTAAAACAGAATCCGCTCGGTGACGGTCGTTTTCCCCGCGTCGATGTGGGAAATGATCCCGATGTTCCGAATGCGTTCGATGTTTTTCCGATTCATGACAAGCGCTCGAAGGCTCGGCGAGTGGCCGGGAGGCGGGCCAGCGCGGGCGAAAACGCTTCCTGTGTCAGCCCGTTTCCCGCCGCATCATCTCGAGAAGATCGGGAACGCGGTCCAGGCCCGGGTGGAAGGGGACCTCCGGGAACGGCTCCCCGAAGGGGCGGGTGGCGTCGATCCCAAGCGCCGATCCCAACTCTCCCTCCGGCACCGACGGGTCCAAGTTGGCTGTGGGAAACTTGGGAAGGATGACGATATCCTCCGCTGGCCGGGCCCGGGTGGCGATGGCCCACAGGACCTGGGAATCGTCGAAGACATCGATGTCTTCATCGCACACGACAACGCACTTCAGGGGTCTCCTGCCCGCGATGGCGGACATCAAGAGCTTTCGGCCCTCTCCCGCAAAGGTCTGCTCCACGCTGATGAAGACCATGAATGTAGCGCATCCGGCGCTGGTGACGTGAACTCCCTTTAGGCCCGGGAAATTCGATTTCAATTGCCGGTACATCGTGGTCTCGCCGGGGATTTGCTGAAGAAAGTGGTTCTCCGTCATGGGGCGTCCGGTCAGGCCGGCGTGGAAGATAGGGTTCCGCCGGTGGGTGACGGCCGTCACCTCGACCACC
>CAYRGS010000159.1:0-4562 GCA_964423875.1 uncultured bacterium
AGGCGCATCGGTGTCATCGGCGGTAGTGGGCTTTACGAGATGCCCGACCTGACCGATGTCGAAGAGGTCGCGCTGGAGACCCCCTTCGGGGCCCCCTCGGATTCGTTCATTCTGGGCCACCTCGGCGGCCGTCCGATGGCGTTCTTGTCCCGCCACGGCCGGGGCCACGTTTTCTCTCCCACCGAAGTCAATTATCGCGCGAACATCTTCGGCATGAAACTGCTGGGGGTCGGGCGCATCCTCTCCGTCAGCGCCGTGGGAAGCCTGAAGGACGAAATTCACCCCTCCGAAATGGTCTTTCCGGACCAGTTCATCGACCGGACTTCCAAGCGGGATTCGACCTTCTTCGGCGGCGGCGTCGTGGGACACGTCGGGATGGCCCACCCCGTCTGTGGGGAGATTCACCGGACCTACGTTCAGGTCGCCGAGAAGCGGGGCATCCGCCATCACGCTGGCGGCACGTACGTTTGTATGGAGGGTCCACAGTTCTCGACGCGGGGCGAATCCTTCCTCTACCGGTCCTGGGGGGCGAGCGTCATCGGCATGACCAACGCGACGGAGGCGAAGCTCGCCCGGGAGGCCGAAATCTGCTACGGGACAATCGCGATGGTGACGGACTACGATTGCTGGCGCGAAGACGAAGAGCAACACGTCTCGACCGATGCTGTCATCGCCGTCCTGAAGCAGAACGTCGAGGAGGGCCGGGGGATCATCCGGGAGGTTGCGGCGACCCTTCCCGAGGAAAGGCAATGCGACTGCCCAAGCGCCTTGGAGGGAGGGATTCTCACCGCCCCCGGTTGCATTCCCCCCGAAGCCCTGGAGCGCCTGAGGCCAATCATCGGGAAGTACATGCGGTAAAGCTTTGATAACCCGGTGCTTCACTCCAAACGACCGTTGGAATAGAATGTTTTCGGACAAAAAAGTTCGATATCCCGCATCCCGGCGGTCCCTCCCTGGAAGTGAGGACACCGATGCGCGGCCTCTCGGAGCCGCGCCTTGTACGCCTCGGCGGAGCGGTGCCCTTTCTGACGACGCCTGAATCCAAAGAGCAACGGGTTGTTCAGGAATTCGGGGTGGGTGACCGGATGTCCTACTTTTCCATAAGGATTTTCTGAGTTCTTCCATGGAGTTTTTGTGGGAAGGTTTTTGGGTCGCCGGCCGGCTCCTCCTTCGGGCGGACCCCGAGGTGTTGTCGGCGGCGGCAACCTCGCTCTACGTCGCGGCCTGGAGTACGCTTGGGGCCGCGGTGTTCGGCCTGCCGGTGGGGTATTTTCTGGCCGTCCGGGAGTTCCGGGGAAAAGAGACGGCGGTCACGGTGGTCAACGCACTGTTGGGGCTTCCCACGGTCGTTGTGGGACTGGTGGCCTACGCCATCCTTTCCCGGCAGGGACTGCTGGGCGGGCTCGGCCTGTTGTTCACCCCCGCGGGGGTCATCCTGGGCCTGATCATTTTGGCGACGCCCATCGTGGCCGCTTTCGTCCTGGCCGCGTTGAAGGCGATGGATCCCCGCGTCCGGCTGACGGCCTTCACGTTGGGCGCGGGGCCGATCCGGACGGCCTGGACCCTGCTGGAGGAGGCCCGGTATGGGGTGATCGCGGCCATCGTGGCGGCGTTCGGGCGGGTGGTGGCGGAGGTGGGGATCGCCATGATGCTGGGAGGAAACATCCGGGGTTACACCCGAACCCTCAGCACGGCCATCGCCCTCGAGACAGCCAAGGGGGAGTTCGGTTTCGGGATCGCCCTGGGGATAATTCTGATGGCCCTGGTGACCGGGTTGAACGCGGTGCTGCGCCTGCTTCAGACGAAGGGGGCCAAAGGATGAGCCCGTTGTTCGAGTTGCGCGACGTTCGGATGGTCTATGGCGAGCGGCCCAAAGACCGGCGGACCGTCCTCGATGTCCCCCAACTGGCATTTGAGCCGCACAGACCCTACGCGATTGTGGGACCGAACGGGGCGGGCAAGACGACCCTTCTGTACATCCTGGGCGCTTTGATTCGGCCAACCGAGGGGGAGGTCCGCTTCCAGGGACGACCCGTGACCTACAACGGCCGGGTTCTGCAAATCCGGCGAAGGATGACGCTGGTGATGCAATCGCCCTGGCTTTTCAGAGGGACGGTCCTGTTCAACGTGGCGTACGGCCTTCGCGCGCGGGGCGGCGTCGACCGACAGGAATGCCGCCGGCGGGCCCGGGCGGCGCTCGGGGAGGTCGGGCTTTCGGGTTTCGAGGGGAGGCGGGTCCATGGCCTCTCGGGGGGGGAGGTCCAACGAGTGTCGCTGGCCCGGGCGCTGGCGCTGAAGCCCGAGGTCCTGCTGCTGGATGAGCCGACCTCCAACCTGGACCAGGAAAGCTACGCCTGCGTCGAGCGGGTGCTCCAGCGGCTCTCCTCGGAGGTTCGATCGGTGATCTTCACCACCCACCGTCACGAGTTGGCGGGGTCTTGCGGGGCGGAGCTCTTGATGATGGAGGAGGGACGCATACAGCCCGGTCGGCCCGAACGGTTGGGTCGGGGGGGGAGGGGGGAACATGAGACGCCCCGCGAAACCGGGGCGGCCGATTTTGGTGGAAAATCCGGTGGGGTTTCCCCTATATTGGCGGAGTGAGATGGGAGGGGGCGCGATCAGGCGAATGGATTGAAATGGAAGTCTTTATTCGGGTCTTCGCTCCACAGGGATGAATCGAGATCAATCCATACACCGAAAAAATGTCCAGCCGGTCGCTTGACCTGTTCGAGGAGTCGCAGGGCCGGTTTCCCGGCGGCGTAAACAGCCCGGTTCGGGCCTTCCGTGCGGTCGGGGGGACCCCCCGGTTTGTCAACCGGGGAAAGGGGTCCCGGATTTGGGATGAGGACGGCCGGGAGTACGTCGATTACTTGGCCTCCTGGGGGCCGTTGATCCTCGGGCACGCCCATCCCGACGTGGTGAGGGCCGTGTGTGACGCCGCCGCCGACGGGACCAGCTTCGGCGCGCCGACGGAGAGAGAATCCCGGCTGGCCCGGCTGGTCGTGGAGGCCTTCCCCTCGATCGAGCTTCTGCGGATGGTGAGCTCAGGAACCGAAGCGGGCATGAGCGTCTTGCGCGCCGCCCGGGGGTTCACCGGCAGAGACGTGATTGTCAAGTTCGAGGGTTGTTACCACGGCCACTCCGACGGTTTGCTGGTGAAGGCGGGTTCCGGCGCCCTCACGTTGGGCGTTCCGGACAGCGCCGGCGTTCCAGCGGCCTACGCGGGCCTGACCCTCACGGTCCCGTTCAACGATGCCTCGGCGGTCGAGGCGGTGTTCGCCGATCGGGGAGGGGAGATCGCCGCCGTCATTGTGGAGCCGATTGCGGCCAACTGCGGCGTGATCCCGCCCGCGCCCGGGTTCCTCGAGTGTCTGCGTAGGGAGACGGAAGCGGCGGGCGCGTTGCTGATATTTGATGAGGTCATCACCGGCTTCCGCGTCGCCTGGGGTGGCGCGCAGGCCCTGTACGGGATCAGGCCGGACCTGACGTGCTTGGGGAAGATCCTGGGCGGAGGCCTCCCCGTTGGGGTGTATGGTGGAAGGCGGGACGTCATGGAATGCGTCGCCCCCCTCGGGCCTGTCTACCAGGCCGGGACGCTGGCCGGGAACCCCATCGCCATGGCCGCCGGCGTCGCGACCCTCGAGGCCCTGCGATCCCCCGGGGCCTACGAGGCCTTGGAGGAGATTTCCGCCCGGCTGGAAGGGGAGCTTCGGGCGGCGGCCGCGGAGGCGGGGATTCCCGTGACGATGAATCGGGTCGGATCGTTGTTCTGTCTGTTTTTTTCGGAAGGTCCCGTGGAGGATTTCGCCTCCGTCCGGGAGGCGGACGCCGGGTGCTTTACGCGGTACTTTCACGCCATGTTGGATGAGGGGATTAACCTCGCGCCGTCTCCGTTCGAGGCGGGGTTTGTCTCACTGGCCCATACGGGCGAAGACGTGGCCGTCACGGGCGCCGCCGCGCGGCGCGCCTGTCGGGCCGTCTGACGGAGCAAATCGAGCGTGTCGCGACGAACCGGACAGCGGGTGCTGCGAAAGCGGGCGAAGTCTTCGAGGGGGAGGAGGGACCAGAGGATTTTCGCGGGATTCCGTTCCGTGTTCGGGCGCGAGGAAGGCAAGAAAGCCCGCCGGTTCTTCCGGTGGAAGGACTGGCTCCCTTCCGATGGCCTGAGCCCGGCGCGGGCGGGATTTGCCGTTGCGATGGCCGTGTCGTTGCTCATGTTCGGCGCGGCCCTGTTCAGGCCCGGCGGCATCTTTGATGTCATTCATCTGACCGAGCGGGTTGATGGGATGCGCGCGGAGTTGGGGGTGTTGGCGAAGGAGAACGTCAGGCTTCGTGAAGAGAATCGGCTCCTGCGTGATGACCCGGAGGAAATCGAGCGGGTCGCGCGGGACATGCTCGGTCTCGTTCGTCCCGGTGAGCGGGTTTACGAGTTCATCGGACGCGATTGAGGTTTCGCGGTTCTTGACAAATCCTCTCTAATGAATTATCCATAACAAACACGCTTGGTGCGGGGTGGAGCAGTCCGGTAGCTCGTTGGGCTCATAACCCAAAGGTCCCAGGTT
>CAYRGS010000160.1:0-4435 GCA_964423875.1 uncultured bacterium
GTGGACCCTCTCCCCCGTTGGACTTTCGGCGGTTTCTGAATTCATCCCAATCCACGAGAATACCTCCATAAAAGCCTTCTCAGGCTAATTTTCCGGTTACCCCCGATGCTTTCCAACCGAATCTACGTAATCCCTCTGACGCCTTTATCCGGGATTTCCCAAATGACCACTTTTAGCCATCCTGCTGCCCTTGTATGATATCACAGAAGCCTGATTTCACCACAGATTCAGGGCTGTTTTGTAGATCCCTCTGCTCAATCGAGAGGCTACGGCCGTCCTAAAGCCGCAATCCCTTGAAAACCTAGCTCTACCGGCACGCTCACAAGAGATCGGCACAGACTGATCCCCCGTTTCCACCATGTCACAAAGCTTCCTGGCCATCGGCTCCGTTATCCGGTGTCTGGTACCGGAGCCTGGATTTCTCACCAACTTGAACGCCCGAACGGGGTAGGTCGATTGAACCGGTTATATCTCAACGATTTGCCCAACGAGTGTGTGTTGAGCAAACCCCAACATTCTGTTGCTCGCGGGAGTGTGACGGGCGGGGATGGAGACCCGCCCCTACGATGAAAAAACCCTCTTGACCCGTAGGGGTGCGCGAACCACGAGACCATCGGTTGATGAGAAATCCAGGCTTGACCCCCATCTAAAAGCGCTACCCCCCGGGCTCCGGGAGCTTCGGGAAAAGTTCTCTCGCTGTCCGGTGAAAGACGTCCTCCTGGACCTCGCGCGTCCAGTCCATCCCCTCGATGACGCCGATGGCCGGCATCATGCTCTTGTGAAAGGGGTAGTCGGTGCCGAACAGAAAGCGGTCGCAGCCGATGACCTCCTCGGCGCACCGCAGAGAAGGCGCCTGGAAGCCCAGGCAGTCGTAGTAAACCCGCTTCAGGTAGTGGGTCGGCGGATGGGGCAAAGCCGTGTGCGGGCCGCTCCGCGCGAAGGCCGACTCCCACCGGCCGGTCAGGTAGGGGACCGCACCCCCCATGTGCGGGGCGATGAACTTGATGTCCGGAAACCGCTCGAAAATTCCCTTGAAGAGCAGCCGCGCCACGGCGGCGGTGGTGTCGAACATGAATCCCACGGCCGAGATCAGGAAGAAGTCCCCGAGCATCTCCGCCCCCTCCGGTACCATCGGGTGGATGAGGACGGGAAGCCCAAGCCGGTTCAGTTCTTCGTAGACCGGGTGGAATGCTTCATCGTCGAGGGGGCGGCCGGCGACGTTGGCACCCACGGCGATCCCCCAATGCCCGTTCTCTTCCAGGCAGCGTCGAAGCTCCGCCAGGGAGGCGTCGGCCCCGGCGGTCAGCGGCAGAGAGGCCAAGCCGCCGAAGCGGTCTGGACGGCTGTGGCACGCCTCGGCGATGGCGTCGTTGGAGATCCGGGCCATCTCGATGGCCGCCTCGGCGTCGTCGAAATAGACCATCGGTCCCACCATGGAGAGGACCTGAAAATCCACGCCCTCCTCGTCCATCTTCTCGACCCGGCCCTCCAGGGACCACATGGTCGGATCGGGAAGGAGGAGGTTTTGCATGTGATCCCGCCAGAAGGGGTCCCTTTCTGGGCGCGCCGTCGAGTAGGTGGGCGCGCGCTCCAGGTACTCCCGGGAAAAGAAATGGCCGTGCGTGTCCACTTTCATGAGGAGGGTGTCCTTTCGTCTCGGAATCTCGGGGCGACCTCTTCGGCGAGGAGGCGGATCGATTCCATCACCCGTTCGGGATCGGTTCCCGGAAACTGCATCCGGACGACGAGGTGGGTGTTCCCTAGGGCTTCCTCGTGCTCCCGGATGCGACGCGCCACGGTCTCCGGCGAGCCGATGAGAAACCGGTCGCGCAAGACGTCAAGCGCGCCGGCCCCCGGCTGGATGGGCCTCCCTTCGTCGTCGGTGAGGTGCCCCCAATTCAGGTACTCGCCGTAAAGGTAGAGGACCCCTTCCCGCGCCGCCTCCCAGGCTTCCTCGTCGGTCTCGGCCACGAAGGCCTCCCGTCGGAGAATGATGTCCGGCGGCGCGTCCTCCTTGCCCGCCTCCTTCCAAGCCTCCCGGAAGATCGGCGCCCGCTTGAGGATGATCCCGAAGGCGGTCACCGGGTCGATGTACCAGCCGTCGGAAAGCCGCGCGGCCCGGCGGATGGCGTTGGGGACCTTGGCCGCGGTCCAAAGCGGCGGCCGGGGCGTCTGGACCGGCCGGGGCATCAGCGTCACGCCCTCCATCGGGAAATGCGGTCCTTCGGAATGGACGCCCCGCTCGCGGAGCAAGAGGTCGAGGAGACGGAGGGATTCCTCCATCCGCTCCCCGCGCTCTTCGATGGGGACGTGGAAGGCCGCGAACTCCTCCGGACGGTATCCCATCCCCACCCCGAGGGTGACGCGCCCGGCGGACAGGTTGTCCACGACGGCGACCATTTCCGCGATGGCCATAGGGTGGTAGAGGGGGAGAAGGAGGATGCCCGTTGCCAGACGGATGCGCCGGGTCCGGGCCGCAAAGGCGGCAAGCACGGTCAGGGGGGATGGAAAGTACCCGTTTTCTTCGACCAAATGGTGCTCGCTGACGAGGGCGTAATCGATCCCGAGGGCGTCGGCCCGCTCAACCTGATCGAGCACGTCCCGGCAGATCCGCGTCCACTCGCCGGTCAGGGACTGGATGCTGTATGTAATTCCGAATTTCAACAGATTCACCTTCCAGAAATGAGAAATTGGCTGGAACCGAAAGGTCCGCTCATGAAACCGGCAAGCCACGATCTCTGGCGGATCATCGGGAGGATGGCAACAAGAACGATGGCCCAATTCCGCGGACCGGATGAAACATCGAGAGAAACAACATGCCGTCCCTCGGAGTGGACCGATCGACCCTCAGTTCACCCAAATGATCGAAGCGCCCGCGACGACGAGGATTCCGCCGCCGCCGACTTTCCAGGTGACCTTCTCTTGCGATTGGAGAAAAAGGAAACTCAGCGCCACGGAGAAGATCGGAAATACGCTGACCAGCGGGGCCACCTGACTCACCATCCCTCCTTTCAGCGCCATGAAACCGGACAGGTAGGCCATCGCCAGCAAAACCCCCGCTACGCAAAAGAGCCAAAAACTCCTTTTGGGCAGGATGACCCGCCTCCTGACCTTCGGGAACAGATAGGGGAAGTTGAGAATCAGGGCTGCGGTCGTCGCCGTTACGGCCGCCGCCGCCATGGGGAACGGGATGAGTTGGAGTCCGAACTTGCTGGTGACATCCCGGGCCGAGAAGAATAAGGCCGCCCCCAGAGGAAAGAGGATCGACCAGCGCACCAAGGCCTTTCCCTCCTCCCGCTTGTAGCTCAAGAGCGCTATCCCCGAGACAATGCCGACCGTACCCAGAATCGCCCGAGTCGAGGGCCTTTCGCCGATCAGGATGATGGCGAGAATGAGCGCAAAGAAGGGCATCGAACCCGCGATCACGTCCGATCGGGCCATCCCCATGCGCTGATATCCAATCATCAGAAAATTCCTGGCCAGACAGGGTGCGAAGACGCCCGCCAGGACAAAGGGCCAGACGTGGACCGAAAAGATCGGCTGGATAGGGGAAAACACCAGCGCCAGCCCCCAGAGGAAAACGGCGTTGGTCGTCGCAATCACCGCGACGGCCACGGAGGGTGTCGATTCCGGGAGGCCGAGGCGCGAGAATAAGTTGTTGAGCGCATACGCCAGGGCCGCGGCGAGCGCCAGGAGGGGAGGGCTCATCAATGAATTTAGCTCCCGGCGATCATGGCCGGGCCGCCAGCTGGGTCCGCTTGCCCGCTTTGAGGATGTGGCTGGGGAGGTCGTGGTCCACCAAAGTGGCGGCGAAGCGGGCGCAATCGAGCAGGGCGTCCAGATTCACGCCCGTTTGGACCCCCATCTCCTCGAGCAGATAGACCAAGTCCTCGGTGGCGATATTTCCGGTCGCCCCGGGCGCGTAAGGACAGCCTCCCAGGCCGCCGATTGAGGCGTCATAGCTCAGGACCCCCGCTTCCATCCCCGCTAGGACGTTGGCCAGACCGGTTCCCCGCGTGTCATGGAAATGGAGGGTCAGGGAAACCTCCGGAAACTCTACGAGGATGGCCCGGACGGTCCGGTGCACCTGCGCCGGGTTGCCCATCCCGGTTGTGTCTCCCAGGAGGATATCCCGGATGCCCAGCTCCCGATAGCCCCGGATGACGCGGAATATCTGCTCCGAGGAGACATCCCCCTCATAGGGACACCCGAAGGCCACGACGACCGATCCCTTAACGGCGATTTCGGCGGCGGCGGCGGTTTCCACGATCCCTCGGATGTGCTTCAACGAATCGGCGACGGACATGCGCACGTTCGACCGGTTGTGGGTCTCGGTGGCGGAGATGAAGATGCCGGTCCGCTCCACACCGGCCTCGACGGCACGCTCGGCCCCCTTCACGTTGGGGACGATGGCCTCGTACCGGACCCCCGGGGC
>CAYRGS010000161.1:0-4360 GCA_964423875.1 uncultured bacterium
TGGAAATAAGGGACACAGTGTGTCTGATCTTCATTCTGCGAGACTGCGACCAATGCTGAGCGAGGGACCGTCCCGTGTGCAGGTACGACAGTCGACGGTGGCTGGGTGGGTCTGGCGGCGGCGGTGGGAATCGGAATCCTGCTGGGGCTGGTCATGGGGTTCTTGTACATCAGCCTCCGCCTCGATCAGATTGTGGCCGGTCTCGCCGCCAACATCGTCTTCATAGGTCTATCGGCCTTCATGTTCCGGCTGATTTACGGCCGTCTCCCCTTCACGCTGAAGGTCAAGGGATTCGCCGCCGCCCCCATTCCTTACCTGAGCTCCATCCCGTTCGTGGGGGAGGTCCTGTTCCAGCAGAACATCATGGTTTACGGCGCGCTCCTGCTGGTTCCGGTGGCGGGTTTTTTCTTGTATCGAACGCATTTCGGTCTGAAGGTGCGCGCCGCGGGGGAAAACCCCGAGGCTCCGGACAACGTGGGCGTCAGCGTCCCGGCGGTGCGGTATCTGTGCGTGGTCATCGGCGGAATGATGGCCAGCATCGGGGGGGCCTTCCTGACCCTGGGCCACATCAACCTGTTTGTCGAGGAAATGACCGTGGGCCGAGGCTGGATCGCCATCGCCTGCGTCGTCTTTGGCCGCTGGAACCCGTACCGCGCGCTGGCCGGGGCCCTCCTGTTCGGCGCGATGGACGCCCTCCAGCTCCGGTTCCAGGCGGCGGGGGTCGCACTGCCGTTTCAGATCCTGTCCATGCTGCCATACATCGCCACCATCCTGGCGCTCATGAGCGTCTCCCGGAACGCCCGTCTGCCGGCGGCGCTCTGCATCCCCTATGTCCGTGGAGAGAAGTGACCCGTTTTCCAGGAGGAGGAAAGTTCCTAATCTGCACCTTGTTCTCCGATGAATGCTGAAGAATGACTGAACGTAAAGGGAGAGAACCATGATCTATCGAAAGGTTTTGGGAATGTTTTCGGTGTGTTTCCTGGCCATGGCGCTCGCCGCCGGTCTCCTGGCCGGCCCCGCAGCGGGGGCCAAGAAGATTCGCGTCGCCCTGGGCAACGACGGCCCGCAAAACGATATGGGCTGGTACGAGGGGGGATACCGGGCGGCGCTGAAACTCAAGACCGACCCCGGCGTGGACGAGGTCAGCACCCAGGAACGCGTCAACGTCGCCGACATGGAGCGGTCGCTTCGACGCTGGGCCGTTGACGGGTATAACCTTATTTTCGGGCACGGCTATGAGTGGGGCGCGCCCACCATGAAAGTGGCCAAGGATTTCCCCAACACCATTTTCGCGGTGGCCGGCTTCTTCCAAACCAAGGGCCGCCCCAACGTGATCACCTATCTGGTCCAGTCGCACGAGACGGGTTACCTGAGCGGCATGCTGGCCACGCTCATGAGCAAGACCAATAAGATCGGCGTGATCGGCGGGTTCCCCATTCCCCAGCAAATCGCCGAGCACAACGGCTACATCCTGGGCGCCCGGAGCGTCAATTCCAACGTCAAGGTGTCGTCCATCTTCATCAACGACTGGATGGATGCCTCCAAGGCGAAAGAGGCCGCGATCGCCATGATTGACCAGGGGGTGGACGTCGTCAAAGTGACCGCCAGTCCCATGGGTTTCGGCGGGATCAAGGGCGCCGAGGAAAAAGGCAAGTACGCCATCGGGACGTACATGGACCTGAACCGGATGGCGCCCGACACCATCCTCAGCAGCACGCTCTTCATCTGGCACGCCGCCATGAGAAAGCTCGTCCTCGACATGAAGAAGGGGAAGGTCAAAAAACTCTACTTGGTGGGCGTTCCGGAAGGCGGTTCGGCGATGGCGCCTTTCAACAAGAAGGTGTCTCCGAAGGTCGCCAATCGGGTTCGGGCGGCCGAAAGGGACATCAAGAGCGGCAAGCTCAAGGTGCCCTTCCTGGGGAAGAAAGTCATGAAATAATCCGCCCCGGACCGGGAGCGGAAAAGGAGGGGATGTGCCGGGCCCGGAGCGAATCGTCCGGGCCCGGCCCATTCGCTAAAACGGCCGCTTGAAACATCCGCTGACCCAGGGAAATGATGCTGAAATCTTGGGACGGTAGGGTTTCAGCGACCCGCTAGATCAAGAAACGCCCTGCTTCTCCAGGCGGGTCTCCAGGCTATCCACGGTCAGCAGCTCGCCGAAGTAGACCTCCACGTTTTTCAGCGTGGCCTTGTGCAGGTCCTCGAAATAGCCCCCCACGCAGTCCTCCATCACATAGATGTCATAGTCCCGGAAATAGGCGTCCCGGATGGTGGACTCCACACATATGTTCGTGGCCACGCCGGAGATGATCAGCGTTGTGACACCCAACATCCGGAGCTTGGTGTCCAAGGTGGTGTCAAAGAAGCAGGACATCCTGTGCTTGGTGAACACATAATCCCCGGGTTGGACATCCTCCTTGAGCTCATCAAGGATTTCCGAGTCCCACGTCCCCCGCTCGGCCACTCGGACTTTCCCCTTGGCCAGATGGGTCGCCACCCGCCGTCCTTCCCGGGTCTCGTCGCCGGGAAAATGCTCCTGGCGGGACCAAAAGACGGGCGCCCCCGCGTCCCGACACAAACGGACGAGTCGTCTCACCCGCGGAACGATGTCCGACGACGCCGAAATATCGAACCCGGCTTGCGCCATCTCCCCCTTCAAGTGGCAAAAGCCGTTTTGCATATCGACGACGATCAACGCCGTCTTTTGAGGATCGATAGAAGACGATGCGCTCATGACTGAACCCTCCCGGTCAGGGGGACTGAAAGGACCCGAAGGTTCCGACCCAACGGGTCCGGGCTTTCATCTTCACACGGATAATCCCGCCGCTTTCCGGTGGGGGGCCGAAATACCGATTTCGAATGAGCGATCGGTCCCTTTCGATGCTCATTCGACCCGAATGCATCCTTCGCGGGGCGGGACGGGGATTCGGCGTACCCCATCCCTTCCCCGCCGAATCCACCTTGAATGCTTCAAAACACCGAGTTCATTGTAGTAAAATTGAATTCACTGACGCAAAGGTAACGCTCGGGTTCCTCGCGTTTGAGGAACTCCACCCGAACCGCTTGACTGGCGAGGACCCGGCCTCCACAACAGGGCCCCGGAAGGGACTGGAGCGCCGGCCGGTGAATACGCCCCCTTCGACCAGCGGGAGTGCGGATCATGGAGCTTACGACAGAAGAAACGCGCCTTTTTGAGTGGATTGATTCCCACGACGAACAGGCCATCGCCATCCTTCAGGACCTCATCCGGATACAAAGTCCGACCGGCGAGGAAGGAAAGGGTCAGCAGTACATCGCGGACTACCTCAAAAACATGGGACTCGATATCGAGACTTTCGTCGCGGACATGAAGGCCCTCGAAGGGCATCCCGAGTTCATTCCGGTGGACCCGGAGATCAACGTCGGCAATTACGAGGAACGGCCCAACATCATCGGCACGTATATGGGTTCGGGCGGAGGCCGTTCCATGCTTCTGTTCGCGCACATCGACACCGTCCCTCCCGGGGACGGCTGGGATTACGACCCTTACGGCGCGGAGATCGACGGGGGGCGGATGTACGGCCGGGGGACGGCCGACATGAAAAGCGGCATGGCCGCCGCGTTTTTCGCCCTCCAAGCCTGCATCGGCGCCGGACTCCGCCTCAAAGGGGACGTCGTGTGTATGAGCAACATCGAAGAGGAGATCGGCGGGAGCGGCGGCATCCTGGCCTGCATCGAGAAGGGTTACCGGGCCGACGGGTGCGTCTACCCCCACCCGGGGGAGGGAAAGCCGCCCCTGGTGATGATCGCCTCTTCCGGGGTCCTGTCATTCCGGGTGAAGGTGCAAGGGCAAACCGTTCACGGCTTTCAGGCCCACATGGGGGTGAACGCGATCGAGAAGGCCTACCGGATCGCCGATGCGCTGTGGGAGCTGGATCGGCGCCTGGGCGTGACATCGCGCGAGGCGCTCACCGAGGCGGCCTATTACACCAGCGATCGTCCGGTCCGATCGGTCAACCTGTACCTGAGCGCAATTCACGGGGGTGGATGGCTCTACCAGGTTCCACCGGCGTGCGAGATGGACTGGGTCTACACCTTCCCCAACAACGAGACCCTTGAAGAGAACCGGACCCGCATCGAAGAGACGGTCAAGACCGCCGCCGCCGCGGATCCCTGGCTTCGGGAAAACCCGCCCACGCTCGAGTGGCTCCCGGTGAAATTCAGCCCGTCGAGGGACGACCCCCAGCATCCTTTCATTCGGCTGTCCCAGGAGTGCGTCGCCTTCGCGAGCGGCGAGGAGGCGCCCCTGGTCGCCAATCCGGTGGGAAGCGACACGCGGGTGCCCGTTCTGTACGGAAAGATCCCGACGGCGAACATCGGC
>CAYRGS010000162.1:0-4279 GCA_964423875.1 uncultured bacterium
CTGAATGGATAACAGACTCACGCCCAGACCTTGGAGACATTCCAAAAAAACGGCCCGGTGTCTCATATGTCTTGAACCCATACAGGGGATTGCGCTTGAGCAAGCCAGGGTTTAAAAAGGTGCGCTCCTCTTTCCCTTTTTGTTGACGTTCAATCAGGCTTGAATCACAAAAGGATTCAAACATGAAGGATCTGAGAACCTTCATCGAGGACATGGAAGAGCGCCACCCGGGTGAGATCCTTCGGGTCCAGCGCACGGTGGATGCCCGATTCGAGATCTCTTCCGTTATCAGACGTCTGCAGGAGGAGCGGAAATTCCCGGCGGTCTTCTTTGAAAATGTCCGGGGAAGCGACCACGGGGTGATGACAAACGTTCACGCAACCCGGGATCGTATGGTGTACGGCATGGGTGTTCCAGATCGTAAGGCGATGCTCCGCGCCTGGAGCGAGCGGCTCGAGAACCCCATCGCGCCGATCGACGTGGAGACCGGACCCGTCAAGGAGGTGATTCACTTGGGCGAGGCGTGCGACCTCCGGCGGCTCCCCATCGTGACGCACGCCGAGCAGGATTCGGGCGCTTTCATCACCGCCGGGGTCTTGATCATCCGGAATCCCGACACGGGCGAGCCGAACATCGGGATCTATCGCCACATGGTGAAGGGGCCGAACCGTCTGGGCTGCTTTATGAATGAGGGCACGCACCTGTTCCATCTCCTGAAGAAGGCCGAGGCGAAGGGACAGGATCTGGAGTGCGTCATTTTCATCGGCCACCATCCCCTGGGCATCCTGGCCTCCCAGGTCCGGGGGGCGCTCCAGAACGAGCTGGCCACGATGGGCGGGGTCCTGGGAGAGGCGCTCGAACTCGCCCCGGCCGAGACGGTGGACGTGCCCGTTCCGGCCCGGGCGGAGATCGCCATCGAGGGCAAGATCCTCGCGGGCGTCCGGGAGAAGGAGGGGCCCTTCGGCGAGTACACCTTCTTCTATGGGGAGGCCCGGAATTCCCCGGTCATCGAGGTGTCGGCCATCACGCACCGCCGCGACGCCATCCTCTACGACGTGCACTCCCCGTATATCGACCATGTGAACTGCTCCGTCCTGGCGCAGGACGCCTATGTGTTCAACAAGATCCGGGCCTCGGTGCATAACGTCCTGGACGTGTTTCACCCCTCGGAGGGCATCGTCCACACGGCGGTTATTCAGATCCGCAAGGAGACGGAAGGGCAGGGCAAGGCGGCGGGTCTGGCCGCGCTGGCCTCGGTGTACCTGCTCAAGATCGCCATCGTTGTGGATGACGACGTGGACCCGACCAATCTCGGGGAGGTCCTTTGGGCCATCACGGCCAGGACCCGGCCGGATCGGGACTTCGACTTCATCAAGGACGTACATTGCGGCACGCTGGACGCCATGGGCGTTTCGGGAGAGGGTTGGCCGCAAAGGGGCGGCCTCAACACCAAGGTGCTCATCGACGCGACGAAGCCCATCGATGTCCCCCTGCCCGACCGCTGCGACCCGCCCGAGGCGATGTGGCGCGCGATGGACCTCGCCGAGTATTTCCCGGACGAAAATTTCGGGTCGGGCTGAGGCGTTCCGCGCCCTCATCGAGGCCGACGATGCCGCCGTTTCGCTCAACGTGAAAGGAACAACATGCGCCGAGAAGCCATTCATTGTCCAAAGGTCCCCCGGCCCGTCATGGGGTCCCACGCTGTCAAGGCCGGGGACTTTGTGTTCATGGGCGGCCAGATCCCCTCCGATTATAAAAACGGGCTCGCCCCCGAGGTCAAAAGAAACAGCCTCGGCGTTTCCAATCCGACAATTCTGTCGCAGATACAGTCGGATTACATCCTCAAAAACACGCGAGCTATCCTGAAATCCGCTGGTTCGTCTTTAAAGAACGGTGTCCGGATTGATCAATTTGTGACACGGCCCGAGGCTGCCTCGCCGTATCTGGAAACCCGTAAACGGTTTGTGTCGCCCTCTATTCGGCCGGCCAGCACCCACGTCGGGGTTGAGGCCTTGGCCGTACCGGACGCGTTAGTGGGACTAGAGTTGATTGCCGTCACAGATGCCGGAGCAACCCGGAAGCAGGTCATTAACATGGGGAGCGTCCCCAAGTCTCCGGGTGGTCCCTTCGCGGGGGGGCCGCAGGCAGTTGTTGCGGGGGACTTCATCTTCTTGACCGGCCAGATCGCGAGCGATTTCAAAACCGGCATCGTCCCCGAGGCCCGGAAGGATCCAGGTTTCTGGTACGGCTCGGCCATCCGGCTCCAGACCGAATACGTCCTGAAGCGCCTTCAGATGGTTCTCGAAGAGGCGGAGAGCTCGCTCGAGCACGTTGTCAAAGCCGATGTGTGGCTCATGGACATGGAGGACGTCCGTGAGTTCGATGAGGTCTGGAAGGAGTATTTCCCGAAAGATCCGCCCGCGCGGAGCCTCCTGCCGGTCAGCCGGATCGCCGATGCCGAATGCCTGATCGAGATCAACCTGATTGCCGTCCGGGACGGGGGGGGGGGGAAGGCGAAAAAAAAGACCGTTATGGCCAGGGGCGTCCCCGCCCCGGCGGGTCATCAGCCACACGCGGGTCGCGCCGGGGGGTTCCTGTTCCTGTCGGGGGGTCTGGCGACCGACGACGGCCGGGAGATCGCTCCGGAGGCCCGGGTCCACCCGGACATGCCGTGGTTTGGGTCAGCTGGTCGTCGACAGACCGAGCATATCCTGGGCCAAATGGAAAAGGTTTGCCGGGCAGGTGGGAGCCGCCTCGCGGATGTTGTTTGGACGCAGAACTTCTACGGGGACTTCAGCGAGTTCGACGCCTCCCTCGAAGTCTGGGAGCAGGCCTTCCCAAAAGCGCCGCCGGCGGCGCTGGTTTGCGGGGTGAGGCCCCCCCAATGGGTTTGGGGCTGCACGATCCAGATGGACGCCGTGGCCGCCGCCTCACGTTAGAATCCGATTCGCGAGGATGGAGTGGCCCGGTCGCCCATCTTTTCGGAGAAAAAGTGTTTTCCGGCGAAAGGAGCGGAAATCCGTGTACATCAATCCCGACAGCATCCGAACCGCCTATCCCGCGGCTTGGCCGCAATATCCCTTCGATGAGGCCCCGAAGACTCCGGAGGCCTCCGTGCCCCGGTATTCGATCTATCCGGAGGAAGGCGTCCGTATCCCGATGCGCGACGGCGTCAAGCTGGCGGCGGACATCTTCCGGCCCTACGCCCCCGGAGAAAAGTTTCCCGCCCTGGTGGCGTGGTCGTGTTATTCGCGCCAGCTCCAGCACACGCCGGTCCCGCTCGGCCAGAACGAGGCGGGCATCACCCAGTTCTGGACGCCGCGAGGCTACGTCCACGTTGTGGTGGACGCCCGGGGCTCCAACGACTCCGACGGTGTGTGGGACTTCTGCGGGCCCGTCGAGCAGCACGACCTGTTCGAGACCATCGAATGGGCGGCTTCGCAGCCCTGGTGCAACGGCAACGTCGGGATGGTGGGCTGCTCTTATTACGCGAGGAGCCAAATCATGGTGGCGGGCAGCCACCAGCCTCCCAGCTTGAAGGCCATCTTTCCCTACGACGCTGCCACGGACATGTACCGCGACTCCTGTTTCCACGGCGGCATTCCACAGGATGGGTTCCTGCGGGGCTGGTTCGCCAATATGTCCTATTTGAACTTCTGGGGCGGTCGATTGAAAGACCCATCCGGATTTCACCACCATTTCCAGACAGCCCTCGGTCTCAAGTATCCTCTAGATTGCGAGTACTACCAGGAGCGCTCCGCCTGGCCGAGGCTGGAGCGCATCAACGTCCCCACGTACTTTGGCTGCGACTGGCAGTTCTATCAACTGCACCTCCGGGGCGCTTTCAGCGGCTGGGAAGGCGTGAGCGGCGTTCCTAAGCGGATGTTGATTGGTCCGGTGCCGCAGCCTCGTAGGCCGTTCGCGAATTATCACGAGGAGGCTCTGCGGTGGTACGACCAATGGTTGAAGGGCATGGACACCCGGGTGATGGAGGGACCGCCCATCCAGCTTTATGTCCAGGGGGAGGGCGTCTGGCGCTCGGAGGACGAGTGGCCGCTGGCCCGTACCGAGTGGACGGACTTTCATCTGGGCGGTTCGCCGGATGGCCTGGTGGGGACGCTCTCAGAATCCCCGGGGAACGATGGGGAGCGAACCTACGAATACGATCCCCTGAGCGAGGAAAGTCGGTATGGGAATCCGCGGCTTGTTTACCGGACCGAGCCCATGACGCAGCCAATGGAGGTGACGGGTCCCGTCGTCCTGAATCTAGTTGCGCAAT
>CAYRGS010000163.1:0-4234 GCA_964423875.1 uncultured bacterium
TTCACTACTACGCCCACAGGGCCCTCCAGGAGGGGTTCACCGGCCGGGTGGCCGCGGGTCACGTGACCGCGCTGCCATACTATGACCCCTATCAGGCCGCACACGTCATCGAGGCGGTCAAGCGGGCGGAGATGAGCATTACCACCTGTCCGCCCACGACGATGATGCTGGGCGCCCGCCTGTATCCGGAACCGAAGGGACGCGGGGTCACCCGGGTGAAGGAGTTCCTGCGGGCCGGCGTCAACATCGCCTTTGCGCAGGACAACGTCTTGGATCCGTTCAACGAGAATTTCGGCGACGCTGATCCTCTGAAGAACGGTTTCCTGGCCGCCTACGCCGCCCAGCTTGGGAGCAAGGACGAGCTGGAGGTTCTCTATGACATGGCGACAGAAAAGGCCGCGAAGGTCCTGGGTCTTCCGAACTACGGGATGAATCCCGGCTGCCGGGGGGACTTGGTTGTCACGCCTGTGGCCTCTGCCCGGGACGCCTTTCGTCTTCAATCCCCGAGGCGGTTTGTGATTCGGCGGGGGAGTGTGATCGCCGAATCGATGGTGGACCGCCGCTTTGCGTGGGAGACTGGTGGCGGCGCGGCTGATTTCTTCGGGGCGGTGGGCGCGTATTCGGGGAGGGCGGAATGATGGGGGGAGAAGGCAGAGACGAGATCCAGCGACGCGAGGAGAAAATGTTCTCGGAGCGGAACCCGGGCTCCAAATCCCTTTACGATCGGGCGCGCGCGGCGCTGCCGGGAGGCAACACGCGCACGCTTACCTACTATGCGCCTTTCCCTCTGTATATGGCGCGGGGAGAAGGTCCCAGACTCTGGGACGTGGACGGCAACGTCCGGATCGACCTGTTCAACAACGCGACCTCTCTCGCGCACGGCCATGCGCACCCGGACGTGGTCCGGGCGGTTCAGGATGCCGCGGCGCTGGGGATGGCCTTTGCTTCGGCTACGGAGTGGGAAATCCGCTTGGCGGAAATGCTCATCGAGCGGCTCCCGTCGGCCGAGCGCGTTCGCTTCTGCAACAGCGGGACCGAGGCCAACATTTGTGCGGTGCGGGCCATGCGGGCGTTCACCGGCAGGTCCAAGATCGCCAAGTTTGAGGGGGGCTACCATGGCTCCTTTGATGATGTCACCATCAGCATTCACCCATCGGCGGAAGCGGCAGGGGACAGGCGGTTTCCCGATCCGATTCCCGATTCCGAGGGTATCCCGCCCGAGGTGGTGGGGAACGTTGTGATCCTGCCCTTTAACGACATCGAAGCGATCGCCGAGCGCCTGAGACCCCTACGGGACGAGGTGGCCGGAATCCTCGTCGAGCCCCTGATGGGCGGAGCGGGCATGATCCCGCCGAAGCCGGATTTTCTTCGGGACCTCCGGGACTTGGCCCATGAGCTGAAAATGCTCCTGATGTTCGACGAGGTGATGATGTTCCGGCTCTCCAGGTCCGGCGCGCAGGGCCTGTTCGGCGTGACGCCCGACCTGACCAGCCTGGGGAAGATCATCGGGGGAGGGTTGCCCGTCGGAGCGTTGTGCGGGCGCGAGGACATTATGGCCCTTTTCGACCCCTCTGAGGGGGGAGGGGGGGGGGCGCGGGTCCCCCACGCCGGGACGTTTAATGCCAACCCGGTGACCATGGCGGCCGGCGTGGCGACGCTGGAAAACCTGGATGACGCGGCTTTCGAGCAAATGGCCTTCGACGGGGATTATCTGCGCCGGAACCTGAAGGAACTCATCCAATCCACCGGGGTGGCCGCACAGGTGACGGGGGAGGCGTCCGTATTCAAGATTCATTTCACGATGGAAGATCTCGTCGATTCCCGCTCTGCTCACACCAGCAACCGGGGGCTGGAGCGTCTTTTGTTTCTTTATGGGCTGAACCGGGGCGTGTTCACCAATACGCTTTCCCGGGGCTGCCTTTCGACGGTGACGCACCAAGCGGAGATCGATCCCTTCCTCGAAGTGGTGGAGGGGTTCTTGCGGGAGATCGGCAATTCAGCCTGAGATTCAGGCGGGAACGAAGGGAGATTGAAGGCATGGCCAGAAGCGCCCCCAGGACGAAAGTCATCCGTAACGCACGCCTCCTCGACGGGACCGGCGCGCCTCCTATCGACCGGGCGACGGTCGTCATCCGCGATGACACCATCCGGGCGGCGGGCCCGGCCCGAGAGGTGGACGTACCGAAAACGGCTGAGGTCATCGACGCCCGGGGCAAGACGCTGATGCCCGGGCTGATCGACGCGCACCTTCATCTCTTCGGCATCCGGAGTTACGAGTTTTTCGCCTGGGCCATGGAGTCCCCCGGGATGCACGCCATCCGGAGCGTCGATGAGGTGCGGCGTATCTTGGAGGCTGGCTTCACGACGGTCTCCGATTTGGGGAGCGACAACGCCCTGTTGATCAAGCAGGCTGTCGAGGAAGGAAGCATCGTCGGTCCCCGGGTGCGCGCGGTCGGGCGGTTCATGTGTCAGACGGGCGGCATCCCGGATCTGTTTTTCCTCCCCATCGAAACGATGGAGGGACGGCGAGGGCGTGGCTTCTGCCGGCTGGTGGACGGTGTGGGGGAATGCCTGAAGGCCTCGCGCGAGCAGCTTCGGGACGGTGCAACCGAGCTCAAAATCGGAACCACGGGCGGGATCGATCCGTCCTTCATCGTCGCGGAGTCGGCCTTTACGGTCGAAGAGATTCAGGCCATCGCCTCCGTCGCCCACAACGTCGGGAAGAAGCTCCGGGCGCACAACAACGTCCTGAAGGGCGAGCCGCTGACCGGCATCCGCAAGGCTATCGAGGGCGGAGTCGACGCCATCGAGCATGGTTACTGGATAGACGACCCGACGTTGGAGCTCATGGCGAAAAATGACGTGACCTGGGTCGTCACCGCGGGTTACCTCCAGCGGGCGATCGATCACGGAGAGGATCTCAACCTGCATCCGGTCTACGTGGAGAAGTGCGCGAGGGCCCTCGAATCCATCGCCGACACTCTCCCCCGGGCCAAGAAGATTGGCGTCAAGCGCGCGGCCGGGAGCGATTTTCTCGGGACTCCGGCGGACCCGCACGGCGAGGAGGGATTCGAGCTGGAGATGCAGGTGCGCTGCGGGCTGACCGAGATGGAGGCCATCGTCGCGGCGACGAAGCTCAACGCCGAGTTCTTTGGCCTGAACACCGGAACGGTGGAAAAGGGAAAGCTGGCCGATTTGATCCTGGTGGACGGCGATCCCTTGAAGAACATCAAGGTTTTCCAGGACGTGAACAACGTCAAAATGGTCATGCTGGAGGGGCAAGTCAAGGTCCGGCGTTGAACCGGCGCCTTGGGATGCGGCAAGCCCGAAACATGCCCCAATCGATCGAGTGTCAGGGAGGAAGCGGTCCATGAAGTTGGCCCTTTGCCAGTTCATCGGCAATCATGAGAAAGAACTGAACGTACTCAACGTATTGAAATATGCGAAAGAGGCGGGCGAGAGCGGGGCGAACCTCCTCTGCTTCCACGAGATTTGCACCACCTCGTACTTTTGCTATGAGGAGAACTACGACCACTGCGCCCTCGCGGAGCCCGTCCCCGGACCGACAACGGACCGGGTCGCCGAGGTCGCCAAAGAGTACGGGATGGTCATCGTCCTTCCGCTCTATGAAAAGGTCATGAAGGGAGAGCTCTATAATTCGGCCGCGGTCATCATGCCGGACGGTCAGGGTCAGGGGGTGTACCGAAAGACCAACATCCCCATGGCCAAACGCCCCGAGAATCCCTTCGGCAACGAGAAGCTCTACTTCAAGCCCGGCAACCTAGGGTACCCGGTGTTCGACACCCCTTGGGGGATTCGTTTCGGCGTGGTGATCTGCAATGATCGCCACTTCCCGGAGGGTCCCCGGATTATCGGAACGCGCGGCGCGGACCTGTTGCTCGTCCCGACCGCCTCGTTCGGAAAGCACTACCGGCCCCTCTGGGAAATCGAGCTTCGGGCTTATGCCTACCAGAACGTGTACTACGTCGGCGGGCTCAACAAGGTGGGGGTCGACCGGGGGGTGAACAACCAGAACCACTACTTTGGAAGCTCGATGATCGTCAATCCCCGCGCGGATGTTCTCGCCTGTGCGGGGGACCAGGAAGACGATATCGTTTCCGGGGACATCGCCCCGGGCGTGATTGACGAGCTGCGCAACGTGTACGGCTTCTACCGGGATCGCCGCCCCGACCTGTACGACGATCTCGTTGCCCCGTGACCCCCCGAGAAACCT
>CAYRGS010000164.1:0-4136 GCA_964423875.1 uncultured bacterium
GGAAACCCCGACAGCCCGCCCCCGTCCGGCATCTTGATATCGCGAGTGCCCGCGCCTCCCCCCCCTCCGCCTTCACCCTGAGTGTTCCAGCGCGCGCGGAGGTCTTCTCCCCCGGTGTAGGTCTTCACCCGCCACCGGTTGCCCAGGACTTCCGCCAAGGTGTCGAGCACGCGCGGGTCGTCGTCGATGACGAGGACGACCGGCCGGTGTGTACGGTCCGCGGTCTCTGACGGTTCACGGTTTTCCGGGTTGAGACCGAGGGCGGCCTCCATCCGGCTCAACGCTCCCTCGAAGGCGTCCGGGTTCTTCCCGCGTCCGTTCCCAGGGTGATTCGCCGTCCGTTTTCGCAGGAGGATTCCAGGGCGGGCCACAAAACGTTGAACCGCGTTCCCGCGCCGGCCTCGGATTCGACGCGGATCTCTCCGCCGTACAGGTCCACGATTCGGCGGCATTCATTCAATCCAAGCCCCATGCCCAGAGAAGGCTTGGTGGAGTAGAAGGGATCGAAGATGCGTTCAAGGTGTTCAGGTGGAATGCCCACGCCGTCGTCTTCGATCCGGATCCAGACGCGGTCTGCGTCCCCCGAGGAGATTCGGATTGTCCCAGACGGCCCCGCTCCATCGTCCGCGGCGGTCGCGGCCTGTTTTCGCTTTTCGCGGATTGCGTCCCGGGCGTTCAAAAGCAGATTCTGAAAGATGGAATAACAATCCCCGGCATCGGCCGGTATGGCCCGGGTGGTCCCAAGGTCCATCCGGATCTGAATCCCTTCGCGCTCCAGAGCCTCGCGGTAACTCTCGACCAGCTCGGCCACGAGCCTTCTCGGCTCTGTGGCCGGGGACTCCCCCGGCTTCGGGATCGAGGGCTGAAGCTTGGAATAGTCCATCACGCGGCTCGTGATGGCCAAGCCGCGATCCACTGCGGCGGAAACCTCCTTCAGGGCGCGCCCTCGGCGCTTGGTGTCCTCATAGATCCGGCTGACGCCCGCGACGGCGCGCTTCAGCCCTTCCAGGTCCGGCGTTTTTTCAGAGGACCGGGTGAGTGATTTCAGGATGTCTTCCAGGGACTCCTGGGTCCACCCGGCGCGCTCCCGCTCGGCCGCGCCGTCGAGCTGGAGCTTGGCCGTGCCCAGGGCGTTGCGTATTTCATGAGCCATTCCGCCGGCGATGTGAGCCTCGGTGACCCGCCGTTCTCGCTCCATCAACTCCCGAAGCCGGGGCTCGCGGACGACCTGGATCCGGGCGAGCCGCTCGTGGACGCCCAGCGTGATGGCTCGACTCCGGAACCGGTCGAGAATTTGGGTCAGGAGAAGAAAGGCGCAGATGAGCGTTGTTGGGAGTCGGAGAGCGTTGAGCAGCGCCGGGGTGGTGGGTCTGTCCGTTGCGTCCGGCAACAGGGACAGCGCGACGATGCCTGCCAGCAGGGCGGGAAGGGCCGCAAGGAAAGCCCGGTGAATTCTGATTCGGCCGAAGGTGCGCCCACGCCCCGTTTCGACGGAAGGGCCCTCCTCCCGGCGGATCATCCGCAGATGAAGGAACACGAAGCCGGCGGTTCTGCCCGTCCTGTGAAGCGGGAGGATGTAATACCCCGCGTATGGAATTGCGAACAGCATCAGGAACAGCCCGACCGTCAAAGCGGCGTTGCGTCCGTAGCGCATCAGCCCCCAAAGGTTCAGGTCTAGGAGGGTGTTCACCAGGAAGACGAAGAGAATGACGCCCGCGGCCCAACCGAAGGTAAAGATCAGCGAGAGGGCGAGGTCCAGGACATAGGCCACCCAGCGCCGGGCGAGGCCCGCTGGACGGTGCAGGGGGGGCAGGGCGGGAAGCCGCAGGGCGGCCCGGGATGGGTCCGGGCTCGCGCCGGATGCGGAGGCCTTCCTTTGTGGGATATGAGCGTGGCCCGGTTCCGTAGGGGTCATTTCCGCAGTGTTTCACGCGGCGCCGGGCCGGATGGGGCGCTCACCGGTTGGACGTTCGATTCGCCGCCGGGAGGCCCGGCCGCCGCCCGGCTCAAAAAAAGGGAGGAGAACTGGCTCTTTCTTTCTTCTTCCAGTTCCTCGGCGTTCCTGATGATCTGATAAATCCGCTCCGGATCTTCATGGATGGCCTGGCTGGCGATGCTGGTCGCCGCGAGGAATTTGGAGATCCGTCCGGTGACCGCCCCGCTCAGGAGCGGTGAGAAGACGTGTGTGATCACATCGAGAAACCGGTTGTCGAGTTTGACGTAGAGGGTGAGATGGAGGCTGTGCGTCTGCTGATCGCGGGCGGCCCGGTTGGCCACGATGACCGCTCGGCCGTGGATGGGGAAGAAGAAAAGGCCCTTCAACCTGCCGCGGGCCAGATAAATCCGCTTGGTCTTTTCCCGGTGGACGAGGGTCATCCGGCCGCTCAGACCTTCGCCGTCGTCGCCCGTCCATTCGATGGGCGAATTCCTCCGGAGCTTTTGCTTGCCAAGGCTCAGATTCCGGACGATGAGCGTCGTCAGATCCAACTGGTCCAACAGGAACTCGAACTGCTTCTGGTTCCCTTGGATGACCGTCGGGGGCAGCTCCCGGTAGAGGGTGTATTCCTTGGCCAGGTTGCTCAACCGGGTCCGGTGCTCTTTTTTGGAGACGGACTTGAAGGGGATCAGGGGCCGGTAAAGCTGGGCGTCCACGGAAGAAGCAGGCGGAATTAGCAGGACGAGGGAAACAAGGGGCGGGCCGAAAAAGAAGCGTATTTTCACCTGGAGACCTCCCAACCATCACTCAATTCAGCGAAGATACCTTTCAAACAGCGTACCGATAACCTCGCGGTTGGGCGTTCGGTTGAAGATTATCCATAACTAATTGACCTGATTGACTATATAGCCGGATTTTCGAGTTTGGCAGGATGCTTTTTTAACAGGACGGCCAAGGTATGTGTACACGAGATTAACGGTATTGTCTAGAAGACCCCCAAAATTTTCCCTTATTCCACTTTTCATTGCAAACCCTGTTAACACAGGGTCAATCCCACCCTTTGCGCCCTCTCGGCTGTATTTGGGAACCAGGGATGACGCGGGTTTTGCGGGGCAGGGCAAATCGGAGAAAGCCGAAACATCCAGGGCCGGTCAATCCAGGTCCCGGACGGCCTCTTTGAACATGCCCTCGAGCTCGGCCTGCAATGAGGCGGCCACCTTGTCCAGGTCGTCCTCGATCTGCCGGGGTTTCAGGACAATGACCTTCACTCGCCCGGGTCGGATGGCGCGGCTGCCTCGGGGGAGGATCCGATGCGCCCCGGCGATGCAGACCGGGACGACCGGGACCTTCAAGCGTTTGGCAATCAGGAACGCGCCCTTCTTGAACTTCTCGAAGGCTTCGGTTTCTGAGAGTTTTCCTTCTGGGAAAATGAGGAGGTTTTCGCCGTTTTTGACCATCTTCTCGGCCTGCCTGAGGCTCTTCACGGCCTCGCGCCGGTTTGCCCCGCTGATTCCGATCGTCCCCATCAGACCGATGGCGAATCCAAGCACTGGGACATCGAAGAGCTCCTGCTTGGCCAGCATCCGGAACTGGATGGGCAGGGCGCGCAGGATGATGGGGATGTCCATGAAGCTTTGATGGTTGGGGGCGTATACGTAGGGACCGCCGCTTTCGAGGTTCTCGAGCCCCTGGATTTCCAACCGGACGCCCGCCGCCCAGAGCACCCGGTAGGCCCACCAGCGGCTCATGTAGTAGCGGATGCGGTGGAAGCCGGCGTAGGCGAGCAGAAGAAGCGGGATGATGACGAGGGTCCAGAAGACCAGGACGACGAGCGCTCGATACGTGTAGAAAGAGAATTTTTTCAAGGCGGGTCAGCCTTTGAGGTTTTCCAACAGGCTCCGGATTTCCGCGAGGCGTTCCTGGGCGGCCTCGCGGCCTCGCTCGACGAGGGTTTCCAGCTTATCGAAGTCGAACAGGTCGAACTCGCCCACGGCGGGGAGAAGATGAACATCGAAGTTCCGGGATCGCATGTTGGTGATCTCGATGCTCGAGACGTTGATGGAGCGCATGATGACGCGCATGATGGTGGGCGCGTCGAGGAAATTTCTGATGGCCGAATTTCTGCGCAACAGACGGCCGAACCAGCCGTGTTGCTTGGGCAGGTTGAAATTGAAATAAGAGCCCCGCTCCGGCGCGATAT
>CAYRGS010000165.1:0-3994 GCA_964423875.1 uncultured bacterium
CACCACCGAGGGCGCTCCCTCGGCCCCGTGCCTTTCAGCGGTGTAGCGCGGAGGCTTCAGCCTCCGCGCTACACTTCGCCCCCGCGCCACCCCTTGCGTCCAATGGTGGGTGAGAAGGACGGTCTACGGGTCCTTGGCGCAACGAAATCCAACCGAAGACCTGGTGTTGAGCTCCGGCCGACTCCAGCGCCTGTGATAGGCCTCGTGGCAATCCGAAAGACCGCATAGGCCCCCAACAGCAGGAGGGGATCGAATGCGGAGGGCGCGAAGCTCCCCAACACAATCCCCGATAACACCAGGCTTACGGGAATCCACGGTCTGAATCCGGTCTTTCTCACCGCCCGGTCCACAAGAAACAAACCCAGTGGCGCCAGTAGTACCCATCGACGAGGATGGTGTATGTCTTGCCCAGGATAAAACCCGAAAACATATAGGCGACCGCACCCATGAGGGCGGGTGTTCGGCGACTGATCAGGGAATAAAGATAACCGTACATGAAGACCCCGCAGAGAAAAATCTGGAGAATCACGCGAACATTGAGCGAAGCCGGGAAATCGAAAAAGAGGTGGATCCCATTCAGCGGGCTCAGGATCTTCGTCATCCCATCGCCGAAGGCCGGGACGCCCATCAGGAGGTAAGGATTCCAACGCGGCAGAATTCCGTCCTCGAAAAGAGAGCGGACCATGAAGGCATATTGGGGGAGGAAATACCCCGTAAAGTCTTTCTGAAGGCCGTCGAGGACGGTGAAGGGATAGTCCGGCCGCCAAGGGTAGAGACGCAGCAGATGGGGGGCATCAAACCAGATCCGCCCCAGAAAAATCAGGTCGGAAAAGAAGAGGACAGTCAGAAGGAGGAGAAATCCCACGGCGGGGCCGTGAGTCTTGTGCCCGCTCACCCCTCTGAGACGGGCGGGAATTTCTTTCACTCCGGCATCCTTTCCGGCGGAAGGAATTCCGAAGACGAACCCCGGGCCAATCCGCCCTCCTGCCAATCAGGACCCGGGCGCCGGTGTGCCTCCGTGATCGCCGACCTCAGGTGGCGGGAGCCCGGAAGACTCCGGTTCACCTCCGGCCATTCGTCAAGCGCACCCCACAGGTGAAGATACCATCAAGAAGCAGCCGAATTCCTAACCCCCATTTCTCACCCACCTCTTGACGGGATGGTCCCGGGTCTCGCATCAATGGACATTCGCCTAGCGACAAAATGGGTTTACAATAGCGTGCGAGAACTCGGCTTCGGTCTTCACGGCTCCAACCCCAACCCGTGGAATGCAAGCCTGTCGCCGGCTCAGGGACAAGGAGAGATTCGATGGCTCATCGTGACATCCGGGATCACCTGGCGGCGCTGGAATCAAAAGGCAAGCTGAGGCGCATCCGGAAGAACGTCGATCACACCTGGGAAGTAGCCTGCCTGGCCCGGTGGATGTTCCAGGCCCTGGCCGACGAGGAACGCTTCGGCCTGCTCTTCGAGCGGGTCAGGGGGCACGACATTCCGGTCATGACGGGCGTGTTGGGCGCGTCCCGGGCCACCTACGCCATGGCGCTCGAGACGGAGCCGGACCGGATCAACGAAAAGTGGGTCCACGCCCTGAGGAATCCGGAGCCGACCCGGGAAGTCGATTCGGCGCCCTGTCAGGAGGTCGTCCATGAGGGCGAGGCGGCCGATCTGGGCCGCCTGCCGGTTCCCATCTGGACCCCCGGCAAGGACGTCGCCCCGTACATCACCACCCTCGTCATCTCCCGGGATGAGGACACGGGCATCCAGAACGCCGCCACCTACCGGACGATGGTCAAAGACAAGGACCAACTCGTCGTCAACCTGACGCCGGGACGGCACGGCATGCTGTGCTACGACTCCTACATCAAGAAGGGCAAGCCGGCCCCCTTCGCCTGGGTGATCGGCGCCGAGCCGGTGGCGCACCTGGCGGGCGTCTGTAACGTGCCCTACGGCACCGATGAGATCTCCATCGCGGGCGGGCTGAAGGGGGAACCCCTGGAAGTCGTCAAAGCCAGGACCTCGGAGCTGAGGGTTCCGGCCCACGCCGAGATCATCATCGAGGGGGAGTTCACCCCCGAGGACACGGCCGAAGAGGGATCGTTCGGCGAATTCGCCGGATACATGGGGGGAGTCGACCGCAGGCCCGTGGCCCGCGTCAAGGCCGTCACCCACCGCAAAGACCCCATGTATTACGGCTACATCAGCCAGTTGCCGCCGTCAGAGAGCACCGTCATCCAGAGCCTCAGCAACGCCGGTCTGCTCGTCAAGATTCTCCGCCACGACCTGGGACACCACACCGTCCAGGATGCCTACATCGACCTGACCTACGGCGGGCTCCTAGCCCACGGGATCGTCTCGATGAAGCCGCTCTATCCGGGACACGCCAAGCGCGTCGGCCGCCTCATCGCCGAGGCGACGCTGCTCAAGCGGATCACCGTTGTGGATGACGACATCGACATCCGGGACCCCATGCACATGGACTGGGCCATGAACTCCCGGTTCAACGCCGTGCGGGACACCATCATCATCGATAACGTGTTCACGCCCGCCGTCGCCGATCCCACCGTCCGCGTCCGAAACGGCGAACCGGAGATGAGCAGCAAGCTCGTCCTGGACGCCACGGAGAAAGAAGACGCCGGAGACGTCTCCCTTCCGCACAAAGACCTCATGATGAAGGCCCTCGACGTCTGGAATGAGATCGGCCTCCCAGAGTTCGAGATCCCCAAGCGGGTCCGGTTGTTCCTGGACCGGCATCAATGAGAAAACGGAGTCGGGCTTTTCCGGAAGCCTGCGCGTGACACCGCGGGCAAACCGGCGGAACTGAGCCGGTGATTCCATCGCTCCTCTTTCCAAGTCACAAAGCCCATCCTCGACTCAGCAGACCGTTCAGGAGGCGGGATCGATCATGAAGACGCTCACGGAATACCTTTGGTTCAACACGAAAAATCAGAGGGAGTACATCAACATAACCGGACAGGTTGAGGACGTCGTCGGAAAGAGCGGCGTCCTTGAGGGAATGGTCCTGATCTCGGCCATGCACATCACCGCCGCTGTCTACGTGAACGACGCGGAATCGGGCCTCATCGCGGACATCGAGGACTGGCTTCAAGAGCTGGCCCCCGAGGGTCCAGATTACCGCCACCACCGCACCGGCGAGACCAACGGCGACGCCCATCTTAAAAACCTCCTCATGCACCACCAGGTCATCGTGCCCATCACCGAAGGCCGGCTGGACCTGGGGCCGTGGCAGCAGGTTTTCTACGCCGAATTCGACGGCCGGCGAAAAAAACGCGTTGTGGTCAAGGTGATGGGAGAGTAGAGCTTCGGCCAGGGGGCGCCCGTCGGTCGGTCTCAGCCGCCCGGCCCGGTTCGGCCCCCGGCTCCCCCGCTCTGGAACCGCCCAGGGGGAGTGTAAATCACTCGACAGATCGGGTAAAATCACGGCGTTTTGTTCGCCTCCCTTCCCAGCGGGGCGCCGGAAGGAAGATTTTTCGCTCCCTCTACCCAGGCACAAATCTTGCGGCAACGATTCGTATGATGATCGGGATTCCAAAAGAGACCTTTCCGGGGGAGCGCCGCGTGGCGATGATCCCGGCGCAGCTCGCCCCGCTGACGAAGACCGGCCTGACGGTCGTCATAGAATCTGGGGCGGGAGTGGCCGCCGGCTTCCCCGACGCCGAGTTCGAAGAGAAGGGCGCCCGGATCTCCGCTTCGCGGGGCGACGTCTTCGCACAGGCCGAAACCCTCCTCCAGGTCCGCACCCTCGGGGCCAACCCGGAGGCGGGCCGCGCGGACTTCGACCTCCTGCGGTCCGGACAGACGGTCATCGGATTCTGCGAGCCCCTCTCCCCCGGCGAGGCGATGAAAGACCTAGCCGCCCGGGGGGTCAGCGTCTTCTCGATGGAGCTCATGCCGCGAATTTCCCGGGCGCAATCCATGGACGCCCTCTCCGCCATGGCCACCATCCAGGGTTACAAGGCCGTACTGCTCGGTGCGG
>CAYRGS010000166.1:0-3949 GCA_964423875.1 uncultured bacterium
CTCGGTGGTCGCCGCATCATTCAAAGGATGCATCATCCAAATCGAGAGCGGGTTAAAGGAGAAGGGGGGGGAGGGGGAGGGGATGCGGGTCCTCCATCCGGTCGAGCTTCTGGCCGAGGCGTATGAAGTTGAGGCCGGCGGCCCTGAATCCGGAGCGGGAAGCCGAGGATGAAAACCTTTCTGCGGTTTTGCTTCAACACCTCGATCGGCGTCTGGCTGGGGGCCACGGCTTTCTTGCTGATCCTGACGGCGGCGCTCTTCACCCGCATGCCCGACCTGGCGGGCCGGGTGGTGGGTCTCGCCCTGCCGGTTTATTTCGAGACCGGCGCGGTTTGCGCCCTCATCGCTCTGGCGTCGGTCATCGCGTTGGCGATTCTTTCCTGGGGGGGCCTTTCCCCGGTGAAGCGGTGGATCCCGTTTGTCCTCGTCGCGGCGATGGCGGGCCTCAACTACTACGGGGGCTGGGTGGTTCTGCCCAAAGCCAGAGAGGCGCGGATTCAGGTCCACGAAATCCAGGGCAAGTCGGGAGGGACGTCCACAGAAAGATCCGCGGAGCTGATCCGGCTCCGCAAGCGGTTCCAGAGGCTCCATCGTCTGTCCACCCGCTTGTTCGGCGTGGTGTTCTTCCTCCTGGTGGTGACGGTTGTCTACACGTCATTCGTCCTCAGGATTTAGCCTCCGATGGAGGATTCCCTTCAGAGGCGCGGCCTGGGCTGAGGCCGTCGACACTGCCCTTGCGGGACACCGCTTCCCCCCCCCCGACCCATCCACGTTCACCGGAAGCGCCGTTGGCCGGGAGGCTCGACATGCGGATGAAAGATCAAGTCGCCGTCGTGACGGGCGCCGCCAGCGGTCTCGGCAGGGAAATCGCGCGCGCCTTCGCGCGTGAGGGCGCGAAGGTCGCCGTCGCGGATGTGAACCTCGAAGGGGCGGAGGCCGCGGCCGCTGGGATCGCGCGGGCCGGCGGCGCGGCCATGGCGGTGGCGATGGACGTGACCGAAGAAAAAGCCGTCGACGCGGGGATCAACTCAGTTGTTCGGGCTTATGGGGGGCTCGATGTGCTGGTCAGCAACGCGGGCGTCCAGCATCTCGATCCCGTCGTCGAGCTTTCTTTCGACAACTGGCGGAGGATCATCGCGGTTCACTTGGACGGCGCGTTTCTGACCACGCGGGCAGCCCTTCGTCCCATGTACGAATCGGGGCGCGGCGGCGCGGTAATCTATATGGGCTCCGTGCACTCGAAGGACGCTTCGCTCCTGAAGGCCCCGTATGTCACCGCAAAGCACGGCCTGCTCGGGCTCTGTAGGACGGTGGCCAAGGAGGGGGCTGGACACGGTGTGCGGGCGAACGTCATCTGCCCGGGCTTTGTGCGCACGCCCCTGGTGGAGAGGCAAATCCCCGAGCTGGCGGACGAGATGGGTATTGGCGAGGAGGAAGTCGTCCGTGACGTGATGCTCAAGCACACGGTGGATGGGGAGTTCACGACCACAGCGGATATCGCGGCCATTGCCGTCTTTCTGGCGAGTTTTCCGTCGGGCGCCCTGACCGGCCAGTCCGTCATCGCGAGCCATGGCTGGCACATGGAGTAAGGCCTGTCAGGAAGGTTCTCTCCCTCCCCCTCCCCCGGCTCCTCGTCTCCTCTGGATTTCATAAAGGGCGACCGCCCCCGCCACCGAGGCGTTCAGCGTCGGAAAGTCCGGATTCGTCTCAATCCGCATGAGGTGATCGCACCGCTCTCGCACCAGCCGCCTCAGTCCGATCCCCTCGCCGCCGACGACGAGGGCCGCCGGAGCGTCGAACCGGATTTCCCCGGGCGAATGCTTGCCCTCCTCGGCCAGGCCGATGATCCACCAGCCCCATTTCTTGAGCGATTCCAGCGCACGCGCCAGGTTCGTGACGCGCGCCAGCGGAAGAAATTCCAACGCCCCGGCCGCCGCCTTGGCCGCCGCGGGCGTCGGACCGGCCGAGCGGTCCTTCGGAAACACAACGCCCCGGCTACCCAGCGCCAGGGCGGAGCGGCATAGCGCGCCGAAGTTTCGGGGGTCCACAATGCCGTCCAGAACCAGGAGGGTCTGCGTTGAAACGGCCGGCCGGTCGTCCCCCCCGCCCCCCCCCGCGGGTGATTCCCCCGCCACTGCTTCCAGCGGGAGAAGGGGGAGCGGCCCCGCGCGGACGACGGCGCCTTGGTGGTCCGGGCTTCCGGCCAGATCGGTCAGCCGACCGCGGTCCGCCCGCGAGATCGGCGCGCCCGCCCGCTCGGCCGCTTCCACAACCTCGGCCAAAGCGGGGTCCCCGCGGCCGGAGAGAACCCAGACCTTTTCAATCGTCCGGCGGCCCGCCCGCAGCGCGTCCCGGACCGGTCTGAGACCATAGAGCGTCCGGGGTCTCTCTTCCCCCCGTCCCTGGGCCAAGGTCCGAACGCGTTTCGGGCTCACCCTTGAACCCGCTTCCAGCCGGTGCCGGCGGCGCTGTCTTCCAGGATGATGTCATGGGCCTTCAACTCATCCCGGATGCGGTCGGCCTCCGCCCAGTCTTTTCGGGCGCGGGCCTCCTCGCGCTCGCGGACGAGGCGCCCGATGGTTTCGTCGTCCAGGGATCCGTCCGCGCCGTCCGCCTCCTCGGGCGCATAGACCTGTTGGAACCACTGCCGGGGGGGATGCGTGAGGAACGTCAGGACCTCGGCCCGATCCCGTAAGGAGCGCACGGCCTTTTGAAGCGATTCCGCCGGGGCGGGCGCTCCGGCGGAGGCCGCGAGATCCAGCGCGCCGTGGATCTCGCGGGCCAGGGTGAACATGGCCCCGATGGCCTGGGGGGTGTTGATGTCGTTGTCCATGCCTTCGGTGAAATCCGACTCGAAGGTCTGGACCGCCCCTTCCAGCGTTTCGTCCGCTCCGCCGTCCGGCCCCGGCTTCGCCTCTTCGGCGGCGCATGCCTCCTTCGCCCGAAGGCAGGCGTTGTAAAGCCGATCGAGGCCGCGGCCGGCCGCCGTGACGCCGTCGTCGGAATATTCCAGGGCGCTCCGGTAGTGGGCGCCGGCCAGGAAAAACCGCACGACCTCGGGGCGGAATTTTTCGAGGACCGCCTTGAGGGTGAAGAAGTTGCCCGTGGACTTGGACATCTTTTCCTGCTGAATGCGGACGAGGCCGTTGTGAAGCCAGTATCGGGCGGACGCTCCCTCAGTGTAAGCGCGGGATTGCGCCAGCTCGTTTTCATGGTGAGGGAAAATCAGGTCTTCCCCGCCGCCGTGGATGTCGAAGGTCTCGCCGAGGATGTGATGCGACATCACGGAGCATTCGATGTGCCACCCCGGACGCCCCTTTCCCCAGGGCGAAGCCCAGCTCGGCTCGCCGGGCTTGGCGGCTTTCCAGAGGGTGAAATCCAGCGGGTCCTTCTTTCGCTCGTTCACCTCCACCCGCGCGCCGGCCTCCAGGTCGTCCAGGTTCTTGCGCGAGAGTTTCCCGTAATCGCCGAATTTCCTCACCGCGAAATAAACGTCCCCCGCCGAGGCGTAGGCGAACCCTTTTTGGATGAGGCCCTCGATCATCTCCACCATGGCGGGGACGTGCTCGGTGGCCCGGGGCTCGACGTCCGCCGTCGGAACGCCCAACCGTCCCATGTCCTCCGAGAAGGCCCGGATATACCGCCCGGCGATCTCCTCGGACGAGGTCCCCTCCTCCTGGGCGCGCGCGATGATCTTGTCGTCCACATCGGTGAAGTTCCGCACGTAGGTGACTTCATAGCCCGTGAGCCGGAGGTAGCGTCGGATGATCTCGAAAGACAGGGCGGCCCGGGCGTGGCCCAGGTGAACGTCGTCGTACACCGTCACGCCACAGACGTAGATCCCGACCCGGTTCGGAGTCAGCGGCTCGAAGGTCTCGAGGATGCGCGATAGGGTGTTGAAGAGGCGGAGGGCCATGGAACTTTCTAAAGCCGGCGAATCAGGCGTTGG
>CAYRGS010000167.1:0-3787 GCA_964423875.1 uncultured bacterium
CTCTTTTGCCATTCGAAGGCGGCCCAATCCCGTGTCGCCCGAACTTTCAAATCCCATCACGCTTGATCGAACGGAATGGCCGAATACTTCCTCGAAACCGCATGGAGGTGCGGCCGCAGCGACTCCGCCTCGGCCACGGCCTCGGGAAGATTCTCTCGGAGCCGCCGGGCCGCCCCTTCGACGATCCGGAGCATCTCCTCCCGATCCGCCACAAGGGCGCGCCCGTCCCGGACGACCTCTTCCCCCTCGATGAAGACGCTCTCGACCGACTCGCCATCCTCGGCGAAGGCCAGGGCGCTTACCGGATCGAGCCAGGGCTCGAAGTTGAGCGTCCGGTTCAGAACGACGAGGTCCGCCTGTTTCCCGGCTTCGATGGTCCCCAGCTTCTCCTCCATCAACATCACCGCCGCCCCGCCCTGAGCGGCCATGCGAAGGGCCTCGAAGGGCGAGACCCCGCGCGTGGCGTCCCCGTCCCGGACGCAATGAATCAGCGCCGCGAGGCGGGCCTGATAGAAGACGCTCCCCTTGTCGCTGCTGTTCGCCCCGTCGATTCCGAGGCCGACCGGGACCCCGGCGTCCAGGAACTTGCGCACGGGGGCGATCCCGCTCCCCAGCTTGAGGTTCGATCCGGGATTGTGCGCCACCCGGCACCCATTCTCCGCCAAGAGCTGAACGTCAGAATCGGTGACCCAGACTGAGTGGGCGAAGGACGCCCGGGGGGTGAGATAGCCTAGGTCTTGAAGATGCTCGGGAATGGTTTTCCCATACACGCCTTGCGCGTGATGGGCCTGTGTCTTCGTCTCCAACAAATGGGTATGAAGGGGGACATCCCGGCTTTCCGCGAGCTCCATGCACCCGAGAAGAAACCGGTCCGTGGACCGCTGGGGCGCAGACGGCCCCACCGCCCCTGTGATCCGGGAGGACCCGGCGGACTCAGCCTTATCGAGCGCGACCTCGGCGCGCTCCAAGAGGAACTCCGCGGAAGGCGCCGTGTCCGCTTCGAGCAGCTCACGGAGGGGACCCGGCAAATCGGCCGGGTCGATGGGCATCTCCTCGCGTCTCGTCTTGTCCGCCAGCAAGGGGCAAAGCACCGCCCGCAAGCCGGTCGCCCGGTAGGCGTCGATGGCGGCGTCCATCCGCTCGTCATCGGCGGTCGGCCCGGCCGACATGTGGTGGAGACCGGACGTGACGCCGTTCTCCAGCATTTCGACGCAGGCGAGCGTCACGAAGGCCGTGAACTCCTCCTTGGACAAATTCAAGTACTTGCCGGCGGAGACCTTGAAGGGGAGCCAGGGCTCGAGGGGCAGGGAGTGGTTCAGGCTGCGGATGGCCATCTCTTCGAAGTGGCAGTGGCTGTTGACCGTGCCCGAAAGGACAAGCCGTCCCCCGAGGTCCCGGACGGGCCCGGTGAAGTCCGTCGGCATTTCCAGGTTCGGCCCGACGGCCTCGATGACGCCCTCACGGACGAGGAGCGCGCCCCCTTCGATAACCTCGCCTTCCCGGCCCAACGTGATGATGACGCCGTTCTTGAGAAAGAGGTCGCCTGCCATTTCACGCCTCCCGAAGGGGTTCACGGTGTGTTTGCGAAGAGATCAGATAGAACGTCAAACCCCGATTCTGACCTTCCCCCCCTTTGGTTGTCAAACGATCCGTCAAGATGCCGCCGCCCGAAAATCCGGTCCCGCGGCGCCCCCTCAGGATGGCCCCCTTTGCAATTGCTCAATCCTCCGTTTGGGGGTTTTCGGGTTCCTTCGTTTCGGGCTTTGGCTTGAGGATGCGGAGGCCAACGAGGAGGTCCACGACCTGGCGGCGGTGGAAGGCCAGGAAGATCAACAAGGCCCCGGCCAGGACACCGCACCCGGCCAGCCGGCCCGCCCAGCACGGGCCCCCACAGCGGCGGCAAACCCCCGCCCGGCGGCGCACGAACCAGGGGCGAGCAACAGGATACCCCCTCGCTCGCCACCGTGGCCCACGCTGCGCCCTGCCCGCCCCAGACGGGGATCCCTAAAGCAGGTTCAGGCCAACATTGAACCCGGCGGCGGAGGTGCGGGTGCTCAAAAACCCCGGCCCCTGGATCCCGACGGCCACCGTTGCGTGGGCGAAGGCGCTGTTGAGGTAAATGAGGAACGCGGCGACGGCCAGGATTCTCAAGATCCCGACCGCATCGGTGAACCGGGGGCTGATGAGGTGGAAAATGAGGTCGGGCGCCAGGACCACCATCGCCCCGCCCGCCAGCGCGCCCAGAAGCGCCATGTCGATGAAGCGGTGCGCCAGGGCGTACTGACCGTACCCGGCGACGCCTAGGTGCCGGGCGAGGGTGCGGGCGATGAGAATCCCGATCAGGGCGTTGACGACCACCCCGAGGGTGAGAAAAGACGTGCTCGCGAAAATCCGGGCCTTGGCCCCGACGGGCTCTCGGTTCAACGGCCGGTCATCCTCACCGCGGAGAATGGCGGAAATCCCGGGCCCGATGCCGTCCGCCTCGGACGCGGCGCCGGGATAGAGGCGGGAACCCCAATATGCGGTGTTCGCTATCGATTGCCCACCGCCTCAAGCCAAGATCACCCAAGCGCCGCCGCCCACCGTGAGAAGGCCGCCGAAGATCACCCTGCGCGACACCCGCTCCAACTGCCTGAGCATGAGGATGGAGAACAGGATGACAAACAGGGGCGAGGTCTGGACCAGTGTAAATACGATCGGGACCTGCCCGAGGCTGACCGCATAGAAAACGCTGTACAAAGCCAACATGGCCGTCAGCCCCGCCGGCACGATCCAAGGCCATGCGCGGCGCGCGTCGAAGCGGAACCGGTTCTCCCGGGGAAAAAGGAAGGCCAGGAGCGGGTAGAAGAGCAGGCCCTCCGTGACCCCCACCCAGGCCCCGAGGAGGGGAGAGGGCACATGCGTCATGCTGATCTTGAAAATATTCGATGCAATCCCGGCGGACACCCCGGCAAGAAGCGGGAAGACGGCGCCGATTCCCCCTCCCCAAGCGGAAAGTTTCGCCGGAGCGGCCGAGCACCCTTCCGGTTTCTCGGCCGAGATGGTGATGATCCCTGTCATGATCAGGCCGATCCCCAGGTAGTGAAAGGGCGTCAACCGCTCGCCCATGACGGCCACGGCGAAGGCGGTCGCGAAGATCGGGCCCGATCCCTTGATGGGCGCCGAGCGGGCGACGCCGATCCGCTGGATGCCGAGCAGATAGAAGGTCAAAAAAAGAACGGGGTTCAAGAAACCCGCCAGGGCGAACCAGAGAAAGCCGGTGAGCGTGAGGGCGGAAAACAGGCCCCCCGCCAGCGCCAGGGCCGTAAAGCCCACCCACTCCACCGCCGCCGTGGCGATGCACGCCGAGATCGGGGTGGCGAACCGCAGCGCGTTCCTGAGGCAGACATCGCTCAGGGCGTAGAACAGGGCCGCGATAAGCGCGGCGAGGATGGCGGGCGATGGGGTCATGGATCACTCGAACAGCGTGGTGGAAAGGGGGGGGGGGGAATGTTCTCCGGTGACGGAAAACGCCCGGAGATGAGTGCAACAACTTTCACCCGCAGCTTGGCCGGCACGCAAGTGCCCCCGGGCGCGAATAATTAAAAAGTGAAAAACAAAGCCAAATTTTCCTTGGTATGAAAGGACTCTATTATTTGGCTTTTGGCTTTCGGGGGGAAGAGGGGGGAAAGGCTCCCCCGCGCGCCAGGGCCGGGGTGGTCAGGGCAAGGCCCTTCAACCGCAGCGCCTGGCCGGCGCGCGCCCTCCCGTGCGCCAGAGCCGTGGTGATGGGGGCAACGAGCTTAAC
>CAYRGS010000168.1:0-3771 GCA_964423875.1 uncultured bacterium
TGCCGGGTGTTGACGATTTTGACCGCCCGGCCGGTCTTGGCCGAGAGGATGGCCGCCACCGGAGGGGTCATGTCCATGACCAGCCGGTTCCCGAAGGCGCCCCCGGTAGGGAGCTTGCAGACGCGCACGCGGGAGGGAGGGATGCGGAGGGACTTCGCAATCTCGTTCCTCAGGGTGTGGGGGGCCTGGCTCGGGGCCCAAACCGTCAACCGGCCCGCAAGGTCGAACCGCGCCACGCACCCACGGGTCTCCATCGGCGCGTGCGCCACGCGCTGGGTCTCGAAACGGTCTTCGAACACGTGATCCGACTCTGAGAAACCCCGGTCCGGATCGCCGTACTTGCGGTGAAGCTCGAAGGCGATGTTCGAGTCTTTATGCTCATGGATGACGGGGGCGCCGGGTTTCATGGCCTCGTCCACGTCGTACAGGGCCGGAAGCTCTTCGTACTCGACCCGGATGAGATCGGCCGCCGCCCGCGCCGTTTCCTCGTCCACCGCCGCCACCGCCGCCACCTCGTCGCCCACGTAGTGGACCTTGTCCTTGGCGAGGATGTATTTATCGGCCAGGTATTCCACGAATGAGAAGCGTTTTTGGGGCGTATCGGCGCACGTGAGGATGGCGCGCACGCCGGGGAGGCTTTGCGCCGGAGCGGTGTCGATGTTCAGGATTCGGGCGTGGGGCAAAGGGCTTCTGAGGATCGCGCCGTAAAGCATCCCCGGCAGCTTGAGGTCCGCTAGGTAGTGCATCTCGCCCGTGGCCTTGGGCAGCGCGTCCACCTTGGGCATCCGTTTTCCCACGACGCTCAGCGAGTCGGCCATGTGGTCACCTCTACGAAAATTGCGTGTCGCTCAAAGACGCGGGGGACTACTCGCTCAACCGGAACGTGCCGAGGGAGAGGTCTTCCGCCTCCTCCTCGTCCGCCCGGGGGGTGAAGACGAGGTTGGGTGTGTCGAAGCGGACCTCGCCCCGGGAAGCGGCCAGGATGGCTTCGACGATCTTCTTGTACCCGGTGCACCGGCAGAGGTTTCCCGCCATGTAGAGTCGGACCTCATCTTCGGTGGGGTTCGGGTTCTCGCTCAACAGGGCGCGGGCCATCATGATCATTCCCGGGATGCAGTAGCCGCACTGGATGGCGCCATACTCGATGAAGGCCCGCTGGAGGATGTCGAGACGGCCGTTCTCGGCGAGTCCCTCGATGGTCGTCACTTCGGCGCCTTTGGCGTCGAGCGCCAGGGTTGTGCAGGCGCTGACCGCCCGCCCGTTCACCAGGACCGTGCAGGAGCCGCATACCTGAATGTCGCAGGACTTCTTCAGACCAGTGAGGTCCAGGTTGTCACGCAGCAGGTCCAGGAGCAGCGTCCGGGGCTCGGCCGCGACCTCCACGTCCGCGCCGTTCACCCTCAGGCGGAGGATCCGTTTGGCCGGCTTCATGAGCTTTCCTTCTCTGAGGGCCGGGTCGCCATGGCCAGGGCCTCGGCCAGGCCTTGTTTCAACAGGGCCCGGGCGACGTCGCGCTTGTACCAATCCGAGCCGTAGATGTCGGTTTGGGGATTGATCTCTTCCCCCGCCGCCCGGGCGGCCGTTTCCAGAAGCTCGGTCGGAAAGCCCCCGTTTTCCAGATGGACTCCCCGGACCAGAGCCTCGGCCCGCTTCGCCCGGACGGGAGTCGGGGCGACGGCCCCGAGGACGATTCTCACTTCATCCACGACGCCGGCCTTCAGCGCGAGGCGGACCGCCGCGCAGACCGTCGGCTTGTCCGAAACCGTTCGCTGACAGAACTTCCGGTACGAGCAACCCACCTCCCCCTCCGGAACAGGAATGGATATTCGGGTGATCATCTCCAACGGGTCGAGGGCGGTTTCGTAATAGTCGATGTAGAGCGAATCCAGGTCCAGGACTCGCTCCCCTTGCGGCCCGGCTACGCTCACTTCCGCGCCCAGGGCCATGAGGAGGGAAGGAGGATCGGACTGGGGCTCGGCGAAGGCCAGGCTCCCACCCAGCGTCCCGACGTTCCGCACCCGGACATTCGCCAGATCGGATTCCATTTCCGGGATGACGGGGATTTTGTCCTTGAGCAAGTCCGAGAACTCGAGCGCCCGATGGGTTATCATCGCCCCGATGCGGACCCGGTCCCCGCTGCCCGTCGCTTTCAGCTCGATTCGGTCCAGTCCGGAGACGCACTTGAGGTTGACGACCTGCTCGGCCGAGAACAGGCCCTCTTTCATCAGAAAGAGCAGAGAGGTCCCCCCCGCGTAAAGCTTCGCGTCCTCCCCGTACCGCTCCAGAAGGCCCAGGGCCTCCTCGACCGACTCCGGCGAGTGATATTCAAAGGGTTTCATGGCCGCTTCCAACCCGATTGCACGTTGGCCTCCGTCGCTTGGTGCTTCGTTGCGAAAGTGTCGATAACACGTAATACCCCTTGTCGAGTGGACGGCTCGCTTGCTGTCAAGGTGTAGCCACAATTTAAGCGCATTCGCTTCGCTCAGCACAAGCTCCGCGGAAATCGCGGCCTGTAGGACACGCCTCGATCTCCGCTCCGGCCTTCGCACTCCGCTCAGATCGGGGCCACAACCGGAAAAAAGCCGTTCGCGAATTTACGCAAGAAAGCATTAAGCTCCTACGGATTCGCCTTGACCCGCGCCCGCAACGCTTCCGCAAGCCCCGTCCAAGATGTGATATCGCTCAGGTCCACCCGATCCTCCAACGGGTTGCTCAGCCGCTGCGGAAGCTCATAGGGCAGATCGATGGGCTGGGTGGCGTCGATCCCCACCTTCGTCACCATGCCGTCGCGCTGGTCGCGGACAGTGTTGTAGGTCATGGGATCGAGCCGGTTCCCCCGAGCGTAGGGGATCAGAAAAATGTCCCTGTCCCCCTGCGTTCGGGTGGCGATGGCCCAAAGGACCTGTCGGAGGTCGAAGACGTTGATGTCCTCATCCACGGCTACCGCCAGGGTGAGGAAGTGGTTCATTCCCAGGGCGGTGAGCAGGACATTCTTCGCGTCCCCTTCGTTGACCTTTTTCATGGAGATGAAGGCGTGGAAGAGAACGCCAGCACTGGGGATGTGGACCTGGGACACCGTCGGGGAGACGGTTCGCAACTGGCGCAGAAGCGAACCCTCAACCGGGGCTGCGGCCAGTAAGATGTGCTCGCTGCAGCCCGCGGCGCAGTCCTGGTAAATGGGGTCTGCGCGATGGGTGACAGCCGTCACCTCGATCTCCGGCCGGTCCACCTCCTGGCCGTAGCAGCCCGTATACTCGCCGAAGGGGCCTTCGTGGCTCCGGATATTCGGCAGGAGCTTCCCCTCGATGACGATCTCCGCTTGAGCCGGGACCTCGAGGTCCACCGTCTCGCACTTCACCAACTCCAGAGGTTCGCCCAGGATGCCCCCTACGAGTTCGTACTCATCCTCGTCCCAGGCCGCCGACCGCATGGACTGAGACGCCATGTAGAGGGCCGGGTGCATCCCGATGACGACGGCCACGTCCAGGGGTTGATCCTCTTCCTCGCGGGCCTTGTGGAAATACTGGATGTGCTTCCCCCAGCTGTAGTAGAGGCCGATCCGGTTCCGGTCGATCAGGCGGTTGCGATACAGGCCGACGTTCCGGCTGCCCGTAACGGGGTTCTTGGTGATGGTCACGCCCAGGGTTATGTAGGGGGCGTCATCGAGGGCGTTGTGCGTGATGATGGGAAGGGCGCGGACGTCCACATCCTCTCCGAGGTGAACGCACTCCTTGACCGGCCCCGTCTCCAACAGGACAGGCGGGATGCGGT
>CAYRGS010000169.1:0-3643 GCA_964423875.1 uncultured bacterium
CACGTCTTGTTGAACCCCAGCCGGAATCCCGTCGGATGAACCTTTTGACCCACCTTTAGTCCTCCCCGTTATCCGGCGTGCCCAACACGACCGTGATGTGACTCATGGGCTTGAGAATCTTCGTCGCCCGCCCGCGGGCGCGCGGCCTGAACCGCTTGAGCCGGGGGCCGCCGTCGACCATGAGGCGCTTGATATACAGACGCTCCACATCGTCTGACGTGCCTTTGGCCTCCGCGTTCGCCAGGGCCGATCGGACCACCTTCCGGAGGACCTTGGCCGACCCTTGGGGCGCCAGGTCCAGCGTTTGGAGGGCCTTCTCCACCGGTTTTCCGCGGACAAGATCGGCCACCCCCCTGAGCTTCTGGGGCGAACGTCTCACAAACTTAAGTACGGCGCGGGCTTCCATAGGGCGTCACTTCAGCGCGGCCGATCGCTTCACCACCCGGCCCGAGTGGGCACGAAAGGTGCGCGTCGGCGAGAATTCTCCGAGTTTATGCCCGACCATGTTCTCCGTCACATAGACCGGAATGAACTTCTTCCCATTGTGAACGGCGAAGGTGAAGCCGACGAATTCGGGCGGGATCGTGGACCGACGGGCCCACGTCTTGATCACCTGCTTGTCGCCCGAGGCCTCCATCATCTGCACCTTCCGGATCAAGCCCTCTTCCACGTAGGGTCCTTTTTTCAGCGACCGGCTCATCCCGCGCCCCTCCGAATCTTCACGACTTCCGCCTCCGGACGATGTAGCGGTCCGAGGGCTTTCCCTTTTTCCGCGTCTTGTATCCCTTGGTGGGCTTCCCCCACGGAGTCGTCGGGTTGCGTCCACCGGAGGATTTTCCCTCGCCCCCGCCCATGGGATGGTCGATGGGATTCATGGCGACCCCGCGAACCTTGGGGCGACGGCCCAGCCAGCGGGACCGGCCCGCCTTGCCCAAGGAGATGTTTTCATGGTCCAGGTTGCCCAACTGCCCGATGGTCGCGCGGCAGGCGAGGGGGACCATCCGAACCTCCCTGGAGGGAAGACGCACCTGGGCGTAGTTCCCTTCCTTCGCCATGAGCTGCGCCTGGGCGCCGGCGCTCCGGGCCAGCTGCCCGCCCTTTCCGGGCTTCAACTCGATGTTGTGAATCACGGTTCCCAGGGGGATGGCGGACAGGGACATAGTGTTCCCCGGCCGAATCTCGGCCTCTTCGCCAGCCATGACCACGTGCCCGACCTGCGTTTTCATCGGCGTCAGGATGTACCGCTTGTCTCCGTCGGCGTACGTGATCAGGGAAACGCGCGCCGAGCGGTTCGGGTCGTATTCCACCGTCGACACCACACCGGGCACCCCGTCCTTGTCGCGCCGGAAATCCACCTGACGATAGCGCCGCTTGTGGCCACCCCCGCGCCGGCGCATCGTCATGCGACCCCGGGCGTTCCTTCCCCCTGATCTCGGGGAGGGCGACAGAAGCCGCTTCTCGGGATGGTCCTCGGTGATGTCGGCGAAATCCGACACCGTCTGGAACCGGCGGCCGGGCGACGTCGGATTGTATTTCTTGATGCCCATCGGGTCCAACTCTCCTTGCGAACGACCTAGACACCTTCGAACAGGTCGATCCGGTCTCCCTCGCGGAGGCTCACAACGGCTTTTTTCCAGTCGGGCTTCCGGCCCTCGCGCGCCCCGACGCGTTTCTTCTTGCCGCGGTTATTCAGGGTTCGGACTCCCAGGACACTCACACCAAACACCTCTTCAACCGCCCGCTTGATCTCGATCTTGTTGGCGTCTCTGCGCACGACGAACGTAACCTTGTTCGTCTCTTCGTTCGCCTGCGTGCTCTTCTCGGTCACCAGCGGGCAGCGGATAATGTCGCGGACATCCTTTTTCAAGACCCGTCCTCCGCCGCGGGGGCGGCCTCTACGCCGTTCTCGGCGCCCGGGGCTTCATCGCCCGACGACACAACCGCCGCGTCCTTTCCGGACGCGCCCCGCAGCCTTTGCTGAACCGCCTCGATCCCCTCCCGAGAGCACAGGAGAATATTCGCGTGTTCGACATCGTACACGTTCAGCCCGGGGGCCGGCAGACTCTTCACCTTCGGGACGTTCCAACTCGCCCGCCTCAAGCCGGCGTCGAGATCGGCCGTCACACAGAGCACCTTCCCGCCGGCGTCCAAACGATTCAGCAGCTTCACGACTTCGCTGCTTCGGGTCTCGGGCAACTCGAAGGTATCCAGCACCTTCAGATCTCCAGCGGCGATTTTCCGGTTCAGGGCCGATATCAGCGCCGCCCGCCGGACCTTTTTGGGCGGACGGAATTCGTAGCTTCGGGGATTGGGGGGAAAGATCACCCCGCCGTGCCTCCACAGGGGAGATCGCCTGCGGCCGGCGCGGGCGCGTCCCGTCCCTTTCTGTCGCCATGGTTTGGCGGTGGTGCCCCTGACCTCGCTCCGCGTCTTCGCCGAAGCGGACCCGGCTCGCCGGGCGGCCAGCTGCATCACGACCACCTCGTGGATGAGATGCTCCCGCACCTGACCGTCGAAGATCCCATCATCGAGATGGATTTCCCCGACACGCTCGTTCTGATGGTTCATCACAGCTAGAACGGGCAAGTGTTATTCCCCCTCCGCCTCGCCGGCCGTAATCACCGGCGCGCGCGCGACGCGTTTGATCTCCAACACCCCCTGCTTCGCTCCGGGAACGGCGCCTTTCAGCAAAATCAAGTTCCGCTCAACCATGACGCGGACAACGCTCAGGTGCCGGATGGTGATACGTTTATTACCCATCTGCCCCGGCAGGCGGTGTCCCGGGAAAACGCGCGAAGGCTGGGCGGAGTTGCCGATGGAACCGGGAGCCCGATGGAACTGCGACCCGTGAGAGGCCCGGCCCCCCTTCCATCCGTGACGCTTCATGCCGCCCTGAAACCCCTTGCCTTTGCTCGTCGCGACGACGTTGACCACGTCCCCTCTGCCGAAAATTCCGGCATCCACGACCTGACCCACTTGAAGCGCTTCCGATTCGTCTTCGTCAGGCAGGGGGAATTCCCGGAGAATGCGCGTGGGCGCAACCCCGGCGGCGTCAAAATGGCCCTTCCGGGGGCGTGTCGTCCGCTTCTCGCGCTGCGGCTGGAAACCCAACTGAACCGCCGCGTAACCGTCCCGCTCCATTGTTTTCAACTGGACGACGGGACAGGGCCCGGCTTCGATCACCGTGACGGGAATTTTGATTCCCATCTCGTCGAAGACCTGGGTCATCCCCAACTTTCTGCCCAAAATACAAGCCGTCATCCCGGCCTCTCTCAGAGTTTGATCTCGACGTCCACGCCCGCTGCCAACTCCAGCTTCATCAGCGCATCCACGGTTTCCGGCGTCGGTTCCAAGATGTCCACCAACCGTTTGTGGGTTCGAACCTCGAACTGCTCGCGAGATTTCTTGTCGATGTGGGGGGAGCGGAGGACCGTCATTTTGTTGATCGCCGTCGGGAGCGGGATCGGTCCCGAGATACGCGCGCCGGTGCGCCGCGCCGTGCCGACGATCTCCTCAACCGACTGATCGAGGATCCGGTGATCGTAAGCCTTCAAACGAATCCTGATTTTTTGACTTTCCACTGCCCGTCCATCCAGATCCGGCATTGGCCGGAGGGTTACTCGTTGATGTCCGTGATAACGCC
>CAYRGS010000170.1:0-3520 GCA_964423875.1 uncultured bacterium
ACTTTTTGTTGAGCCGCTCCATGTAGGATATTATTTATGCCATCCTCAATAGCCGCCAGTGGCGCCCTTCTTTGAGGAGGTTCAGAATTCGTGAAGTTGTCTCCGGAACGAGACACTAGCGCGGAACTTCCCCCGACAGCCCCAGCTTCTTCGCCCACTCGCCGGCGTCTTCCCAGATGGCGTCCTCGATGGGGATCCCGTCCAGGAGCCTTTCTTCCCGCGTCCGGTAGGCCCGGTCCCCGGGCAGGAGGATCTCCTCCACACTGGGGGCGGCGGGCGAATTTCGGACGGCCTGCGAGAACACATCCACCCCCTCGATGAACGCGTCCAAAGGACCGAACAACTCCGGGTCGATGACCAGGAAAAAGTCTCCCTTGTCCCGGATGCCAGCAGGGAAGACCGAGGGGTCGAACACGGTCTTCGGGCGCACACCGACGAGCGGCCCCGTCAACAAGCTCAGGACGAAGGCGATGCCCGACCCCTTGTGGCCGCCGAACGGGCTGAGGGAGCCGGCCAGCGCGGCCTCCGGATCGGTGGTGGGGTTTCCCTCCGCGTCCAGCGCCCACCCCTCGGGAATGGGCTCGCCCCTTTTCCTCGCGGTGTGGATCTTTCCCCGCGCAGCCTCGCTGGTCGCCATGTCCAGGACAACGGGATGCCCTTTCCCCGGGACGCTGACGCAAAGGGGAGCGGTGCCGAGCGCGGCGGCGCGGCCGCCCCATGGATGAACCACAGGGGGGGTGCCGCTCGTGATGATCGAGATCAGGCCCTCCCTCGCCGTCATGTCTCCGAAATAGCCGACAAGCCCCGTGTAGTGGGCGTTTCGCACGCCAACGACGCCGATTCCCGTTTCCCGGGCCTTGGTCATGGCGAGGCGCGTGGCCTCCCGGCCCACGTAAGCGCCGAGGCCTCCGTCGCCGTCGATCAGACGTCCCGTCGGACGGTCCCGGATGGTCTGGATCCGGGGGTCGGGGTTCACGACGCCCTTTTGGACGCTCTGAATCAGGCCGGCGAGACGGATGAGGCCATGCGAGGCATACCCCCGCAGGTCGGCCTCGACCATCTGCTCGGCCGCCGGATCGGCGGTGTCGGGCCGAACACCCGTTGCCCGGAGGCATTCGGTCAGGAAGCGGAATTCTTCATCGCGCGTGAGGAGCAAGGGTCTGTTCCGCTGTATTTGGGCGCAATCGCGGCGGCCATGAACTCGGGGGGGGGGGGCTGAAGACCAAGATGCCAGAGAGCGGCCGGCCGTGCAAGGTCGCGCGGGAAAGCGGGATTCATCGCCCCCCCCTCCCCCGGGTGAAGCCGTTCGGGTCTGAGGAGTCTGGGGATCGCGGCCACCCTTTACCTCCTCTCAGGCGCCGGTTATCCTGGATTTTCTCCTTTGCGGGACGCCGGATGATTCGCCGGGCCAATTTCGATTGCGTCCCGGCGGAACGGCCCGGACGTGAAGCGCTCCGCGAAACCCGAAACGCGCGGGTGAGCACCGCGTGCATTCGCAAAATGGAGTCTAACCGCGGATCTCTTTACTCCTCCCCGGTAACGGCCACGGCCTGAATCTCGAGCATCATGTCCGGGTGAGCGAATCCCGCTACGGTGATCTGGGCGCTGGCGGGGTAACCCCCGGAGAAATATCCGCTTCGAACCTCCCCGAACTTCGGTCCGTGGCGGACGTCGAGGATGAACACCGTCATCGTCACCAGGTCTTGCAGGGTCCCGCCCGCCCCTTCCAGCCTTTTTTCGATTTTCCGGAACACGGCGTGGGCCTGGGCCTCGAAGTCCCCCGCCAGGGAGTTCCCATCCTCGTCTTCCCGCGCCGTCACGCCGGCCAGCCAGAAGGTCTTCCCGCCCCGTGTGACGACGGTCCGTGAGTACCCGCGCGCTTCCTCCCGCTCTCCCTTGTGGTATTCCCGTGGCATTTCTAGAAACCTCCTCGCAAGCTCGAAATGGCTGAGTTCCTTGTTGGTGTCCCGTCGCATGAGCGGCGAACTTCAAACCTGATTACTTTCGCGACTTTCATTTCCCATCCCTCCAAATTTCCGTTTGAATTCTCCCTTTCTTGTATTTACAAAGACCGTGCCAATACGTTAGAAATTGTATTAGTGATATGTTATCAAACTGTTATGTGATATTACACCCCGATCGACTTCATCGGGCGAGACCCGTTTTAGACAACATGATTGTCTCAAAAATGTCTCACACCCGTCTCATGTGAGACATGCTTCCCCCAGGAATTGGATTTCCTCGCACAGATGTTATCCAGTGTTGTTGCGTCGGAAAAATCTTATTGTCCGGCGTCTGAATGGAAATCAATTGGAAATATAAGACAAAGGGGGCGGGGTGAGGGGCGGATTCTCTCACTCCTATCGAGGCTGTCTTGATCCCCCGTCCTTGTGGTAACCTATATCATAGTGCGGAGTTGAGGGTTTAGGCGTCCCGCGTGGAACGGCGGCGATTGGGACATCCCAATTCCGCTTTCGTGATTTTGGAGATTTAGAATGAAGCGCTTTGCGGCTGCGATCCTCGTCTGTCTGGCCCTTTCCCCGGTCAGCGTTTTCGCGAAACCGTTTCTCATCCGGGCCACCGGGGTCCAGGTCGAATTGCCCGAGTACTGGGGGGTCAGGGAGCGGGAAAGCGTCCTCATGGCCTCGCCCCGGGACGGGACGTTGCTGCTCGTGTTCGGGGTGGTGACGGCCCGAAACCTGGACGAAGCCGTGAAGAATCTGGACAAAGACCTCTCGAAGTTCGTCCGTTCCGTAAAGATCGAGGGGAAGCCGGAGCAAACCGAGATCAACGGAATGCGCGGCTTCTCCGTGGCCGCTTCGGGGGAGACCGAAGGGAAGAAAGTCGACATCGCTACGCTTCTCCTGGAAACGAAGTCGTTGAACATCCTTCTGGTCCTCGGCATCGGCGAAAAGGGCCAGTTCGAAAAACACCTTCCCGTCGTCGAGCAAATCCTCGGCACCCTCAAACCCGCGTGACCCGACTCCGGCGAGCGCAGATTTCTCACACAGGCGAACGCCCCTCCTTTCCCCGAAATCCCTCGATAGAACTGTTGACCCCGTCAGATCGCGGACGGTCTCCGAAAGCCGCCCACGCAGTCCCATCGGGATTCCTTGGATGAGAAATTCAGGATAGGATGGCGCATCCGAGCCAATGGTGTGTCCTGAAATTCACTGCGGTTCCCGGCTGATTTCCCGGACCGCAGAAAAAGGAGAATCCCAGATGCCCTTCGATGACCCTCGGAACTTTCTGGAATACCTCGAGGAACGAAACGATCTCCTTCGCATCTCCGACGAGGTGGACCCCAAATATGAAATCTCCGCCTACATCCGGAAGACCTCCGATCAGGAGGGACCGGCTCTCCTCTTCGAAAACGTGAAAGGGCACGACACGTCGGTCGTCGGGGGAATCTTCGCCTGCCGCCGACGGCTCCTCATGGCTCTGGAGGCCGATTCCGAAAACGTCTACGAACAGTTCGACCACGGAGTGGGCCACCCCATCCCCACACGCCTCGTCGAGA
>CAYRGS010000171.1:0-3103 GCA_964423875.1 uncultured bacterium
GAAAAAGCCGGACACCCCTGAAACCGGCGGCAATTCGGCGGCGGCGTAAGCGCCGGGCGAATCCGGTTCCGCAGCATCCGCCGCCCTTCACGCCTCATTCGTTTATTCCAGCGCCCGGTCAGATCATCACTCGATTCTGAACGCGTTCTCCGCCATACTTCCATTTGTCTTCGTCATTGAATCGAACTGCAGCCTCAGCAGATATTGCAGGAATCCGCCGATGGGCGAGGAGGACACGCAAAATGGGCAATCGGGTTCGGATCATCCAGTACGGGCAACAAGGCTTTCCGGGACCCGCGTTCTTTTACATGGGCCGCTTCGGGGAATTCCTGCACGTCCCCCTTTATTTCTGGGTGATTCAAAGCGAAGCGGGCGCCGTCTTGGTCGACGTGGGCGTCAGCGCAAAGCAGGCCGTAGAGCTGAACACGGAAATCGTCGAGCGGTTCGGCGAGGAGGCGGCTTGGAAGATCCCTCCGGAAAAAAGCCCCGAGGCGCAGCTGGCCGGCCTGGGGATCGAGCTTGAAGGGGTCCGACACGTCATCCTCACGCACCTTCACGGTGACCACTCCCTCAACATCACGAATTTTCCCAACGCCGAGATCCTCATGGCCCGGACCTCCTGGGAGGCCATCAGCGCCCCGGCCCACCCCGGCCTAGTCCCGCCCAGCCAGTTTCCCTATCCGGTCATCGACTTCCTCCGGGGCGAGCTGGGGAAGCGTTTCCGTCTCATCGAAGAAGGCGCGGAGGTCTTTCCCGGGGTCCGATGCTTCCGAATGGGCGGCCACAGCCCCGACCTGACGGTGGTGACCGTCGAGACCGCCGCCGGAGAGGTCATCCTCGCAAGCGACGCGGCCATGTTCTACGAAAGCCTCGAGCTCGGCTGGCCCAGCAACGGCTACAACCAGCTGGAAGCCCTTCGGGCGCTGGACTGGATCAAGGAGCGGGATGGAATCGTCCTGCCCGGCCACGACTGGAAGGTCTTGGAGCGTCATCCGGAAGGCGTCATCGGTTAAGCACGATTCCTCAACTGTCTAATGCCTTATGACGCGAACGCGGATCAACCGACCCATCCCGCTCGACCCTGGGGAGGCCTCTATCAAACCATCACGTCACCGCCGCACGGGGCGAGGGTCTGGCCGGTGAAGTAGTCCGCATCGTCCGATGCAAGGAAGAGGACCGTCGCCGTCACGTCCTTGATCTCTCCCAAGCGCTTCAGCGGGTAGCGCAGCCTGAGCCCCTCCAGGACGTCGGGATCAAACTTCTCGATCATCTCCGTCTTCGTCATCGCGGGACAAACGGCGTTCACCCGCACGCCCTGCTCACCCAATTCCCTCGCCAGCGATCTAGTAAATCCGATCATTCCCGCCTTGGCCGTCGAGAGGTGCGTCCAGTTGGCCTCCGGCTGGATCCCGAATGACCCCACCATGGTGATGATGTTCCCCTTCCCTTGCTTTACCATCGCTGGGACCACGAAATGGCTCGCCAGGAACATTCCACGAAGGTGGACCGCCAGGAGCCCGTCCCAGTCATCGATGGTCATCTCGGTGAAGGCCCGGGGGGCAGCGATCCCCGCGTTGTTGACCAGGATGTCGATCCGCCCGAACCGGCTGAGCGCGGCGTCGACCAGACCCTCCACTTCGGCGGAATCGGTTACGTCGGCCTTCCGCGCGAGGGCCTCGCCCCCCTTCTGTTCGATCTCGCCGACGACCTCCCGGGCGGCGCCTTCCGCCTGAAAATAGTTGAAGGCGATCTTTGCCCCTTCCTCGGCGAAGGCCAGGGCGATCCCCCGCCCAAGCCCCCGGCTGCCGCCCGTAACCAACGCTACACGCCCTTCCAATCTCTTCATGATGACCCCGCTTTATCCGTGTCCAGGTCCCTGATTCCGCCGGGCCGGAATGAACCGGCCCCGCCACTCGTCCTCCCCAACCCAGCGCCCATCGCGGGCGACCAGGCGTCCCCGGCAAAAGGTCTCCCGGACCCTCCCCTTAACGCGCATCCCTTCAAAGGGGGTGAAATCCGAATTCGTCGCGAGCCGGGAGACGTCGATCGAGTCCTCCGGCCCGGGATCGTACACCACGATATCCGCATCCGAGCCGATTTGAAGCGCCCCTTTCCGGGGATAGAGGCCGAAGATCCGAGCGGGTTCCTCGGCCAAGACCTGCGCGAACCGAAGAAGAGACAGACGCCCCTCATCGACCCCGTAGGTATACATCAGCGGAACGAGCGTCTCGATCCCCGGGATTCCCGGCGGCACGTCCTCAAAGGTCGAAACGTCGTCGAACTTCTGCGCCCGGCTGTACGATCCGTGATCCGTCGCGGCCACCTGAAGATCCCCCGACGCGAGGGCCTCCCAAAGCCCCGCCTGGTTGTCCTTGCGCCGCAGGGGCGGGCTCATGACAAACAGGGGCGCGTCCTCTCCCAGGTAGCGAGACTCGTCCAGAATGAGATAGTGTGGGCACGTTTCGCCCCAAATGCGAACGCCCCGTCTCCGGGCTTCCCCGATGAGGCGGGCGGCGTCGGCCGTCGAGACGTGTTTGATGTAGGTCTCACAGCCCGTCAACCGGGCGTAGCGAATCACCGATTCAACGGCGGCCACCTCCGAGATGGGCGGATGCGCCTCGCCGTGATACCGGGGCTGAACCTTCCCCGCGCGCAGTAGGGCTTCGGAGGCCCGAACGATCTGCTCGTCCACTTCCGCGTGAATTCCCAGAAAGCCCCCGCCCTCCCCTCTCGCTTGCGAGGCGCCCACGATGGCCCGCATGATGTCCAGGATTGCGCCGTCGTCCGTCCGCCGTCCCTGCTTGCCGTACGCCATGTAGACCTTGAAGCTGCGAATCCCCTCCTCCAAGGCGCGCGGCGCCTCCGCGACGGCCTCGGGCGTCGGGTCGACCAGCGTGAGATGAAGGGTGTAGTCGATTCCGACCTTGGCGTCCGCCGCCTCTTTTCTCGCCCGGAGGGCTTCGAGCGGGCCGCCCCCCTTTTGCTGGCGGGCGTAATCGACCAAGGTGGTCACTCCGCCGCATGCCGCCGCCCGGCTGCCGGTGTAAAAATCATCCCCGAGTTCCCCCCGGCCGAAGGAGACCTCGAGCTGGACGTGGGCGTC
>CAYRGS010000171.1:3113-3502 GCA_964423875.1 uncultured bacterium
GGCCGAGGTAGACGATCCGCTCTCCCTCGATCCCCAGATCGGCCCTCACCACGCCATCGGGCGTCACCACGGTCCCGTTTTTCAGGAGAAGTTCCATAGGCGGTTCCATGCCCTCGGGCGGACGGGCCGCGCACGGAGCGGGTGCATCGAATGTGTTCTCTGATGACGGAAACAGAGACTTCGGTTTAGTACATCAAGACATCATACGCATCCGGCCTACGATCTCGATAGAACAGCCAGTTGTTCCGGGTCGCCTCCACCTGGGCGAGGTCGATCTCGGTGACGAGCACTTCGTCTTCCTGATTGCCGGCCTGGGCGATGATATTTCCCCTGCGGTCGCACACCAGGCTCGTCCCGTAAAACTCCTCTTTCCGCTCGACCCCCGCGCG
>CAYRGS010000172.1:0-3476 GCA_964423875.1 uncultured bacterium
CGAGATTTACGGGTACACGGCGACGAGTGACCAGCTTGGCTGGGCCGTCCCGATCTATGTGGCCGACACCGACGAGCGGGCCTGGGCCGAGGCGGAAACCCACCTCTCCTTTCTCTTCAACAAGCTCTTGCGGCGTCCGGGCCCGCAATTCTTTCCGCCGGGCTACCTGACGGAGAGGTCCATGGCCCGCATTCTGGCGGCCAAGGCGGATAAGATGGCCGGAGACCGAAGCCCACGGGAGCTGGACGAAAAGGGGGTCATCATCGTGGGAAGCGCGGCGACGGTGTGCGACCGGCTCAAGGAATACGAGAAAGAGGCGGGGTTCGGGTTGCTGGTCACGCTTTTGCATTTCGGGAGCCTGCCCCACGACCTCACCATGAAAAACGTCGAGACGTTCGCAAGCGAGGTCATGCCTCACTTTCAGGTCGAGGCCTCGGCGGGTGCGGTCACCTAGACCGCACGGCGAGCTCTGACCGGCGCGTCTTCCGGTTTCGGATGGGGAACGGCCGGGCGTCCAGGAAAATTCAGGGATCGGGAGGAACGGGGGGGCCGGTCCACAAGGGTGCGTTCCGGGTCTCCTCAGCGCGGGGGCGGAACGCCCGGAAGGACCGGGCCTCATATTGAATCTGGTGCTGAACGTTCTCCCCGAGCTAATTGCCGTACTGGCCTCGTTCGCGCTCAGCGTGGCCAGTGTGATCTCAAAAGGGGCTTTGAGGCACGCGCCCCCTTTCACCGGGGCGGTGATTTTCGCCCTGGTTCCGCTTATCCTTTTGGGGCCATGGGTTTCGTTCCTGGTCCCATCGGGGGCGGGTACGCGGGAGGGATTCTTTTGGTTTTTGCTGTCCGGTGTGGTCCACCCGGGGTTGGCCATCACCTTCCTGCTCCTTGGCAATCGGCGAGTGGGAATATCGCGGACCGCGACCCTGTGCGGGATGGCGCCGCTGATCAGCGGCCTCATCGGAGTTTTCTTCCTCGGGGAGCGGCCGGATTGGACGGTTTGGCTGGGGGGGGTGCTCATCGTGGGCGGCGTGGTGACCATCTCCGGGGAAAAATCGGGGGACCGATTCAAGCGGAAAGACTTCCTCTTTCCGATCCTCGCCGGGCTCGCGCTGGGAGTGACACCGGTGTTGAGGAAACTGGGCCTCATGCATGTTCCATTCCCGATTTACGGGGTGGTCACGGCGGCGTTGGGCGGTGTGCTGGGGCTTTCCGCCATGGCCCGTTTTTTCCCCCGGGGAGAGCGGCTGCGACTCGCGCCCAAGGGCTTGTTGTTCTTCGGATGGGCGGCCTCATTCGCCCTGGCGGGACGGCTGTTGTTCTTTGATGCGTTGAACCGGGGGGAATTTTCCCGGGTGGTCTTCCTCATCCACACGATGCCCTTATGGGTGCTGTTGCTGTCGTGGCTGCTTCTGAGGGAGAGTGAGCGCATCACCTCCAGGCTGGTCGCGGCGACGGTGACCGTCGTTCTGGGGATCGGAGTCATTTCGATGGGCGTATAAAGACGGGTTCCGGGGAGGGGGAGCTCCGGGTTTGTTCGCGTTCGGGGTGCGTTTTGATTCTTTTCGAAAACAGGATTTCCTCTCAACTCTTTTGACCCTGGGAGTGTGACACATGACACAGGCAACGGATGTACTCACGGAATTCGTCCAGGTTCGGGATGTGAAGGTGCGGTTTCTTCGCGGAGGGGAAGGTCCGCCCCTGCTCTATCTTCACGGCGCGGGGCTGACGGGCATCTGGCTACCGGTAATGGAAGAGCTCGCCAAGGATTTCGATGTCCTCGCGCCCGACCACCCGGGTTTCGGCCAGTCCGATCGGCCCGATTGGCTCGACGGGATGGATGATATGGTCTACCACTACCTCGACTTTCTAGACGGGATGGGGCTGGATCAGGTCAACGTGGTCGGCATCTCCTTCGGCGGATGGCTGGCGGCCGAGCTCGCGGTGTCCCACCCGGAGCGGATCTCAAAAGTGATTCTGTCGGCGGCCTCGGGACTTCGCGTGGAGGGGACGCCCATCACGGACCTCTTCACCCTTTCCCCGGCTGAGACCGCGGAGTATCTATTTTCGGATCCGGAAAAGGTGAAGGCCATGGTGGAAAGCGAGCCGACTCCCGAGATTCAGCAGGAGCTCTATCGAGGACGGGTCACGCTGGCCCACCTGGGGTGGAACCCGCTTCTGTGCAATCCGGCGCTGCGGCGGCGGCTCTATCGGGTCACATGTCCGACCCGGGTGTTCTGGGGAGCGCAAGATCGCCTGGTCCCCATCGCGCACGGCGAGGCGTACGCTTCGGAGATCGCGGGTGCGGAGCTGGTGACGTTCAAGGATTGCGCCCACTCCATCCAGCAGGAAAAACCCGGGGAGTTCGCCGCCGAAGTGAAAAAATTCCTGAAGGCGTAGACTCCGGAAAACGGGGGGAAGGGGAGAGGTGTGAGTTGAGGGAGCAAAGTCTTGGCTGCTGAGTGGATGTTTCCGGAGATGTTCCGGCTGGACGGCAAGGTAGCCCTGATAACCGGAGGCGCCCGGGGGCTGGGCCTGGCCATGGCCACGGGGCTGGCGGAGGCCGGGGCCGAGGTCGTCCTGGCGGACATCCTGCGGGACGAAGGTGAAGAGAAGGCCCGGGATCTGGCCGCTCGCGGGCAAAAGGCCCATTACCGAACGATCGACGTATCTGATCGGGACGGTGTGTTCGCGGCGATGAATGAGGTCGCGGACGCTCTGGGAGGGATCGATGTCCTGATCAACAACGCCGGCGTGGGGGGGAAAAGCCACGGGGGCCCGTTCGCCGCCCAGGAGATGACGCCCGAACATTGGCGGGCCTTGATGTCCATCAACCTGGACGGTCCCTTCGCCTGTTGCCAGGCCGTCCATCCCGTCATGAAGGCGCGGGGCGGCGGCGCCATCATCACCATCGCCTCCGTTTGGGGCCTCGGCGCCAGCTCGAGCATGCCCGTCGCCGCCTATGCGTCCTCCAAGGGGGCGTTGGTCAACCTGACCCGGCAGTTGGCCGTTGAATGGGCCCGGGACGGGATCCGGGTGAATGCCATCGCCCCGGGATTTTTCGACACCCAGCTTGCCGCGGGCGGGGGAGGGGGCGGAGGCGGCCCGGAGGCGGATTGGAAGAAAAAGATGCGGGAGCAGATCGGCGAGCGAATGCCGATGGGGCGGCGTGGGGCGCCGGAGGAGATCAAGGGCGCCGCCATTTTCCTGGCGTCGGAGGCCTCCGGTCTGGTGACGGGTCACACCCTCCCGGTGGACGGGGGCTGGATGGCGTGGTGAGAGCGAACCCGCGACCCGGGGCCGGCCGTTTCCCCCGCAAACTCCGGGCTGATCCCATGGAGAGCGGTTTTCCACATTCGCTGACCGGGAGGAGATGTTGTTGAGCATGCCAGAGGACGAAAAACGTGTTTTGTCTTGGATCGATTCCAATCGCGACGACGCCATCGCGCTTCTTCAGGACCTTGTGCGGATTTCGAGCC
>CAYRGS010000173.1:0-3292 GCA_964423875.1 uncultured bacterium
GGGGTCCCCAGGAGCGCTTTGCGGCCGGCGGAGGTGCGCGGGAAGATCTCGGGCAAGGAGAGGATCCTTCCCTCTGTGGCCCGATAGACGTCCATGTCCTCCCCTTTCGCGGGCTTGCGCCTCCCGCCGACTTTTACTCATCCATTCCGGCGGCTCATCCAGGCCGCCCCCCCCGCGAGGACGGCCAGCCAACCCCAACCGAGGAGAAGGATCGCCGTCCACGGATAGTTCCCATAGGGGCCGCGCAAGTCCTCTAACAGATCCAGGCCGATGACCAGGATGAGAATGAGGGGAATCAAGACCATCACCGCCAGGTCCCACCGGCCGGTCAGGCGGAATTTCCGGTGTTGGTTCAGGTGATCGCGGATGAATCGGGGTTTGAGGATGTAGCCGATGAATACGGCCTCCAGGATGCCGACCATCACCAGTCCGTAGTGGGTGACGAAGTGATCCACGATGTCCAGCCAGAACAGGCCGCCCCCCGTGGTGAACGCCAAGCTCAACAGGACGCCGGCGGAGCAGAGGATCGTCACCGCCCGCCGGCGGTCCATCCGGAACTTGTCGACCAGGGCCGCTACGAAGGCCTCGGTCAGGGAGATGGCCGAGCTGATCCCCGCGAGGGCAAGGGCCAAAAAGAAGATCCCCCCGAACAGCGGCCGCATGGCCGGCAGTTTGTTGATGGCCTCGGGGTAGACAACGAAGGCCAGACCGATGCTTTGGGTGACGACCTCGCCGACGGGTTTGCCGACGGCCTGGGATATGTAGCCGAGCGTGGCGAAGATGGCGAAACCGGCGAAGACCGCGAACAGGCCGTCCGCCAGCCCGATGGTCAGGGCGGAGCGGCCGACGGGGGACTCCCGGGGGAGGTAGCTGGCGAAGGCGATCATGATTCCGAACCCCAGACTCATGCTGAAGAAAATCTGGGCGTAGGCGTCAATCCAGACGCGCGGACGTTTGAGGGCGGCGAAGTCCGGGGTGAGGTACGCCCGGATGCCGGCCCCCGCGCCTTCGAGCGTCAGGCTCCAAAAGACCAGGACGATGATGAGCAGGAAAAGCGTCGGGATGATAATCTTATTCGCAAGCTCGATGCCCCGGCGGACTTCCCGGCGGGTCACGCCCCAGGTGGTTCCCCACACCAGGAAGGTCCCGATCAGGATAGGCCAGCGGAAGCCGCCGAGGTCCCCCGGCCCGGAGGTCTGCCCCAGAAATTCTTTGAAGAAAAAAGTCCCCGGCTCGGCCCCCCAGGTCAGCCCGATGGCGTACACAAAGTAATCCACCGTCCATCCGATGATGACGCAATAGTAAGGGTTGACGCCGAACATCCCGATGAACAGCGCCCACCAGCCGACCCACTCCCAACCCTTGCCCGCCTCGGCCATCGCCAAAGGGGCGCTCTTGCCCGTGCGGTGACCGAGACCGAACTCCAAGAGCAACAATGGGAGACCCACGGTAAGGAAGGCCACGCCATACGGGATCAGGAATGCCCCGCCTCCGTTGCTGTAAGCCATGTAAGGGAAGCGCCAGATGTTCCCCAAACCCACGGCGGAACCGATGGCCGCTAGGAGAAAGCCCAGGCGGCTTCCCCAGACTCCCCGCTCTGGATGATCGCCCGCAGTCGTCAATTTCACCCCCCTTCCCCCTCCCTGCCCCCCCCGCGATTGGATTCTCCCGGAATTCTATCATGCCGCGGGGGAGGGCCTTGGAACTTCCTCGGGCGAGATTCGAGGGTGTGACGGGTCGGCGTCTTTCGGCGAGGCGGCGTTCCCGTCCGGGGGGGGGAGGGAGAGGGGGAGGGGGCCGGGGTTTCGGTTATTCGAGGAGGTCTGTGGCCAGAAGCGCGAGGATCCGAGTCGCCTGAACGACCTGATCGATGGAGACCGATTCGTCGGCCGTATGCGCCTGGGAAAACTCTCCGGGGCCGAAGACCACGGCGGGGATTCCTGCGGGGGGGAAGAGGCGCGCGTCCGTTCCGGCCACGTAGCCCATGGGCTCCTGCGGGGCTCCGAGGACTGCGGAGGCCGCCCGGAGCAGGGACAGGACGTGCGGGTTTTGGGGATCCGTCTCGAAGGGCGCCATGACTTTCGTGATTTCGACCTCAACGTCCAATTCGGGGTCCTCCCGTCGCAGATCCCCCAGAATTGCGTCCACCTCCTCTTTCACCTGTTCGGGCGTCTCATGGGGGAGTGTTCGCCTGCCCATTAGCATTTCGCACCGATCCGGGACCATGTTGGGCTTCACGCCTCCTTGGATGACGGCCACGTTGGCGGTGGGGGCCGGCAGATAGGGGTGGCTCCTTCCGGCGAGATCAGGAAGGTACCGCGTCCGGATGGTCTCGATGATCCGGCTCATTTTGTAGATGGCGTTGACACCGGCCCGATCGGCGATGCTGCTGTGGGCCGACTCGCCCTTAACCGTCACCCCCAGGTGAAGGCCCCCGCGGTGGGCGACGCCCACCCGGCACTCGGTCTGCTCGCCGACGACGGCGAAGTCCACGTCACTGAGCTGTCCCAAATCGATGACGTGCTGCGTGCCGGTTGGGTCCGCGATCTCCTCCCCTGAGGCGAAGCACAGGATCAGGCTTCCGGACAGGTGATCACGGTGTTCGGCCAGGATTTCCGCGACAGTCAATATGACGGCGATGTCCTGCTTGACGTCGCAGGCGCCGCGACCGAAGACGCGGCCGTTCTCCACTACGCCCGCGAAGGGGTCTTTCGTCCATGTGCCGGGGTCGCCGGGGGGGACCGTATCGGTGTGGGCGTGATAGCAAAGCGAGAGACCCGGCCGGTCTCCCGTAAGCCGGCCCACAAAGTTCGGACTTTCCTGGCGAAGGGTTGCCTCCGTCACCTCCAAACCCGCGCGCCTCATCCGCTCGGCGCAGTACTCCCCCATCTCCCGTTCCGAGCCGGTGGGGCTGGGGATTCGGATGGCCTCCACCAGGGTGCGGGTCAGGAGTTCCGGATGGATCTCTTTCAGCCAGGGGTGATTGGTGTCCACGAAACGCTCCATTCCGCTGCAAGAAAATCACGATTTCTGTTCCATTATGACGGAAAGTCGAATCGAGCGGGCGGTGGGGGGGGGATATCGAAAAAATTAATACGAGGAGCGATAAATACTTGACACCTTTGTCACCCTGAGCGATGGGCGAACAAGGTCCGGAAAGGCAGGCCAGAAGACGCAACGCAGCGAAGGGGCTCGCCGTGGCCCTTCCCGTAGCGTGATCCGACAGTCGGTACAACATGACCTGCCTCCCTGAAACGGGTCCAGTTGGAGGGTTAGGATTTTCCTACGGCTT
>CAYRGS010000174.1:0-3256 GCA_964423875.1 uncultured bacterium
TGTTCTTTATACCGATCCAGGATCTTCTTCATCGCTTCGAAAGGGCTGAAGACCTGCATGTAGGGATACTTCCGCTTGGCGGCGAATTCAATCGTCTCCTGGCTTCCCTGCGAGGGCATCCACACTGGGGGATGGGGCTTCTGATAGGGACGCGGCCAAGGATTCACATACCGGAAGTTGTAATGTTCGCCTTCGAAGGAAAACGGGCCCGGCTCGGTCCAAGCCCGGATGATCAAGTCGTAGGCTTCCAGGAACCGGTCCCGCGACGTTGTGGGGTCCATGCTGAAGGCTGTGTACTCGTCTCCCACCCCGCGAACAAACCCCGAGATGATGCGCCCTTTGGTGATCACGTCCAGCATGGCCACCTCTTCCGCCACCCGCAGGGGATGGTCGCGGAGGCAGATGGCGTTTCCCAGGATGGCGATCTTCGCACGCTTTGTCCGGCGCGCCAACGCGGCGGCCATGAGGTTGGGCGACGGCATCAGGCCGTAACAGGTCTGGTGATGCTCGTTCACGCAAATGCCGTCGAACCCCAGTTGATCGGCCCGCTCGAACACGTCCAAGTATTCGTTGTAGAGGGTGTGGCCCTTTTCAGGATCATAGAGTTGGTTCGGTATCGTAGCCCAGGAGGTCCCGTATCTCTCGATGTAATCCTCAGGCATGTACGGGTAGGGCATCAAATGGAAAAAATAAAACTGCATGAACGCCTCCAGGATGTAAAGGTGAAAGAAAATCCCCCATCGAATGGAAGAGAGCGCACTGTTCAAAGGCTAGGCGCAGCATGCCCAATATTATCATTTCAAAAAGGGGGAAACTTGTCAATAGGGAGGACACCCGCACACGACCAAACACATCGAAAAGACCGCCGGACGCGCCCTCCAACACCGCGAATCCGGCCCCTCTTCGGCTTCAAACCGAGGGGATCTCAATCATCCGAACCGCACGCATCACCCCTCGCCGACCGGATGGCCCGCAGAAGGGATTCCGGGGTGACCGGGATCTCGCTCACCCATACCCCGACAGCGTCGAAGATCGCGCCGGCAACCGCCGGGACGGTGGCCATCGTCCCGGTCTCGCCAACCCCTTTGGCACCGTAAGGGCCGTCCGTGTGGGGCTCTTCAATCAGGATGGCCTCCATCTCACGCGGCACGTCGCCGAAGGAGGGAATCGGATACTCGAGGAAAGACGCGTTCGTGAGCCGGCTTTCATCGAACCGCATGGACTCGAAAAGCGTCAGCCCCAGCGTCGTGATGGCCGCGCCGTTGATCTGCTGCTCACAGTGGGCGGGATGGACGGCCCGCCCCACGTCGGCCGCCGCGGCGAACTTCAAGACTTTCACCCTCCCCGTCTCGCAATCCACCTCGACCTCGGCAGCCGAAGCGCCGCTGAACCAGTGCGCCGTCATGTTCTCGGATTGTCCCGTCTCCTTGTTCATGGGGACAATGGCGATCTGGAACAGCCCCTGCCCCACCAGCGTTCCTCCCCGCGCGCCCTGAAACCTGCGGTGAAACACCTCCTCCAAAGTAAGCTTCCGCTCGGGCGCGCCTTTGACCCGGACCGCTCCCTCCCGAACCTCCAACTGCCCCGCGTCCACTTCCAGGGCGTCCGACGCTGTTTCGAAAAGCTGCCGCTTCAGGTCGTCGGCGGCCATCTGGACGGCCCGCCCCATGTTGAACGTCGATCGGCTTCCCGCCGTGAGCATGTCGTAGGGCGTGACGTCGGTGTCGGGCCGCACCACCTTCACGTGCTGCAGGAGGACGCCCATCTCCTCGGCGGCGATCTGGCAAAGGGCCGTGTCAGACCCCTGCCCCATCTCCACCGTGGACGTGAGGACATTCAGGCTGCCGTCGCTCGTCATCTCCAGGATCGCGGCGGAGGCCGAAGGCGCGAGCAGACCCTTGATGGCCAGGCAGACGCCCTTTCCGCGGCGAACCCCTTTGGCGGGCGGCGGCGAGGGGGGCGCCGCCGGGCCGGGCGTCCATCCGATGGCCTCGGCGCAGCGGTCCAGCGACTCGTGAAGGCCGAGGCTTGTGAGGGGGGTTCCCGTCGCGAAAACGTCGCCCTCCCGATAAGCGTATTCCCTTCGGAGCTCGACGGGATCGCGTCCCAGGTGGTGCGCGACCTTGTCCATCTGAGCTTCGTAGGCGAAGGCGAGCTGTGGAACGCCGAATCCCCGAAACGGCCCGGAGGGCGTCTTGTTCGTATAGACGCAGTAAGAATCGATCCGGATGTTGGGGATCCGGTAAGGGCCGGAGGCCACGCAACCCGTCTTGTACGCGATGCGAGGCCCGATCTCGGCGAACGCGCCCGTGTCGTAATAGACCTCGACCTTCCGCGCGGCGATCCTTCCGTCCCGGGACACGCCGGTCTTCATTCGGCAGACGGCCCCGTGCTTGGAAGAGGTGACGAAAACCTCCTCCCGGCTCAGAACAAACCGCACGGGCCGCCCGGACAGTCTGGCCAGCAGCGAGGCGATCGGCTCGAGCTTGTTGTAGATCTTTCCCCCATAGGCGCCCCCCACGTACGGGACGATCACCCTCACCCGGTTGATCGGCGTCCCGTAAATCGCGGCCAGCTCGCTTCGGACCACGGAAGGGCTCTGCGTGGATGACCAGATCGTCAGCCGCCCGTCCGCCTCCCACCGGGCCGCCGCGCCGTGCGGCTCCAGGTGCGCGTGCGAGACCGGAGGCGAAACGTAATCGTCTTCAAAGACCCGCGCCGCTTGAGATAAAGCCTTTTCGGCGTCTCCCGTTCTGAGCTTGAAATGGTAAATGACATTGGAGCCGCCCCCCTCGAGATGGGCCAGGTCGGCGAAGATCTTGGCGGACTCCACCTTCTCGTGCACCAGCGGCGCGTCCGCCTTGACGGCTTCCAGGACGGAGTGCACGGCGGGAAGGGGCTCGTAATCGACACGGATCCGGGCGAGGGCCTCATCGGCCGTCTCCCGCGCGTCGGCCGCCACGGCGGCGACCGCCTCGCCCACGTGGCGGACCTTGTCGATGGCGACAATGGGCTGATCCTTGAAGGCGGGCCCGTAGCGGGGCTGAACATCGTCCATCCGGAGAAGGTCCGCCCCGGTGACGACCGCCCGGACGCCCGGGACCCGCCGGGCCTCCCCGGCGTCCACCTTTTTCAACCGCGCATGCGGGTGCGGGCTTCTCAACACGGCGGCGTGCAACATGCCCGGAAGTTTCAGGTCGCCCACGTAATCCGCGCGCCCCGTCACCTTGGGGTGCCCGTCGACTCGGGGGACCGA
>CAYRGS010000175.1:0-1327 GCA_964423875.1 uncultured bacterium
AACTGGGTCTACAGCCTGGTCTATACCGCCAGCGGAGACAGCGTGGACACGACGATTGTGGACGGCCGGATCCTCATGGAAAACCGGGAGATCAAGACCCTCGACCTGGATGAGATCTGCGCCAAATGCCGGGAGTTGGCCCCGAAGCTCATCGAGCGGGCGAACGTCAAACCGGAATCGCGCTGGCCCATCGTCTGACCGGCGGGGCGAGGGGTGGAAATAGGGGGGGGGGGAGGCAAGCAGACCCATGAGCCCCTGTCTCCCTTCGGGAAAAGGCCCGGAAGGCTCACCGTATTGGGAGGAGTGAATTCATGCGGATGCTCGACATCAGCATCACCCTGGAAAGCGACCCCAGCCCTCTCATGAACGTGGAAATCTAGTACCTCGACCACAAGCACGGAACCAAGGAATACAACATGATGGGGATCAAGACTGAAGACCTCCCGCTCGGCCTGGCGTACGCGGACGACGAAGTGGAAAGCACGACCCACGGCGGGACCCATATGGACTCCCCCTAGCATTTTCACCCCACCTGCGCGGGAAAACCCGCCCGGACCATCGACGAGATCCCGATCGACTGATGCTTCGGGGAGGGGATCTGCCTGGATTTCCATGACCGCCCGAACGGGACGCGCCTGGAGATCGAAGACATCCGGAACAAGCTGAACGAGGCGGGCGTGGCGCTGAAGCCGGGCCACATCGTCTTATTCTACACCGGCGCGATGCACGCCTGGGGGAGAGAGGATTCCTGGGAAACGGGTTGCGGGCCCGGCCGTGACGCCACGCTCTGGATGATCGACCAGGGAATCCACGTGATGGGCACGGACGCCTGGAGCTTTGACCGCCCGTACAAGTACTGGATCGCCGATTACAAAGAGACGGGCGACAAGTCCCTCATCTAGGAAGCCCATCTGGCCGGGATCGAGAAGGAGTATTGCCACCTAGAGAAACTGACCAATCTCGACCGGCTCCCGCCCTCGGGCTTCAAAGAGGCCTGTTTTCCCATCAAGATCAAAAAGGCAAGCGCGGGGTTTGTGCGGGCCGTGGCCATGTTCGAGGACGAATAGGCCGCGATCCCCGCAAGTTGCGCGCCGCGTGAAGGTCGGTTCGCAGTCACCCGGGGCGCGCGGACAGGATCCGCTCGGGGACGCAGACAAGCCCTTCCATCAGCCGGCGGGCCGTTCGAATCACGCTGGCCTTCAAAAGCTCGCCGTCCTCGACCTCCGCCTCCACCTCGATGACCCCCGCCGGATGGCCGATGCGCAGGGTTCGAGGAACCTCGCCCCGGGCCTCCGCCCCGCGGGCCAATTCCAGGCAGCGATCCATG
>CAYRGS010000175.1:1337-3221 GCA_964423875.1 uncultured bacterium
GAGGGTCCCCTCGATGTAAGCCGCCGCGGCCGTGCAGATGGCGCCGGTCAGCGCATACGCCCGGTGGGCCCGGCCCATCGAGAGCATCCGGCCCCGGAGGTCGTGATCGCCGGCCGGGACGGTCTCTCCCGAGGCGGCCGTGTAATCGGCGGGCGGCGCCACCACCGCCACCTTCGGGATGGCCGGGCTTTCCGCCCGCGCGCGGACCGGGTCCATCACGAACCCGAGCTTGAAGGCGATCTCCCCCCGGATCCGCTCAAGCCGGGCCAGGATAACCTGAGCCGCCTCCATCTCCTCGGCCGTCTCCGAGCCCGTCCAACCCACCGCCTCCGCCCCCACGAAGAACAGCGGGTTGGCGGCGTCCACAACCGAGAGGGTGAACGTCCCGCATTCGCCGATCTCGACCTCATCGAGGGGCTTCCCGGTTGGAAGCAGCTTCCCCGTCACCGCCCCGCCGGCCCCGATGAATCCGACGCGGATCGGCGCGGCCGCTCCGGGCACGCCGGGGATGGACGTGTCTCCCTCCTCGCGCGGCGCCCCATCCTCCACGGGAACGTCGAACTCGATGACCTTCTTCGTATTGGTGTTGAGGACGCGCACGCGCGTGACGGGCGCCCGGGGCTCGACCCACCCCTCTTCCACGGCGAACAGGCCGACGGCGGAGGAGATGTTGCCGCAGTTGTTGCGCCAATCGACGAAGGGCTGATCCACGGAGACCTGGGCGAAGGTGTAGTTGACGTCGATCCCCTCATCACCGGAGGGCGCGACGATGGCGCACTTGCTCGTGAGGGGGTCCGCCCCGCCGAGGCCGTCGATCTGCCGGGCGTCCGGGCTTCCGAACGCGGCGAGGAGGATGCGATCCCGGCTCTCTCGGTCCTCGGGCAGGTCCTCTTCCTTGAAGAAAAGCGCCTTGCTCGTCCCACCCCGCATGACGACGCAGGGGATCTTCACTTGAGACATCGGTTCGCTCCCTGCTGGTGTCTCGCAAATGGCTTTACATTTCGAGAGCCGAGTCGTCCCTTGCGGCCGGGCAAGGGGTCAACCGATCCAAACGCCCCGCCTGCCGATTGGCGGGAAGTCGGTGTTTTCAAACCGGCAGGGCGGGCATCTTGCCCGCCTTCAACTCCTATGCTCTCGCAGGGCGTCTCTGTATTTCGAGAAGCCGTTGGGGTCAGGTCTTGAACTATCAGGTCCTGTCAAACGACACAACCATTTGCAGGTCCACCTCATACATGAAGATCTTGCCGTCCGGCCACCTGATCGTTCGAGACCTGACTCCGCCCTCCTCCCTGAAGCGGCCTGTGAGACGGTGGTCCTCCAGACTTAATCTACAAGTCCTCTCGTCTAAGACCCGTTCGCCTGGCAACTCGGGCAAGCATCCGAGGGCAAGTTCTTCATTGTCGTGAAAGACAAATACAAAATCCGGCTGGTTGGGATGAGAAAGCGTGCGGTGGGGCCCAGAGTACCGTTTCAGGGTCCAGTCGATTCGGAGAAGAGCCGACAAGACACGTCCGGCACGAGTACTGGGCCATTGGCTCATGCGGCCGCAAAGGAAATGCTAAGCCAGTCAGGCCCCGCTTCGCCATGATCGAGACGGTCCGCGACAAGGGCCTGGACCTCTACTTTGGCCTCCTCCGGCGTCTGTCCATACGCGAGCACCCCAGGCAGGTCAACGACCTCTGCGATCCAGCGCCCGTCTTCCTCTTGTTCCATCCCAACCCTGAACGTCATAGCTCTTTGCCTCATTAACGTGAATCTACGCTTTTCTCTCCCGCTTGAGAAGACCTTTCGGGACATCCCGCTAACGGGGCTAAGTTCGGCGCTGGACGGGCGAAGCTTGTGGATGACCTGCTCGGCTGTGAAACGCTTCCAACTCATCACTGC
>CAYRGS010000176.1:0-3129 GCA_964423875.1 uncultured bacterium
GCGTCGCGCCGTCTGATGAATGAAGCTGTTGCCGACGAGGATGTAGAAAAGGGGAAAAGAGAGGAAGGCTTCATAGCCGTTGTCGGTGCCGTCCATGCTCGTCCACACCGTGCGCTGGATGAGTGTGCCGTCGGGGCGGGTCGAGAGTCAGTTGACTCCCGTACCCGCCGGCAAAGACGGTTGTTGCGAGTATCCACTACACTCCGTCGAACAAGACGGCCGGTGCGATTCCGGCGGCAAGCGGAGCACGAGATCATCAGTTGGTGAGAAATCCAGGCCAAAGGGGTTGGGTCGCGCCGCCGGGATGTTTTTGCGGTCAACCCTTCAGATGCTCGGCGAGGAATTCCAGGGACCGCTCCCAGGCCAGCTTGGCCGCGTTGGGTTCGTGGGTGTCCGGCTTGCCGTCGTTGGCGAACCCGTGGACGGTGTTCTCGTAGACGATGATCTCGAACTCTTTCCCGTTTTCCTGAAGGGCCTTGCGGATGCGCTTGACGTGCTCCGGGGGGGCGGTGTGGTCGCTTTCCGCGTAGTGCCCCAGGACCGGACACTGGATGTTCGCCGTCATCTCCACCGGGGGCACGGGCATGTTCTCGGTCGGGGCGTCGTTGACGATTCCCCCGCCGTAGAACACCACGCAGGCGGACAGCTCCGAGATCGTGCAGGCGGCCAGATAGGAGAGCCGTCCCCCAAGGCAGAACCCGAGGGAGCCGATCTTCTCCGCGTTGACCTCCTCCAGGCTTTTCAGGTGTTCCACCGCGCCCCGCATCTCGGCCACGAGGTTTTCATCCTTCAGCCGCGAGCGTTTCTCCAGGCCGAGCGGGGCTTGGTCGTACGGCGTGACGGGCTTCGCTTCACGGTGGAAGGGGTTCACGGCAATCGCGGCGTACCCCCGGTCCGCCAGGCGTGTGCAGACGTTCCGGATGTTCTGGTTGACGCCGAAGATCTCGCACAGGACGATGATCCCGGGATGATTTTCCCCGCCCCGTGGTACGGACAAGTACGCGGGGACCGGGTTCCCGTCGACCTGGATCTCTACGGGTTGAATCGTTGCCACCCGATGGACTCCTCCTTCAAGTCGTTTCGTTGTTTGATCCCGTCCACCGGCCTGAAATTCGGTGAGGTCATATCTGTGGTGGAAAGGGGTGTAGCGCGGAGCGCTTTAGCCTCCGCGCTACATTTCTATCATCCGCCTGCGCCCCGCATCATCGCCAGAAGGTCGGGGACGCTCTCGAGCCCCGGGTGTGTCGGCGCTTCGGGGAAAGGCTCCCCGTAGGGCCGGGTCGCGTCGATCCCCATGGCTGAGCCCAGCGCGCCCTCCAGCGCTGTCGGGTCCAGGGCGGGACTGGGATACTTGGGGACGATGATGACGTCCTCGGCCGGCCGGGCGCGCGTTGTGACGGCCCACAGGACCTTCTCGTCCTTGAAGATGTCGATGTCGTCGTCCACCACCACCGCGATCTTGGGGTGCAGGACGTTCCCCAGGATCGCCATGAGGACATTGCGGCCTTCTCCCAGAAAGGTCGTTTTCAGGCTGACATAGACCAGGTACTCGCAGCACCCCGCCGCCGTGTAGTGGACGGCCTTCACGCCCGGAAACCCCGCCTTCAGGTCTTTGTACATCGTCGTCTCGTAGGGAAGCACCTTGATGAAATGGTTCTCCGTCATCGGCTCGCCCGTGAGGCCGGCGTGGTAGATGGGGTCCTTCCGGTGGGTGACGGCGGTGATCTCGATGACGGGACGCATGGCCTCCGGACCGTAATATCCGGAGTATTCGCCGAAGGGACCTTCCGATTCCCGGCGGTGGGGCATCATCCGGCCCTCGATCACGATCTCCGCCGTGGCGGGGACCTCCAGGTCTACGGTTTCGCATTTCACAAGGTCCACCGGCTTGCGACGCAGGCCCCCGGCGATTTCCATCTCGTCCTGGCCGTACCCCGCTCGGACCTGCGTGGCCAGCATGATCACGGGGTCCACCCCGAGGGCCACGGCCACCTCGAGCGGCTCGTCTTTGGCCTCGGCCTTGACGTACTGGCGGTAGAGGTCGTGGTATCCCTCGCACAGGATGCCCATTTGGCGCTTGCCCTGAAGCTGCATCCGGTAGATGGAGGCGTTTTTCGTCCCGGTCTCCGGATCTTTGCTGATCTGGACGCCGTGGGTGATGAAGGCGCCGCCGTCCTTGAGGGCGTAGGTGGGGATGGGGAGCGTTTCGAGATCGACCGCTTCCCCCGTGAGGATGACGTCCTTGCACGGGCCGCTCTCGATCAGGCGGGGCGGGATGGGATGTGTCACCCCGTCGTAGAAGCGCTCGTAAACCGTCTCTTTGTCGGTCTCCAGGGCCATGAGGACGCGGGCCCGCGTGGCGAAGATCCCCCCGGCCACGACCATGTCGCTTTCCTTGACGTTGTCGAACAATAGGGCCGGCCCCTGCTGGTCGGAGGTCTTGCGAATGTAAGCGCCGATGTCGAACTTCGGGTCCACCTCGGCTGTGATCCGCAGGAGCTCCTTACGCTCCTCCAGGTATTCGAGAAAATCGCGGGGGTCGTCGAAGGGCATGGGGGTTCTCCGTTCGGTGGGTCTATTGATCCCTGTATTATTAATGACCTAACTGCGTATCGCGTGAAAGGGGCCGGTACAGAGCCCGCCCCTGCATGGGGGGGGTCTCCGGGAGGTGGTGTCAAATCGCCGTCTACTCGACGCCCAGCTCCCCCAGGAACCTTCGGTAAGCCAGGGCGAGGGCGTCCGGCCCCTTGATGTGCAGCTCCTCGGCCAGGTCCAGGGGCAGCTCCTCGGGCCGTTGGTTCTCGACGATCACCCGGTCCTGCTCGGCCAGGAGGTTCTGGAGGTTCGCGTTGGTCGCGCCCTCGTACGACCCGCCCTTATAGTTTCGGGTCACGAACATGAACCGGTGACACGCCCCGGCCGAAAGGGGCTGGCACACGAAGATCAGGGCCTCGGCCTTCCCGTCGGGTTCGACCTTTGACTGATAGATCGAGAAGGGCCGGGTCACGATGTAATTTCGGCGGTAGGACACCCCGTGGGTCGCGTCGGCCGTTTCGTCGGCCCAGAACTTCAAAAGCTCCTCGCCCTCCCGCTCCAGGGTGACCTCCGGCGGAATGGGATGGTCCCGGT
>CAYRGS010000177.1:0-2929 GCA_964423875.1 uncultured bacterium
GGATTCCCGCCTGCGCGGGAATGACAATCGGGGGGATGCAGAATGACGGCGGGCTGTCAAGGTTCAGGGGATCGCTCGTCAGCGCAGGAATCACGACTGATCCTTCGGGGCCTCGTTTCTTCAAGTGCCGAATACTGGGGATAACTCAAAGGCGGAAAAGGTCTCAGCGGTAGGTTCAAGCGGTCCGAGAAGAGGGCCGGCGTCCAATGGTAAGATGGGTTTCCGAAGTGGACAGAGGACTTCGGCTCGACGCAACAGCGGTCATCTGAGAAACCCCGGTCAATGGAGCGCCGGATGCTCAAAGACCCTGAATTCATCACGCCGAACGTTCACGCCTTGTGGCCCGAATTCGAAATCGAGCTGCCCGACGGCAGAAAGATCCCGCGTTTCGTCACCTCGTACATCATCGAGGGGGGAAGGCCGGCCGTCATCGATACGGCCGTCGAGCCCGCCGTCCCCTTCATCTTTGATTTCATCGAGGGGAGCGGTCTCCGTCCCGAAGACGTGGACATCGTCATCAACACCCACTGCCACTTCGATCACATCGGGGGAAACGGGGTTTTTCAGGACCGGGCGAACCCACGCTTTTACGCCCATCCGGCGGCCAGGGCCTATATCGAGGACATTGCCCTTCAGATGAGCATCCGGCCCGTCGGCAAGATGAACGAGATGTGCTCGGGACCGGTCAGGATTGACGAAGAGATCAACGAAGGCGATGTGATCGACCTGGGCGGCGGGGTCGAGATCCGGGTCCTCCACACCCCGGGCCATTCGGCGGGAAGCGTTTCATTATACGTTCCGAAGGACGGGGCGCTCATTTGCGGGGATGTATTGCCCGAGCCCGGAACCCTGCCCATTTACGAGGATGTCGGCCAAACCCTGAAGAGCCTCGATAAACTTCGCGCGGTCGAAGGGGCGGACTTTCTGCTGTCGGCGATGAGCCTGCGGGTGGCGCGCGGCAAGGCGGAGATCGCCGCGCAAATCGACGACGGCGAAGCCTACATCCGGCGCATCGACCGGCTGGTGCGTCAAGCGGTTCGCGAGCCGGCCGGCCGCCCGAGCGTAGAAGAGATCGGCCGCCGGGTGTTCGCCGGGCTTGGCCTCCCTGAAGGGGGTTTGATTCCGATTGTCTTGAGGACGTTCCAGGCTCATCTGGATTCCGAGCCGCTTGATGAAGGCGGGGCATGAGACATGCGCGGCGACACGCGGAGCCCCCCCCCGCCCCCCCGTCCCCGTCATTCAACGAGGACGACGGTCCTATGAATCCTCCCGGATGAAATCCGCGAGGCGCTCGCCGATCATCAGGGAAAAGTTATTCGTCGGGGAGTGCGGGATGACCGGCATGATCGAAGCGTCGGCGACCCGGAGGTTTTCCACCCCGTGAACGCGAAGCCGATCGTCCACGACGGCCTTGGGGTCGGAACCCGGTCCCATCATGCAGGTCCCCACGCCGTGATGAAAGCTGCTGTACGTTGTCCGGGCATACCTCGCCCAATCTTCCCCCGGTCCCGGCTGGAACAGCGGCCCGTAAAACTCCCGCATCGGCCCGGTCTTCGCCAGCTCGTCCGCGAACTTCATCATCGAGACCATGGCGGCGATGTCGTCCGGATGTTCCAGCATCCCGGGAACGATGTCCGGGACCTCGTGGGGGTCCGTGTTCTTCAGGAATACGCGGCCCGGCGTCCGCTGCTCGAGCAGGCGGACCGCGAGCGCGTTGATCTGCCCCAGCCCCTCCAGTTGGACGGGGGCCCTGATGTTGACCTGAAAGTTGGAATACGCTAGGGCCGGATCGCTTTTCAGGTTCAGCATGACGCCCGGCACGGTCCAGTCTTCCCGGTGCGGCTTGGCCCCTTCATACGACAGATAGACAACGGAGTGGTCCTGAAGGTTTTCACCGACCCCTTCCAGGGCGTGGACCCCGCGAATTCCGTGGCGCTCTATCTCCGCGGGCGGCCCGATGCCCGACAGCATCAGAAGCTTGGGTGAATGGTACACGCCCGCGCTCAGGACGATCTGCTCTCCCGAGACCTTCTCGATTCCGCCGTCCTTCTCATACCGGACCGCCGTGACCCGGTGGTCCTTGACCTCCAGGGTGTGGACCGTGGCCTCCGCGATGATCGTCAGATTCGGCCTGGAGCGGGCGGGGTCGAGATAAGCGACCACCGCCGATTGCCGCTTCCCGTCTTTCACGCAGTCCGCGGAAACCGCGACGCCGTAAGGGTTCGGGACGTTCTGGTCGGGGCACTGCGGAAGCCCGAGCAGCCGGGCGGTCTCGGTCAGCGCCGCTTCCAATCCCTGCATCGGCCGGTCGAAACCGAGTCGCCGCTTGACGTAGAGCGGCCCGGAATCCCCGTGGTGCGGGCTGTCGGGAAAATCCTGGTCCGACTCGATACGCTTGAAGACCGGGAGGACGTCTTCCCAGGTCCAACCGGAGACGCCCCGGTCCGTCCAGACCCCGAAATCATGCGGAAGCGGCCGGAGCACCTGCATCATATTCACCGAGGAGCCCCCCCCCATCAAATTTCCGGCCAGCGACTGAAAGACGCTCCCGTCCAGGTTCCGGGCCGTCGGCAAAAGCTCCAGGTAGGGCGATTCCAGCAAAAGCCGGCCTGCCTGATCGGCCTCCGCGACCATTTCGGGCAGGGGTCGGGGGTCCGGCGCACGTTCGAGCAGGAGGACTTTCCGGGCGGGGTCCTCCGAGAGCCGCGCGGCGGCCGCGCAACCCGCCGAACCGCCGCCAATCACGATGACATCGTAACCGTCCGCCATTACAGTGGGGAACTCCATTCCCGGTGCGTGAAGAGGGATCGGGTTTTGACCTTATCCGTCGGACCCTTCGTTGCCGTTTGACCCATTAGATCCTTGGGTCGGGGAACCTGTCAACTCGGTGTCGGGCTTCTGAAACCCGGATTAACGTGGAATCCGCCAC
>CAYRGS010000178.1:0-2907 GCA_964423875.1 uncultured bacterium
GACGCGGAGATCCGCGAGGCTCTGGCGGGCAACCTGTGCCGCTGCACCGGTTACATCAAGATATTTCAGTCGGTGACGGCCGCGACGGAAGAGACGGCGGGATAACCGACCCCCGATCATCGGTGGGCCCCGCGCGCGGCCGCCGGTTTCACGGAAGGAGAGAGACCATGGCGCAGGCTTCCATCGGGACAAGGGTTCCCCGGCTGGACGGCGGCGAGAAGGCGATGGGCAAGGCGCAGTACCTGGCGGACCTGAAGCTGACGGGGATGACACAGGTTCGGTTCGTCAAGTCTCCCCTGGCTCATGCCCGGATCAAGTTCATCGACACCTCCGAGGCCGAGGCCCTGCCGGGTGTCGTCGCCGTCGCCACGCACGAAGACGTCCCTGACACCCGAATCGGCGAGGTTGTCATGGACCAGCGGATCTTCGCCAAGGAGAAGGTCCGTTATGTCGGCGACATCGTGGCCGCGGTGGCGGCGGAGGATCTGGAAACCGCCAACCGGGCCGTTGCGCTGGTGAAGGTGGATTACGAGGAGCTGCCGGCCGTCTTCACGGTCGAGGACGCAATGAAAGAAGACGCCCCTGAGCTTCACGAGGAGTACCAGAGCTACGAGACCATTCCGCCCGCGGCGGATCCGCACAAGATGATGACCGGCCGGAACCTCTGCTGGATGGGGATGATCAAAAAGGGAGATGTCGAGAAGGGGTTCAGCGAGGCGGACCAGGTTGTGGAAGACCACTTCGACATCCCCGGCGCTCAGGGCTCTCCCATCGAGACCCACGGCGTGGTGGCAGCGCCCTCCCCGGGAGGGGACGGCGTGACGATCTGGACGTCCACGCAGGTGCCCTTCGGCGTCCGGGAGGTGGCGGCCCACGGTCTCCACCTGCCGCTCTCGAACGTGCGCGTCATCGCCCCCACCGTCGGGGGCGGCTTCGGCTCCAAGTGCCAGCCCTGGGTGGAGCCGATTGTCGCGGCCGTCGCCCTCAAGGCCGGCCGGCCGGCCCGGTATGTGATGAGCCGGGAGGAGGAATTCGAGATCACCCAGCCCCGGCATCCGATGACGGTGATCGTGAAATCCGGGGTGATGAACGACGGGAAGATTGTGGCCCGCCACGTCCGCATCATGATGAATACCGGCCACAGCGTGATGCTGGCGCCCATCATGGTGTCTCTGGTCGCCCATGTGGGCGGAGCGCCCTATAACATCCCCAACCTGTGGGTGCAGTGCGTCGCCGCGTTCACGAACCTGCCGAGCTTTTCGCTCGTCCGGGGGCCGGGCGGACCCCAGGCGACCTTCGCCGTCGAGCAGCACACCGACCGTCTGGCCGACGCCGTCGGCATTGACCGAGTTGATTTCCGGATGAACAACTGCGTCGGCCCGGGCGACAAAGGCCCCTCCGGACAGGAACTGGGCGGTGTGGGTCTCAAAGAGGCCCTCCAGAAGGTGAAGGAATCCATCGGGTGGGGACAGGACCGGCCCGAGGGGCGGGGCGTCGGCGTCGCCATCGGCTGGTACTCGACCCTCATCGGGATGGGCTCCTCGGCCACCGTGGCCCTGAACGAGGACGGCTCGGTCAAGGTGACGACGGGGTTCGTGGACCACGGGACTGGGAATGTGTACGGGGGTCTGCCCATCTTTATCTCGAACGAGCTGGGCGTGGATATTGACAAGATCCACATCACGAGCGGCGATACCGAGACGGGGCCCTGGGACTACGGGACCGTGGGCAGCCGTTCGACGTACAACCACGTCCGGGCGGTGGGCGCGGCCATCGAGGATATCAAGGGGCAGCTTCGCGAACGGGCCGCGGGTATGCTCGAGGCCGATCCCAAAGAGATGGACATTCAGGACGGTATGGCGTTCGTCCGGAGCACGCCGGACAAAGCCATTCCCATGGGTGTGCTGTGCGCGACGGCGGGCAAGCCGGGCTTCCCCGGCCCCATCGTCGCCAACGGCTCCTTCAACGGATCTCCCTGGCCGCCTGGGGAGGACGTGGAGGTCGCGTTGGCCCTCACGTCTTTCGGTGAGCCCCCCTTCGTGGCCCAGGCCGCGGAGGTCGAAGTCGACCCGGAGACCGGGAACGTCAAGGTCCTGAAGATCGCCTCGGCCGTGGACGCCGGATTCGCCCTCAACCCCATCGGCCTGGAAGGGCAGGTCGAGGGCGGGACGATACAGTCCCTGGGTCAGGCCCTGACCGAGCGGATGGTCTTCGACGACAAGGGTCGCCTGCTGAACGCGAGTTTTCTGGACTACAAGCTCCCCCTGGCCCCGGACATCCCGGAGTTCGACACGATTGTTGTTGAGAGCCTGGCCGATCAGGGGGTCATGGGGACGAAGGGTGTCGGCGAGGCGCCGGTCGTGGCGACGGCGGCAGCCATCGCGGGCGCGGCGAGCGCGGCCACGGGCGCGACGTTCGATCAGCTCCCGCTGATGCCGGAATATGTTCTGAGCCGTATCGAGGCCGCATCGGCTACGGCGTAGAGGCAAAACCCAGGGGGACATTTTGAAGACCGTCCCCCCTGGACCTCTCCTCGAAAACTTTCATTTGGCGAAAGAGGGCGGCGCCGTAGGCGCCGCCCTCTTTCGCGATTGAGAGTTTCGCGCGGAAGGACCGTTGGTCAGTCGTTCCACGTTCGCCGCGAAAAGGCCAAGCCCTTGGCTTGGTCGCAAAAAGTTTTTCAGGGGGTGTTGGGGGGCCGGTTTACAAAAAGGCCATCCAAGGTTTTGTCTTTTTTTATTCTCCTCTAAATTCCGGTTTCCGCTTCTCGGCGAAGGCCGAAGTCCCTTCTTTCGCGTCTTGCGTGCCTCTCAGGAGCGTGAACAGCGTGTTCTCGAAGGCTAGGCCGTCGGTGAGGTTCATCTCCGCGCCCCGGCGGACCGCCTCCTTGGCGAACCGGACGCCGAG
>CAYRGS010000179.1:0-2831 GCA_964423875.1 uncultured bacterium
GCGTCGAGGAACTTTTCCGCCTTCGGGCGGTCCCCCTGGATGAACAGGCGGCCTTGTGCTTCGGCGTCCCGCCAGCTCACCCTTCCGGTCGTATGGAGGATAAAGGTTTCTCCATCGCCCGTCATCTCCGCCTCGGTCTCGTCGGTCTCCGCCAGGCTCGCCAGGCCGCGACGGATCGACAGCGCCCAGGGGGCGGCCTCATTCGGGACGAGCCGGAAGCAACCGTCGGGGGCCTCCGCCGCGGGTCTCAGATTCAGAAATCGGGCCTGCATGAGGGGCAAGGCGTGAAGCAGAGGGGTGAGCAGATGGGTCCGCAAAGCGGCGCCGGGATCCTCGGCCACCCGGATGTCCCAGTCGTGCAGGGCGAGCTCGTGCAGGCGCATGCCCGCGAAATGGCCCACCGGAATCTTTCCCATGGGGTGCCAGGCCGGAAACCGGAGGTCGTCCAGGCTCAACGATTCGACGGCCCGGACAAAGCGGTGATGGTCCATCTCGAACTCATCGACGAGGCGGTCCGACGCCAGGTCGAGCAACCTTGCCATCCGGTCGTTGCGATGCTGAAGAAACGTCTCCCGATCGGACGCCCCGAAGGGCGGTTGCGGTTTTCCTTGAACCCCGGAGGCGACCACCTGCGCATAAAAGCTCGCCCCGGTCGCGGCGTGGGCGACGATGTGCTTCCGGGTCCAGCCCTCGCAGAACGTCGGCCGTTTCCAGTCCGACTCCGACCCAATCCGGAACTCCTCCGCCTGCTTGCCGGCCTCCTCGCCGATGAACGCGACGGGCTCCATCAGGATGCTTCGGTCCTTCATAAGAGACTCCTCCCAGGATTCCCGGCCGCTTCGGGCGGAGCGGACCCGCGAGAGCCGCGGCCCGGCCGGGATCGACAGGCCCGCTGGGGGCCGGGACGCCTCTCCATCGTACCGCGAATTCCCTTCCGCTCAAATCCCGCCTCGGCCGGCTTCCGTCAGACCGGCGCGCTCACGCGGTCCAGCTCGGCGACCTCTTCCGGGGACAGAACCAGGTCTCCCGCTTGGAGGCTCTCCCGAAGCTGTTCGACAGAATTGGCCCCGATGATGGGCGCGGTGACCGCGGCCCGGCTCAGCAGCCAGCCCAGCGACACGGCCGCCGTGGATACGCCCCGGGACTTCCCGATCTCCTCCGCCTTTTCGACGATGCCGTATCCCCGGTCGTTGAGATACCGCATCCGGATGTCGGTCATGCGGTCCGAGTCGGCCGGCCTCTCGTCCCGCCGGTATTTTCCCGTGAGGAATCCCCCGGCCAGGGGGGAATACGGGATGACGCCGATCTCTTCCGCCTCGCAGAGGCCGAGGAGGGCCTCCTCGGACTCCGCTCGCCCCGCCAGGTTGTAATAGGGCTGGTGGGACTCGAAGCGGACGCACCCTTTGGCGCGGCTGACGGACAGGCTTTCCCGGAGGTCGCCGGCGGAATGGTTCGAGCAGCCGATGTGGCGAACCTTGCCCTCCCGGACCAGCCGGTCCATCACGTCCAGCGTCTCCTCCTGGGAGGTGTTGGGGTCCGGCCGGTGGGTCTGGTACAGATCGATATGGTCGGTCCGGAGGCGCCGCAGGCTGTCCTCGACGGCCCGGAGGATGTGCGCCCGGCCCAGTCCCTCGCCGTCCGGTCCGTCCCACATCCGGCCGTGGACTTTGGTGGCCAGGATGAACCGGTCGCGGTTTTTCCGCTCGGCGATCCACCGGCCGAGGATCTCTTCTGTCTTCCCCGCATAGCTCTTCGACGACCAGAAGCTGTAGATGTCCGCCGTGTCGAGGAAATTGCCCCCGGCCTCCAGGTAGGCGTCCAGGATCCGGAAAGAGGCCGGCTCGTCCGTCGTCCAGCCGAACTGCATCGTCCCGAGACAGATCACGGAGACGTCCAGGCCGGTCCGTCCAAGTGTGCGGTATCGCATGGCCCCCCTCCTCCCCCCTTCTCCCGGGCATCGAGGATCGGTGATATTCTACCGTCAATCGAAGGCGTGTCTTCGAATCGGTTCATCGGGAATCCGAGCCGGATGAATACATGAAAGATAGCATCCAAGCCGCCCTGCATCACCTCAAAAGCCGGGGTGTGGAATACGCCGACGTCCGCCGGATGGCCAGCCGCAGCGAGCGCCTCGCCGTCAAGAACGGCCGGATCCAGTCGGTGAACCGGGCGGAGGACGCGGGATTCGGCGTTCGGGTGCTCCACAAAGGGGCCTGGGGATTCGCCGCCGCGCCCGAGGGGGAGGGGCCGCCCGCCCCTGAGAGGCTGGAAGCTTCGGACGGAGCGGAGGCCCTGTTGATCCGGACGGCAGACCGGGCCATGGCTGTCGCCGAGGCCGCCGCGCGGGTCAACCGGGAAGGCGTACGGCTGGACCGCTCGCCGCCCGAGGTCGGGACATACGCGGGCCTGTGCGAAGAGGATCCCTTCCAGGTCCCCCTGGAGGAGAAAATCGACCTGCTGGTCCGGGCCTCCGAGGCCATGACCCACCCCAAGACCGTCGCCGCCTCCGCCCGGATGGTCTCCTTCCGGGTCGAGAAGACCTTCGCCGGCGCCGACGGGGCCTGGATCGAACAAGCGTTCACCGAAACGGGCGCGGGACTGACGTGCACCGTCGCCGAGGGGAGCGAGATTCAGACCCGGTCGTTCCCCACCGGCCACGGCGGGGACTTCGCCCAACGGGGGTATGAGTTCATCCGGGAGATGGGCCTCGCCGAGGCCGCGCCGACGGTCCTGGAGGAAGTGCTCGCGCTCCTCTCCGCCCCCCCGGTCCCCGAAGGGGACTACGACATCATTCTGGGATCCGACCAGCTCTGCCTCCAGGTGCACGAATC
>CAYRGS010000180.1:0-2801 GCA_964423875.1 uncultured bacterium
GACCCCCACGCGGTTCACCGCCGCCACAAAATACTGGTTCGCGATGGCCATCCCCATCAGCTCCTTGACGAAGACCTCGCTTGCCGTGGGCCGCGGGCTGGCCACCGGAATTAGGAGAATCTCCGCGCCCGCGAGACCCAACGCGCGCGCGCCTTCCGGGAAGTGACGATCGTAGCAAATCAGGACGCCGATCTTCCCAAAGGGGGTGTCGAACACCGGAAATCCCAGATTGCCCGGTTTGAAGTAATACTTTTCGATGTAATCGTCGCTGTGCGGGATATGCATCTTCCGGTATACGCCGACAAGTTCGCCGTCGGGGCCGAGGACGGCGGCCGAGTTGTAATACACCCCGGCCATCTCCCGCTCGTAGATGGGCGCCATGATGACCATGTTGTGTTCTCTGGCCTTGTCGGCCACCCGGTCAATGGTCGGCCCGGGAATGGTCTCCGCCATGGCGAAATACTTCTGGCTGTCCCGCGGGCGGTTGGGGAAATACGGGGTGTTGAACAACTCCTGCAAGGCCACGATGTTGGCGCCCTTGCCGGCGGCCTCGTCGATCAGCCGCAACGCTTTCTCCATGTTGGGTTCCGGGTTGTTTTCGTCCACACAAGACATTTGGATCAAACCCACCTTCACCATCTCGACAGACTCCTTCCTTTTTCTTGAACGCTGAAACCGGGCCCTCTCCGGGGGCCGGCGGTCGAAATCCAGACAGTCGTTTCCCTTCCGCTCTGGCCCTATGAAACCCCTCGGGCCAGGACGTCGCGGGTCGCTCCCAGGAATTCATCGATATCGGCTTCCCGCATGGGCGCCGAGAGGCAGCCCAATCCCCGGGAAGTCATAAAGACCCCGTTTAGAAGCCAGGCCATGAACATCTTCTTCAGGGCCGTCTTGTCTCCCCGCAGGTAGCCGGGATAGTCCCAGACTTCCTCTTCGGTGAAGTGGACGGAGAACACCGAACCCGCCCCGGTCACCCGCGCCGGAACGCCCATCTCACCGAACACCTCCCGCAGACCCGTCCGGAGCCTGTCGCCGAGGGCGTTCAGCCGGGGATAAAGATCGGGGGTCATGGCGTCCAGGCACGCCACGCCGGCCGCCAGGGGAAGGGGGCTGCCGCTGTGCGTCCCGGAGTGCCGGACCGCCGGGCCGCCGCCGGAAGGATCGAAGAGCGCCATCACGTCGTCCCGTCCGCCGAAAGCCCCGATGGGCAGGCCGCCGCCGATCGACTTGCCGAGGGCGGTGAGGTCCGCCCCGACCCCGAAGAACGCCTGCGCCCCGCCGTGGGCAAGGCGGGACATCATGACCTCGTCGAAAATGAGGAGGACATCGTTCTCCGTGCAGATGCGCCGGAGGTCCCGGTGAAAACCGTCGCGGGGCTCGATGGCGCCGCCGCCCGCGATGGGCTCGACGATGACCGCCGCCATCTCGTCCCGGTGAGCGCGAACGATTTCTTCGACCCCGCCCGGATCATTGAACGGCAGCGTCACGACATCGCGGACCACGCCTTCGGGAATGCCCGGCGACGAGGGAACGCTCTTGGGCCGGGAAGGGTCGCCCATTTCCTCGACGGCGGGAAAGATTGAGACCTCCATGTGCTCGCTGGAGCCGTGGAAGTGCCCCAGGAACTTGCCCACCTTGGATTTCCCCGTAAAGGCCCTCGCCGCGCGGATGCAGTTCATATTGGCCTCGGTCCCCGTGGAGCAGAACCGGACCTTGTCCACCGTGGAAAACCGCGCGCAAAGACGCGAAGCCAGCGCCTCTTCGACTTCCATGGGGGCGCCAGCGGCCGTTCCATTCTCCAATTGCGTCCGGACGGCCTCGGCGACGGCGGGCGGATTGTGGCCGAGAAGCAGGGTCGTGTAGTTGTTGTTGAAATCGAGGCGGACGCCGCCGTCCACGTCCATCAACCTGCAGCCGTCGCCGCGATTCATGAACACGGGATAGGGATCGTAGTGGACCGTCGCGCGGGTGTTTCCCCCGGGCATGGAGGCGCGCGCCCGCTCCGCCAACGCCCGGGACTTGGGTGTGGCCTTCTTATACTCGCGCAACAAAGCATCCAGGGAAAGGCGATCCAGTGCGCCCATCGACCGCATCATATTAACGTTCTCCGCAGATAAGGAACCCAGAAATATCTAACACATTGTTTCTACATTAGAAAACGACCGCACTCAAACGGACATGGCGCGGGCCACGCGTACATCCCACCCTCTGCGATCCACCTTCTCAATTTCCCGGATCGCCGAATCCGAGCGCTGGGTTCTCGGCGGCGCGATAGCTCTCGAACTCATTGAGCGCGGTCAGGGCCGCTGGCATGCTCGCGTAGACCGACATCTGGAGGATGACCTCCCGGATTTCCTCGTCCGTGGCCCCATACCTCCGGCAGGCCTCGAAGTGGGCGCGAAGCTGCGGGAAGTACCCCCCGACCACCAAGCCGGCGACGGCGCAGAGCTCCCGCGTCTTGTGGTCGATTACGTCCCGGTCGTACAAACCTCCATACACGAATCCCTGAAAAAGCTGGGAAAACTCCGGGTCGATCGCGTTCAGCCGGTCGAGAAGACGCTTTGTATATTCCTCGCCGTAGTTCTTCGCCCCCCGCGCCAGGGCCTTGGGGTTGTAGGGGGGCGGGGCGGATTCGCTCATGCGGTGTTCCTCCGGTGGATGTTGTCAGCTTAGCCGGAAATTTCCGAAACCTTTTTGATCTGCCGTCGGACGCGACTCAGCGGACGTAGAGCCCTTGCCGCGCACTCACACCACACTCGGGGCGGCCACACACCCGCTGACAGAAATGACGCGAAGACACG
>CAYRGS010000181.1:0-2730 GCA_964423875.1 uncultured bacterium
GGCCAACGCGGAGGCCAGCGGTTCGACCACCGACATGTCGCCCATCTGACCCAGGTGCTCGACGGCACTTTGCCGGGTGTCCGGGTCCGGGTTGTTCAATTCTTTCAGGGCCTTCATCAGGCGCTCCTTACGGTCCTGGCTCGGGGGCTTTTGTGTCCGTGCGGACAAGGCCCCGCGCAACTTGGCGGAGACGGGCCGGTCGGGTGCTCCAATAAACAAAACGGCAAGAACCGATCCGGCCATGAGTAAATTTTTCTTCACGGAGACACCTCCCCGGCGGTCTGGATGAACAGGGCGAGCGGTGGGTCGCCCACGCAGCGGAATCCCTTGACGGCGTTTTTCCATTCGGGCCGGTAGCGGTGCGTGCATTGGCACACCCCCATCGGCCCGCACAGCAGCTTCCAGCTGTTCTCATCGGAGCGGGTCCACTCCCAGATGTCGCCCCTTTTTGGAAATCCATCGGCGCGGCAGGCGTTCTTCCATTCCTCCCGGCTCGGGAGCCGCTTGCCCCGCCATGCGCAGTAATCCCGGGCGTCGTACCAATCGACCATCGTGACTGGCTGATCGGCCGATCCCTCGCGGAATGTCTTCCCCGCCCAGGACTCGGGGGCGACTCTTCCGGTCGCCAAGGTGAACTCGAGGTATTGGCGGTTTGTAATCTCGGCGTCCTCGGAAGCATCCGTCGATTCGGCCCCGCCGTCGCCCGCAAGGAAAGCAGCCAGGAGGGGGGCCGCGAAAATGAACGTGGTTCGCATGATGCGGCGGGTCCAGGATTTTGTCACGAGATTCATGGGAGATATTCCCCAATCCGGCGGTGCTCCTTTGAGGGTATTTTAGCACGCCTCCGGGCCTCCCGATCTCGCGGGACGTCGCCGTCACTCTTCGAGCTCGTACCGCCGGATCTTCTTGAGGAGCCCCAGCCGGCTGAGTCCGAGGGCCGCGGCTGTGTGGGTCCGGTTTCCGTTGTGCGCCTCAAGGGCCTGATTGAGCATATTTTTCTCGAGGGCCTCGACGGCGTCGCGGAGTTTTCCCCGGATGGGGGCGTCGCCGTCCAGGGACGGGGGAGGGGGGGGGGGCGCGGCTTTCGGCGCATGGAGCCCGGCGCGGCGCACGGCCGCGGAAAACAGGTCCGGCGTGACGGGAGATCCATCGTCGGCGAGGGCGACCGCTCGCTCGATCTCGTTCTCCAATTCCCGGATGTTGCCTGGAAAGTCGTACGCCGTCAGGCAGTTGAGGGCATCCGGGTGGATCCCGGGCGGGTGCTTGCCCGTGCGTTTCGAGGTCTCGTCGAGAAAATGCTGGGCTAGGAGGGGGATGTCCTCCCGGCGCTCCCTCAGGGGGGGAAGCGGAATGGGGATGACGTTCAGCCGGTAGAAGAGGTCTTCCCGAAAGCGGCCTTCGCGCACCTCCTCGGACAGGTCCCGGTGGGTGGCGGCGATCACCCGGGCGTCCACCCGGCGGGTCAGGGTGTCGCCGATTGGGCGGATCTCCCCGTCCTGAAGCACACGGAGCAGGTTGACCTGGACGGCGGGAGAGGTCTCGGCGATCTCGTCGAGGAAAATCGTTCCCTTGTGGGCCGCTTCGAACAAGCCCTTCTTGTCGGCGACCGCGCCGGTGAAGGCCCCCTTCCGGTGTCCGAAGAGCTCGCTGCCCAGGAGGGCTTCGGGAAGGGCGCCGCAGTTCTGGACGACGAACCGGCCGGTGCGCCTGAAAGAATTGTAGTGGATGGCCTGGGCCACGAGCTCTTTGCCGGTCCCGGTTTCCCCGGTGATGAGGACCGTCGAGTCACTTTCGATGACCTTGGACATGAGATCGAAGACCTGGCGCAAGGCGGGGCTTTGGCCGATGATCCGCTCAAAGCGGTAACGGTCTTGCACCTCGCGTTGGAGGCGGACGTTCTCCGCGCCCCGCTCTTCGAGGAGGTGTTCCAGGTGGTGGTTGAGGGAGGCCGCCCGCTGGATGAGCCGGTGGTGCCGGATGGCGCTTTTCAACAGGGCGAACAAGATTTTCGGCTCTCCTTTGGTGATGTAGCCGAACGGCTCGCGGGTCCCGACCATGTCCTCTTCGGGATAGTCCCCCGGATGGCCGGTGTTGAAGATGATCGGGACGTGGGGGGCGCGCGCCCGGAGTTCATCGAAGGTTGCGAGACCGTCCATACCGGCCATCTTGATGTCCAGGATGACGGCGTCCACGTCGTCGGAGATGTTCTCCACCGCCGCGATCCCGTCGGGACAGATCAGCAATTCGCAGCGCTCATCCAGCGCGTCGGCCAGGGCCCGGCGCATTCCCGGGTCATCATCCACGACCATCACGCGCGGGCGGGCCGCTGAAGCCGCCTCGGCGGCCGGGGTCTCGGTTTCGGGCAGGCCGAGGTCTTCGGCGGCCCGGTGAAGCAGGTCCTCGAAATCCTTGGACATGGATTCCCTCTCGATCAGGTCCCGCGCGATTCCGCATCGGGTTGGATCACCCCGCGCAGGGCCTCGCTCAGGTCCTGGAGCGAACAACCCTTTCCCAAAAAAGCGGCCGGGCCGAGCGCGCGCGCCCGCTCCACCACTTCTTCCTCCCCCGGATAGGCGGTGTAGAACAAAATGGGCATCTGGGGGGCCAGGCGGCGAAGGTCGTGAAAGACCGACAGCCCGTCCTCGTTCGGCATCTTGATATCGAGAATGGCCGCGTCTCCCCCCCCTCCGCCTTCACCCTGAGTGTTCCAGCGCGCGCGGAGGTCTTCTC
>CAYRGS010000182.1:0-2339 GCA_964423875.1 uncultured bacterium
TGTGAGAAATGCGGGCTAGACTCGAATGGGTCGGGTGACCCATGGCGCGATGTTCTTTTAGCCGGGCGGGACGCCCGGCCTAACCCATTAGAAAAAATAACCGGTCCACCCTTTGGAGGAGACAAGATGTCCGAACAACCCGTCGGCGTGGGCGTTGTGGGAATCGGATGGTGGTCGACCCCAACCGCCGTCGCTGTTAAGAACAACCCCAAATACCGCCTCGTCACCTGCTTCACGCGGACGCCCGAGAAGCGGAAGAAGTTCGCCGAGACCTACGGGTGCGGGGAATCGGAGAGCTATGAAGAAATCCTCGGGAACCCCGACGTCGCGGCCGTCATCCTGACGACGCCCAATTCCGTCCACGGCGAGCAGATCCTCCAGGCCCTCCGGGCCGGAAAGCACATCTTCGTCGAGAAACCGATCACCAACACCCTCCCCGAGGCCAAGGAGGTGGTCGAGGCGCACAAAGGCTCGGGCCTTACGCTCATGACCGGCCACTGCTACCGCCGAAACGCCGGCCACCGGACCGCCCGGCGGCTGATCGACGAGGGACGGCTCGGCAAGCCCATCATGGCGGAATGCAACTTCAGCGTCGGCGTCGGGCAATCGCTCACACCGGACAAGTGGCGGTGGTTCGACGCCGAGTGCCCCGGCGGGCCGCTCACGCAGATCGGGATCCATCACGCCGACACGATGGCCTACCTCTTCGGCCCCATCCGCAGCGTGACCAGCCGGGCCAGCAAGCTCGACACGCCGGCCGAGATCGACGATGTCCACATGTCCCTGGTCGAGTTCGAGTCGGGCGCCCTGGGGTACATGGGGTGCAGCTTCGCCACGCCCATGGTGTACACCTTCAACGCGTTCGGCAACCAGGCGAACCTCTACATGACCACCGACCGGACGGACCCCGCGGCGACGGATGAGATGGACCGGACGACCGAGATCTACCTTCAGGAGAAAGGCAGCGCGGAGCGGAACCCCGTGGACCTCACGCCCGGGGACATGACGTACGAGCAGATGGACGAGTTCGCCGACTGCGTCCGGTCCGGCAAGGAGCCAGAGACCGGTGTGCGCGAGGGCGTCCTGGCCGCGGCCTTCATCCACGCGGCCATCCGTTCGGCCAAGGAAGGGCGGCCGGTGGAGATCGCCGAGATGATGGAAGGGATTTCACTCTGAGTGCGTTTCTCACCAACCGTTGGACGCATAAGGTGGCGCGGGGTCATGTCCATAACGGGTCAACCAGTCCGTGCACCATCGTTATTGAATCTGCATTTCCGTGAATCAGGGTGTGTTCAGGGCGGACCCATCGCCTCAGCCGCTTCAACCATGAGCGCCCGGACAGGGGCGAAATTCGCAGGGAGACTCGCCTGATGATCAAGAACGTCGCATTCATCGGTCTCGGGAACATGGGCACGCCGCTTTCCCGCCACCTCCTCAACGCGGGCTTTAACGTGAGCGGGTACGACGTGGTGAAGGAGAAGATGAGCGCCCTCGAAGCCGACGGGCTTCGCGTCGCCGCCTCCCCGGCCGACGCCGCCCGGGACGCCGACGCGATCCTGACCATGCTCATGCGCCCGGAGATCATCCGGGACGTCCTTTACGGAGAGCAGGGCGTCGTACACGGGGCGAAGCCCGGGGCCGTCGTGGTGGACATGAGCACGATGTCGCCCGCGTTCCAGCGGGAGCGGTTCGCCGAGCTCGAGAAGCGGGGCTTCCGGCCCTTCGAGGCGCCCGTGAGCGGGTCGGTCCCGCACGCGGAAGTGCGCGAGCTCACGATCATGGCCGGCGGGGACGAGGCGGTCTTCGACGAGCTGAAGCCTGTTTTCGAGGCGTTCGGAAAAAATATCTGCTACATGGGAGAGGCCGGGAAGGGGACGCTGATGAAGCTCCTCACCAACTTGATCCTGGCCGTCAACCTGGCGGGCCTTCTGGAAGGGCTGATCCTGGGGGAGAAGGGCGGACTGAAGGTGGAGCGGATGCTGGACATCCTGGTCACGGGCGCGGCGTTCTCCCGGGTGATGGATTTTAAGAACGCGCTCCTGAAAACGCGCGATTACGAGGGCCTTCTTCAAGGCTCCACGGAGCTGATCAGCAAGGATATCCGGTGCGCCCTCGAGGCCGGACTCGAGTTGGGCGCTCCGGTCCCGCACGCGGCGCTGGTTCTACAAGACTTCATCAGCTCCAGTGTCCAAGGCAACGCGGGCAAAGACTACGCGTCCCTCCTGGATGTCCTGGAATCCCGGGCGGGATTGTAACAGCAAAACCCCTGGGGGAACATTTTAAAAACTGACCTGCCCCTCTGAAACGGGTCCAGTTTGAGAGTTAGGATTTTCGCACGG
>CAYRGS010000183.1:0-2208 GCA_964423875.1 uncultured bacterium
TCATCTTCATCACCCACAAACTGGAGGAGGTGATGGCCTCTTCCGACCGCGTCACCGTCCTCCGGGCGGGCCGCGTGGTCGGCACGGTTTCGACCCGCCAGACCTCCAAGGAGGAGTTGGTGCGGATGATGTTGGGGCGGGAATTTGAGTTCGACTTCGAGAAACCGGAGTCCGCGGCCGGACCTCCCCTGTTGGAGCTGGAGGAGGTCTCCGCCCTGGGAGACAATGGAATTCCCGCTCTGAAGGGCGTCTCTCTCAACGTCCACGCCGGGGAGATCGTGGGCGTGGCCGGGGTGGCCGGCAACGGCCAGCTCGAGCTGGCCGAGGCCGTCGTGGGCGCGAGGGCGATGACCGAGGGCCGGGTCCGCGTGGACGGGCAGGACGTCACGAATCTGCCCATCGGCCGGGGCGCCCGGGCGGGGATCGCGTACATCCCGGAAGAGGCCGTTCGTCAGGGCCTGTTTCCCAGCCTCAGCCTGGCCGAGAGCGTCATCCTCCAATCCCACGCGTCCTTTCCCTTCTCGCGAGCCTACTTCCTGAACGCCCGGGCCATCCAGTCACACACGGAAAAGCTCATCCGCGAGTTTGACGTGCGATGTCCGGGGCCCCGGGCGCCCGTGAAGCTCCTGTCCGGCGGGAACCAACAGCGTCTCCTCCTGTCCCGTGAGCTCTCCCGGGAGGCGTCGGTGGTTGTAGCGTCGCAGCCTACGAAGGGCCTGGACGTGGCGGCCATAGACACGGTGCACCGGCGGCTGGTCGAACAGCGCTCGCGCGGCCGGGCCGTGCTGTTGATCTCGACCGAGCTGGACGAAATCCTCCGGCTCAGCGACCGGATCGCCGTCATGTACGAGGGGGAGATTCGAGGCGTGTTGGACGGGCGGGGCGCCGACCCCAACGAGGTGGGCATGCTGATGGGAGGGTCGACAAACGCCTCGGCGGCCCCCCGGAGCGGGAAGGGAGACTGAAATGGCCGAGCCACGCCAAATCCTTTCCGGAATCCTTCCCCAAATCGCCGCCATCGGACTTGTGATGGTGCTCGGGGCCCTGCTGGTGATGGCCATCGGGGTGTCGCCCATCACGGCCGGCGCGGCGTTCTTGGACGGGGCGTTCGGCGGCGTGAACAGCGGCGGCGAGGCACTGCGGGAGACGGCGGCCCTTCTCCTGGCGGCGCTCGGGGTGTCGGTGGCCTTCCGGGCGCAGGTGTGGAACATCGGCGCGGAGGGTCAACTCTACATGGGCGCCCTAGCCTCGACGCTCACGGCCCTGGGCCTGCGATCGCTTCCCGCCTCGGTCCTCATCCCGCTTTGCATCCTCGCGGGCTTCCTCGGCGGTGGGCTGTGGGGGGCTTTGGCCGGTCTGATCAAAGAAAAATTCGGCGTCAACGAGATCATCTCCACCCTGATGATGAACTACGTGGCCTTTTTCTTCGTGAGCTATCTTCTCCACGGACCCTTGAAGGGACCCAAACAGTTTTACCCGGAGTCCGATTACCTTCCGGAGACGGCCCAACTGGCCCTCGTTCTTCCCGGAAGCCGGCTGCACGCCGGCATTCTCCTGGGCCTGGCGGCGGCGGTCATCCTGTACTTCTTGATGTTCCGGACGGTTCTGGGCTACCGCATCCGGGCGGTGGGGGACAACGCGGAGGCCGCGCGGATCGGGGGCATTCCCATCACGCGGTACGTCATTCTGTCGCTGTTCCTCAGCGGGGGCCTTGCCGGGTTGGCGGGCATGGGTGAGGCAACCGGCGTGCATTACCGGTTGATTGAGAAGATCTCGCCGGGCTACGGCTATACGGCCATCATGGTGGCCCTCATGGGCAAGCTCCATCCGGGGGGCGTTGTGGCGGCGGCGGTGTTCGTGGCGGCGCTTCTCGTCGGGGTGGACAACATGCAGCGAGTCGCCCGAGTGCCGGCCACCCTGGCGGATATGCTCGTGGGCCTGTCGGTCCTGTTCATTCTCATCAGTGGTTATTACCCGGTGATCCGGGCTTACCTGCGCCGGAGGTTTTCGAATGTGGCTTGAATCCGCCATGATCGCCGCTTTCCTGGCCGCGGCCGTCCGGATGGCGACGCCCCTCATCCTGGGGGCGTTGGGCGAGATTTACTCGGAACGCTCCGGCGTCCTGAACCTCGCCGTCGAGGGGCAGATGCTGATGGGGGCCTTCATAGCGTACTGGGCGGCGGACCAGGCCAAGAGCGGCTGGGTGGG
>CAYRGS010000184.1:0-2182 GCA_964423875.1 uncultured bacterium
TGTGGCCGACCTTCCGTTTCAGCAGACGCCCCGCCATCTCAGGCTGGGTGAGGTTGTAGACCCCCGCGCTGCCGCAGCACCAGTCCGATTCGGCCAGTTCCCGCACCTCCACGCCCGGCAACGCGCGGAGGACTTCCATCGGCGGCTTTCGGACCTTCTGCCCGTGGACCAAGTGGCAGGCCTCATGGTGCGCGACGGCCAGCGGCACGCCGTCCCGGAGGGCGGGCGGCCCGGAGGGCGGGCGGAACTCCTGCTCGACCAGGAACTCCGAAATGTCCCGGACCTTCGCGGCCAGGCGCTCGGCCTTCTCGCGATAGACCGGGTCTCCTTCCAACAGTTCGCCGTACTCCTTCATCATCGAGCCGCATCCGGCGGAATTCGTGACGATGAACTCCACCCCGGCGTCCAGGAAGACATCGACGTTCTTACGGGCGAGCTCCCGGGCGGTCCGCCGGTCCCCCGAATGGCCGTGAAGCGCCCCGCAACACACCTGCCCCCGCGGAACCCCGACAGTGTGTCCGTTCTCCGCGAGGACCCGGATGGTGGCCAGGTTGATGTGGCCAAACGAGACCCGCATGATGCAGCCCGTGAGGAGGGCGGCCGAGGCCCGGCCCGCGTCGCCGTTCGAGGCCCCTTTCTCCACCCGCCGGCGGATCGAAGCCGGCGTCACCGGGGGCGACAAGGCCTCCAGCTTCCCCATTCGACCCAGAAATTTCAAAATCCCGCTCCCCCGAACGAGGCGTTGCAGCCCGCTCCTCCGATACGCGCCGAGGAGCGCGGCGGCGGCCGTGAGGCGCCTGGGGTGCGGGAGAAGACCGCGCAGGGCGAGCCGCCGAAGCCACCCGCCCTCGCCATCACGCTCCCGCGCCGCTTCCACCTTCGTCCGTGCGGCCTCGATGAGGCTGTGGTACCGGACGCCGGAGGGGCAGGCCGTCTCGCAGGCCAGACAGCCCAGACACAGGTCGAGGTGTTCGCGGACGATGGCGGTGTAATCAATCCGTCCCTCTCCCGCGGCCCGCATAAGATAGATTCGCCCGCGGGGCGAGTCCATCTCGTTTCCGAGCTCGGAATACGTCGGGCAAGAACTCAGGCAGAGCCCGCAGTGGATGCAGTCCGAAATCTGGTCCGGGTCGGGTGACTCGCCCCCGAGGGGACGGTTTTCCCCGTCCGGACCCGCGGGCTTTTCCGTGAACGGCTCGGATGTCATGGACGTTCGGCTCCCAGGATTTTCATGACGCGGCCGGGAGATCAGATTCTTCCGAAGAATCGGCCGGGATTCATGATCCTTTTGGGGTCGAGGGCGAGCTTGGCCCGCTGCATCAGCCGACGGCCTGGATCGCCGACGGAGGCCTCGTCAAACAGGTCCAGCTTGTCCCGCAGGGCCGACGCTCGGGTTTCGATGACGGCATATCCCCCCACCCGGGCGGCGGCCTGCCGCAACCCTTTGACGGCGCGCTCGGCGCGCCCAATCAGGAGGGGGTCTTCTTTCCCGTCTTCCCAGCCGAACCTCATCCGGATGATACCGTTGCCGGCGTGCACCTGCCCGTGAAACCGGAACCCCTCGGCCTCCCCCACCGTCCGCGCCCGCTCGACCGTCTCCCCGATCCGTGTCAGCGGGATCCCCACCCGGCAGGCGAAGCCGGGTCCCCGGGCGGAGGCGTGAAACGGGCCCGCCCGGCTCAGGGATTTCCTCACGGCGTCCGATTCCTCGGGTCCCGGGCGGATGACGGGTCCCGCGCCCCAGGCGCGGCAGGCCTCTTCCGCCCGGTCCAGCTGCCCGGCGATCCCCGCATCATTGTCCCTGAAGCTGACCAAGAGGATGTTCCGCGCCCCGGCCGCTTCACCCAGGAGCCCGTCGGAGGAAAACGAGCCGCCCGTCAACCACTCCAAGCTCACCGGCAGGATCCGCTCCGATAGGATCCGCGTGACGGCGGACTGGACGGCGCCCGCTTCATCAAATCCGGCCAGCAGGGCCCCTTCCCGGACCTTGAGCGAGAACGTCTTGAGGGTGACCTCGGTGATGAATCCCAGCGTGCCCAGGGACCCGATGTACAGCTTGTTGAGATCGAACCCGGCGACGCTCTTGACCACCTTGGCCCCGAAACGGACCGGCGTTCCGTCGGCCATGACGACTTCCATGCCGAGGACCAGGTCGCGCGGGGTTCCGAATCCCAGGCGGAGG
>CAYRGS010000185.1:0-2091 GCA_964423875.1 uncultured bacterium
CCGCCCCTCCGTTTCTTTCGATGGGCGAGTGCCCATGGCGGGTCGTCCGTCTCCGAATATGCGCCGGTTTTTCAAGAACCCAACCCACTCGGTGCGGGCACGGACAAACGCTCTGCCAGATAAGCATCGCCCTAAAATGTAGGGGCCGGTCCCCGTCCCGGCCCGTGCGGACCCCCGCACCAAATATGGGATCGGAAAACAAACAGAAAGGCCGGGGCTGAAGTGTGACGGGCGGGGCCGGGGCGACGGCCGCCATCAGATACAGGAGGACGCGCCCCCGTTGATGTCGATGAGCGTCCCGTGGACGAACGTGGCCTGCTCGGACGCCAGGAAGAGCACCAGCCCCACAACCTCTTGGGGCGTTCCCGCCCGGCTGATCGGCCGTTGGGCGAACAGGTCGGCCTCCAACGCCTCGGGCGAGACCCCCCGGGCCGCCGCCCGGCGCGCCAGGTTCCGATCGTACCGCTCGTTCCGGATGGCCCCGGGATTCACCGCGTTGACGATGATGTTGTGCTTCCCGCCCTCGTTGGCGAGGGTCTTGGTGAAGTTCATGAGCGCCGCGTTCACCACACCGCCGACGGCGTAGTTCTCCAGGGGCTTGCGCCCGGCGTCTCCGATGACATTGACAATCCGCCCGCCCCGCTCTCGCATGTGAGGAAAAACCTCGCGGCTGAGGCGGACGTAGCCCATCACCTTCAGACTCCAGGCGTCTATCCAGGCGGAATCGGGGAGATCGAGGAAGGGCCCGGCGACACTGGCGCCCGCGTTGTTCACCAGGACATCGATCCGGCCGAACCGCTCGAGCGTCCGGGAAACCAGGTCCCGGATCTCCTCTCCCTCGGTGAGGTCACACGGGACGGAGAGCACATCGACCCCCGCTTGACCCTCGATTTCCCGCGCCATCTCCTCCAGAAGGTCCCGGCCCCGGGCGCAGATGCTCAGGTGCGCCCCTTCATCGGCGAAACCCCGGGCAATGGCCTGACCGATCCCCTTGCTGGCGCCGGTGACTAGAACCACTTTGTCTTTCAGTCCGAGCTCCACGCTTGGCCTGACTCCCATGATATCTCACTGAGCGCACCGGCGCTCTGCGGGGGAAGCTGCAGGGCCTTGTCGGGGAGAAAGTCGTTGGAATAAACCGCCTCGGCCGATTCCGCCCCTCCTCGCCCCAACGGCCGCAGCACCCGAAGGGTTTCCTCAAGCTTACCAGTGGGAAGAAATCCGAGTCCGTCGCGCCGGGAATCGTCCGTCACGATAAAGGGAATGGTCCTCTTCCATTGGAGGCGGGCGAGGCCTTGGTCGATGCGGGGATTGCGCTCGGAAAAGAGGTCGGCGGCCTCCGCCGGATTGGACAAGGCCCACGAGACGCCCCGATACGTAGCCCGCAGGAACCGGCGAACCACATCGGGCCGCTCATCGAGGAGGCTTTCGGAAACCACAAACCCGTTGGAGGCCATGTCGAACCCGAAGTCGGCCCAGAGCAGCCCCCGAACCGTCCAGCCTTTCTCGGCCGCCCCTGCCTCGATGGCGGGTCCGTTGATGACGTATGTCAGCAAGGCGTCGACCTCTCCCGAGAGGAGTGTCGGGACCTTCTCTTCGGCCGGGATGAAGACCCGGTTCACGTCTTCGGCGTCAAGACCCGAATGATTCAGGAACCCGGGGAACAATAAGGAGCCCGCGTCGGACTCCGTCACGGCGATGGACCTTCCACGCAGGTCGCGCGGGGAAGAGATCCCAGATTGCCCCAGAGCGTAGACGACATGCTGGGCGCGATGATAAAGAACGCCGACCCCCTTGAGCGGCAGGCCCTCCAACCGGCCCATCAACATCACCGCAAGGTCCACCTCCCCGATCTCGACCTCCCCCGCCGCCACCTCCCGGACGGTCTTTTCGGAGCCGTATCCTCGCGTGATGGCGCAATCGATGTCCTCTTCCTCGTAAAACCCCTTCGCCTGGGCCGCCCAGATCCCGGTGTGTCCGCCGTGGATCAAAAGGCCGTTTCTGAGCCGGACATGATCGGTCAACGTTTCCCCCTTCATGAACGTCGTTGACCACCAACGGTTTCCGGATTTTCCGAACCGCGATTGCCCGCCC
>CAYRGS010000186.1:0-1615 GCA_964423875.1 uncultured bacterium
GGCGTCAACCCGGCGGGATCTGCACCCACTCCTCCGTGAGGGGCGCGGCGAACTTGGCGGAGCGGTAGAGGACGCAGCGGTCATGGAAGAGCTGTTTCACCTGTCCAAGCTGCTCCTCCGTCCCAGAGGATGTCACATAAAACTTCAGGTTAATCCCCAGGACTCCGCCGTTCTTTCCGCGCTCGTCGTCGGGCTCGAAGTGCGCCAGCTCCAAGCCGCCCTCCACCCGGCAGTCCTCCAGCGGCATTCCCGCCTCTTTGGCGAACAGCTCGATGTGGGCCACGCTGCATCCGGCGATGGTGTACTCGGCGGGGGTCGGGAACTCGTAGAGACCGCCGCGGCCCGGCGGCTCGTCGATGATGACCGGCTCGCAGTCCCGGACGGACACCTCCGAGCGCATGGAACCCTTCCATTGGGCGGTCGCCACGCGGGTCACCGATTCAACCTTCGTCTGCTCACCCATTTCCTTCCTCCCGGAATCCGTCGGAAAACGGTCTCAAAGGAATCCCTCCGGGTAACATAGCAGAACCGATGAGGCGTTGACTCCTCGGCCCCCCCGTGCTAGCCTCTGTGCAACCCGTATCCTTATAACTCATTTATTTTACTATGGTTATGATGAAAGAACCCAACGAATTCATCTTCACAAGAGACTCGCTTGACGCGGCCATGACGACCAATTGCACGTACTACCACGGCATGTCGGCCCGTGAGCGATTCGGGGTGGAAACCGACGTTCTGATCCGCGCGCTGGAGGCCGAGTTGACAGGGGCCCGGCGGGTCCTGGATTACGGACTGGGGGTGGGCAGGATGACCCGGGCAATCTTAGAGCGCCATCCCCACATCAAAGTTCTTGGTGTGGACAATTCCGAGAGCATGCTTCGGCACGCGCGCGGCTACATCCCAGATGAGCACTTCGAGAAAGGCAGGCTGGAGCTTCTTCCCGCCGGCCGGCTTCCCGATATCGAAACTGGGTCCATCGATCTGGTCTTGACCGTCTATGTGCTCCAGCACGTCGACGGTGAATCGCTGCCGGGGCTGATCGGCCAATTCCGCCGGCTCCTCCGGAGCGGAGGACAACTGTACGTCCTGAACGCCAAGACCCGGGCCGTTCCCAGAAAGGAACATCTCGACCGGTACAAAAGGTTTCGGAAATGGTTGGGGATTCTCGAACGGTATTCGGCGCACAAGCAGATCCAGCGGCTCCTCACCAAACTCGACAACAAAGCGATTTACCACGATGACGGCCTCGACGTATCCGCCGAGTTGGAAAAACGGTTTGAAATGCTACGACAGGCGTCCCTCGACGGCCATCCACACATCCGGCGGCTCATGAAAAACCATTTCAGCCGGCTGTACGGACCGCGGTGATTGCGGGGCGACGCCCGGAAAGGCGGGCAAGACGCCCGCCCTACATTTCTGGAGACACTCACTTTCCACCGAATCGGTAAGCGGAAGGGGTTATTCCGAATATCTCTGCCGGGGACCCGCTCCTAAATCAGCATGACCTCCTCGGTGATATCCACCGCTTTGGCGAACGTCCGGTGGACGGGACATCGCGCCCGGAACGCCTCGACCAGCTCCCCCACGCCCGCCCGCTCGGCGCCGCTCCGCCGCC
>CAYRGS010000186.1:1625-1907 GCA_964423875.1 uncultured bacterium
CTTTTCCATATCCAAGCCTGTTTTTAAAATGATCACCGGCAACCATCGGTACAAGCACTTCCTGTCCATCGTTTGGGCCAAATGCTGGAGGAAAAGAACGGCGCACGCCGCTAGGGGGGCGATCATCGCCTCCACCGGGTTCACCTCTTCGTTGGGTCCATCAATCAAGGGCGGCGCATCCAGCCTGTACCGGTGTCCCCTGACCTCGCAGACCCCCCGGCCCGGCCCGACCAGTTTCGACGTCGCACGGACCGTCGCCACCTTTCCTTCCGTCATCGTCAC
>CAYRGS010000187.1:0-1851 GCA_964423875.1 uncultured bacterium
TGATCTTTCGAAAAGCCGAAGGACGCAACGCAACGAGGGGTCTCAGACCCAAGGGTCATCCGACCCGAGGGATTTCGACCCTGCCCCGTATCGAAAGGAGTCCCCGGCCAAACCATCAGTCCAGCATCGCGACCACCTCGATCTCGAGCAGCCAGTCGGGGTGGACCAGGCGGGGGACCTGGACGTACGTGCTCGGGACCGGCGCGTCGAAGTAATCGCTCCGGACTTTCGAAACCGGCGTGATGTCATTGTCGATGTCGGTGGAGTAGATGTTGATCTTCACCACGTTGGCGAACGTCGCGCCCACGGACGCGAGACACTTCTTGATGTTCTCGAAAACCTGCCGGGCCTGGGCCTCGATATCTCCCTTGCCCACTACGTTGCCATCGGCGTCCACCGACGTCTGGCCGGCCACATAGACGGTGTTCCCGTGCCGGGAGACCTGTGAAAATCGGGGGGAGGGGTCCCAAATTCCTTCCGGCTGAATGATTTCTCGCGGCATGACGATCTCCTGTTCAACGAGACTGAAGGTCATTTCCCCGAGCGGCGTCTTCACCGTCCGGGATGGGTGCCATGAACATCATTTTCCCGGCTTCCGCGCCGGGTCCGACTTGGAGGAGCGCGGCCTTTCCGCGCCGCCCTGGGCCAGACTGAGCTCGGCGAGGCACCGCTTCAGGAACGGCAGGGCCTCGCTCCAGATGAGGGCGCCCGACACGACGTGGCCGCCCGGAACCTCCCGGGAGATGACCTCCCGCCGATCGCCCATCTCTTTCCTGAGCCGATCGGCAAACCGGCGCATCTGGCGGACGGACACGGCCCGGTCCTCCTTTCCATGGATCAAAAGGACCGGGCAGGACAACTGGCCCGTGAACTCGACCGGGGAGCGGCTGCGCAGGGCCTCGGAGGATTTCCCGGCCTCCCGCTCGATCCACTTTTGCAGCGCCAGGGCCTCTTTGGCCGGTCCGGCGGTCGCCCCGCAGGTCTTCGCGTTCTCCTCGATGACGCCCCGCAGGTCGTACAGGCCGCTCTGGAGAATGACGGCGCGGACCTCGGGGACGCTGTGTGCCAGCAGGGCGGCGGCCGTCGCCCCGCGGGAGGCGCCGAAGATCGCGATCCGCCGGGAATCCACCCTGGGCAGGGCCTGGAAATGGGCCATGGCCGAGCGAAGACGCGACAGCGTGGCGGGACCGACAAAATCCCGGTCGCCGGCCGTGCCGCCGAAGCCGGGCATGGAGGGGGCCATCGCCGCGTAACCCTGAGAGGCCAGAAATTCCCCCGTGCCGTCGTAATAAAACTCCTTTCCCCCCTCCATGCCTGTGGCCTCGGGTGAATCCCCGTGAAGCAGGACGATACCGGGGAACGGTCCCTTCCCGGCGGGACGAAACAGGAAGAGCTCCGTCCGCTCCCGGCGGAGCGGGGTCCGATTCAGAACGACCCGCTCGACGGTCACGCCCTCTTCCGAGGTGGGCAGCGTTGTGACCGCGCAACCCGCCGCCAAAGCAAACAGCGCCGGAGCCGCCGCCACGCGGGCGGCGCTTCGAACCCAGTTCCGAATTCTCATCCCGGGCATCCCTCCCAACGCATCATCCTCGTGTTTCGAATCTTCTCATCAATCCGGGGCCGGCCCGCCGTGGTCTTGGGCCTTCAGGCACGCGTAGATGACATCATGGATCGGCGTGGGAACCCCCGCTTCCCTTCCCAGACGGCCGGCGGCGCCCGCCAGGCTGTCGATCTCCAGGGGTTTACCGGCCTCCAGGTCCTTCTGAAGCGATGAGCGCATGTCCGTGAGGCCCTCCGAGAAGGCCATCACCGTGTCCACAATGTCCCCCGGCAGGCTCACCCCCCGCGCCC
>CAYRGS010000188.1:0-1799 GCA_964423875.1 uncultured bacterium
GGTCACCCGCTCCAGCTCCCGCAGGAAGACGGCCGCCATGAGGATGACAAACAGCGGGGAGGTCTGGACCAGGGTGAAGACGATCGAGACATCCCCCAGACCGACGGACAGAATTCGACAGTAAATCGCCCCCGCGATGGCCAGCGCCCCCAGGGAGACCCACATCCAGGCCCGCGGCGGGCCGATCCGGTATCGGTCCGGTTTCGGGAAAAGCAGCGCGATCCCGGGCAAAATCAGAAGGGCTATCGTGGAACCGATCCAGGCGCCCAACAAAGGAGAGTTGAGCCGGGCCAGACCAACCTTGTAGAGAATGGCGGCGAGGCCCGCGCACACCCCCGCGAGCAATGGGAAAATGAGGTCGAATTTTTTTCCCGGGCCACCCTTGGCGGGAGCGCGGGGGGGGTCATCGGAGCGCGGGCCGGCGTCCGCCGGATTGGTCTTCGGCGGCGTTCGGTTTTCGCCCTCGGACGCTATCGTCAACAAGCCCCCGATCACCGCGGCGATGCCGAAGTATTGAAAAACGCTGGGCCGCTCGCCCAGGAAGATAATGGCGCAAATGACTGCGTACACCGGCGCCGCGGACTTGATCGTGGAGGCGCGGGACGCGCCAATCCGCTTCACGCCGATATAGAAAAAGGCCATGAAAAGGCCGGGCGCCAGCACCCCCGCGGCGACGAACCAGGCCAGACCCGGCGCGTTGATGGAATAGAGCCTGCCCGTGCTCAAAACAAGGATGGAGTATAGAACCCACTGGATGACGGCGATCAGAAGGGCGCTCGCCATTGGCGTCGCGGTCCGCATGGCGGTTCGCATCGTCGTGGAGGCCAGCGCATAGAGCAGGGAGCTCAAGAGCGCAATCCATATAGCTAACGGGGGCATCTGTGATTTCCCAAAAAGATCGCCTTCGGATTGAGCGTCTTTGAAATTACTTGAACTTCGGCAGCACTTTCTCCCCGAAAAGTCGAATCGAGCGAAGCGCGTCTTCCCGGGCCATCCCCGGATAAACCAGACGGCAGGAGAGAAGCGTTGGATTCAACGTCTCCTGATATCGCTTGATTTCCTGAACCACCTCTTCGGGGGAGCCCAGGATCCAGCGGTTCTCATGCAGGCGGTCCATATCGATCTCCCCCGACTTCGTCCGGGGGGCCATCAGCTCGGGACGCTGAAGGTGTTTCTGGACGATGAACGTCTGGTGGTTCGCCTCCAACATCGATTTCAGACCGATCTCTTGGACGCGGCGGGGGTCCTCATCCACGTAGACCTCCCGCAAAATAAAGATCTCCGGCTCGGCGGGCGTCTTCCCATTCTCTTTCCAGGATTCCAGCAACACGTCCCGACACGCCTTGAGCCGGTCGATGTGGCCTGAGGGACCGGCCATCCAGCCGTCCGCGAAGGCCGCCGCGCGGGCAACCGCCTTTTCGGCCCAACCCCCCAGGATGATGGGCGGTCTCGGCCGCTGCACCGGTTTCGGGAAGATCGTCACGCCCTCGACCCGGTTCCACCGTCCCTCGAAATGCACAGCGTCCTCCGTCCAGAGCCGCTCGATGAGCCGGACCCCTTCCTCGAGGCGCGAGGCGCGCTGCTTGAGGGGAACCCCGAAGGTGTCGAATTCCTCCTGTACGTACCCGAGCCCAAGACCCAGGATGAGCTGCCCGCCCGACATCATGTCCAAGAAGGCCGCGTCCTCCGCCACATGAACCGGATGGTACAGGGGGAGGAGGAGAACGCCCGTTCCAAGCTGGATGGTCTTCGTCCGTTGCGCAAGACCGGCGAGGGCCATGAGGGGAGAACCCCACGCC
>CAYRGS010000189.1:0-1744 GCA_964423875.1 uncultured bacterium
ACGGACTTCGGGCGAATAACGGATGTCGATGTGCATGTCGATGGGCCGATCGAACCGTTTGGCGAGGTCGAAGATGAAATCGATGTGGCGGCGGCCCGCTTCCTCGTGGAACTCCTCCTCCGGGAATCCGCCGACCACGTCCGCCCCCATCCGGAGGGCCTCCTCCAGCAGCTCCCCCGTCCCGGGATCGGCATCGATGCCGTGCTGGGGCATGGCGACGACCTGAAGGTCCACGTACTCGGCCATTTTCTCCTTGATCGCCAGGACGCCCTCCAGCCCCGTGAGCCCGGCGGCCGTGTCCACGTCCACGTGGGTTCGCATCCCCGTCACCCCCGCCCCGAGCGCCCAGCCAAGCACCCGGCTCGCCCGCTCCTCGACGTCCTCCAGGGTGAAGCGGCGCTTTTCCTCCCGAAGGTTTGTTCGAGCCTCCTCCGAGGACATGCTCGCGTTGGGCGGCATCCGGTCGCTGATGAGGGCCTTGTCCAGATGAGTGTGGGGTTCGACAAAGGCGGGGGTCGTCAACGACCCCGCGGCGTCGATGACCCGCCAGCCGTCCGGCGGCAGGTCCGGAGCAATCCGGTCAATCCGTCCGTCTCGGATCCCGACGCAAACGAGACCCGTCCGGTCTCGAAGACGCGCATTCCGGATGAGAAGATTCATGGCGGTGGCTCCACTCGATGAGAGTTTCCAAGCTCGACGCGACCGGGAAGACGGCATCGGACTGCCCCATACTAGAGGAAACCCGAAGAACGCTTCAATCCCCCGCTCCGGCGCGCGCGTTGCTTGTCGAACCCTCGAAAAAATGCTAACGTCCTCTCCGCACATCGGTAATTGTCCCACCAAGCCGAATTGGAACACACCAGAATTAAGACGATTCGGTGTGTTCGTTTTCTTCATGGAGGAATTCAGAAGTGGCCAGGTTCGGGGTTTTTCTTCCGGCGTTCGGATATCCCACCATCACGATGGAGTACCTGAAGGAAGCCGCCCAGGAAGCGGAAGCGCTGGGGTACGATACGCTTCAGGTCGCGGATCACCCAATCTACACCGAAGGGCTCGCCTCCTTCGGCCACAAGGGGCTCTATGACCCCATCGTCACCCTATCCCAGTTGGCGGCCGTCACCACGCGAATTCATCTTGGCGCCGGTGTGCTTCTGGTGCCCCTTCGCCATCCCTATTTGTTGGCGAAAACGCTCGCGACACTGGACCGCGCTTCGGGCGGCCGGTTGGACACGGGCGTGGGTATCGGTGCATACGAGCCGGACTACAAAAACACGGGCAACGAGTTTAAGACCCGGGGCCGGGCGTATGACGAAGCGCTGGCGCTCATGATTCGCTTGTGGACTGAGGACAACGTGACGCATCAGGGAGAGTTTTACCAACTGGAAAACGTCACCCTGGAGCCCAAGCCCATTCAGAATCCCCATCCCGGCCTCTGGTTCGGCGGCGGGGTTCCGAAAACCTGGGAGCGTGCTGCGCGCATCGGATGCGGCTGGGGCCCCTGGGCGCCGACCCTCGACCATATGCGGGAAGGGATGGCCGCGATTCGGTCGGCTGCTGATAAAGAGGGCCGCGACCTGAACGGCTTCCGGTTCATCTGCGAGGCGTGGTGCGCCGTCGATGATGACGTCAAGAAGGCCGAATCGGCCCTCGAGCCGGCGCTGTCCTATTTTGTCGAGCATCACCAAATGGACATCGGGATGGAATTCATGTACACAAATTCTTTCATCGGCCCCCCCGAGAAGAT
>CAYRGS010000190.1:0-1686 GCA_964423875.1 uncultured bacterium
CCTGGAAACCATGGAAGAGATCCTGCCGGGGATCAAGAAGGTCATCCTGGACCAGAGTAAAGGAAGGGGGGTCCTTCCCATCCTCCCGCTGGGGGACAGCGGCGGCTCGCTGACCGACCTGAAGGGGACCCGTTAAATGAAAAAGCGCCAAGTGATCGCCCTGGTCATCCTCATCGCGGCCTTGCTCGGTGTGCGTTCGACCGCGTTCATCGTTGACGAGGGGCAGCAGGGCATCGTGTTGCAGCTGGGCAGGCCCGTGGGGAGCGCAAAGACGCCGGGGCTTCACTTCAAGACGCCGTTCATTCAGAATGTCCAGTACTTCGACCGACGAATCCTCGAGTATGACGCCACCGCCCGGCCCATCATCACGAAGGACAAGAAAACCCTCGTGGTGGACAACTTCGCCAAGTGGCAGATCATCGACCCCCTGAAATTCCTCAAGACCGTGCGGACCGAAGGAGGCGCCCAATCCCGCTTGGACGACATCGTCTACTCCGAGCTTCGCGTAGACCTGGCCCGAAAAACCCTGGTGGAAATCGTCACCAAAGACAGGGCCGAGATCATGGGGGTGGTTACCAAGCGCAGCGACATAAAGGCCCGGGACTACGGCATCCGGATTGTGGACGTCCGGATCAAGCGCGCCGACCTGCCGCCGGAGAACGAGAAGGCCATCTTCGGCCGGATGCAGGCCGAGCGCCAGCGGATCGCCAGGCAGTACCGCTCCGAGGGACAAGAGCAGGCCCTGAAAATTCGGGCCGAAACCGACAAGGAGAAGACCATTCTCCTCGCCGACGCGTATCAGAAAGAGCAGCAACTGCGCGGAGAGGGGGACGCCAAGGCCGTCTCGATTTACGCCGAGGCCTTCGAACAGGACCCGGAATTCTATGGGTTCCTGCGGACGTTGGAGGCGTACAAACAATCGCTGAAAACCGGGACGACCCTCCTGATGCCCGCCCAGTCCGATTTCCTCAAGCATCTTTTCAAAGAGTAACCGCCGGTGCCGTCCCGGGGTGGACAGGTTGGGACGGCTTCGTGGGGGAACCTGTCCTGGCCGCGAGCGTTCGACCTTCTGATCCATGACCGGATTTTTCGAGCTCGGCCCCATCGTCATTTTTTTGCCCTTGCTCTGGGCGGTCCTGGCCGTCCTGGTCGTCCTGTGGTTCACGCTGCCCTTCGCGGTGTTCGGCATCAAGCGGCGCCTGGACCGGATGATCGGCCTCCTGGAAGCCCAGGGGGGGGCCGCCCACCCGACCCGTGCGGCGACCCGAATTTTCGAGGCGGTCCGGCGCGAGTTGATTCAGGCCCGAGCCGATATCTCCGAGAAGGGCCGGGTCCCGGGACGGGCGTCTTTCGTTTTGGCGTCGGGCGCCCACCGGATCAGGTGGGCGGAGCTTAGCCTTCGGGGGGACAGGGTGGAGCTCGAGTTGGACTTGGAGGGCCTGGCCCCCGCCTTGCGCGGGGACGCCGCCTTGGCCCGGATTCAGGCCGCCTTGACCCGCGAACCCGGCATCCGGCTGCTCACGGGACAGAAAAGACATCAGGCCATGATCCAAATCGAACCGGAAGGGGAAGCCCGCGTCCGCGAATTGGCGGCGTTGCTCAAGACGCAAATCCTGGACGTTCTTCCCTCCTAGCCTGGATTTCTCACCAACCGATCCTCTCGTGCTCCGCTTGCCGCGGGGATCG